>NZ_JBSIBX010000039.1:0-238 GCF_058245105.1 Chryseobacterium sp. UF-81 | reverse complement strand
CATTGATCCGACTAAGCGAACGTTTATCCAGCTAGCTTCATCAATGACGTAGTCAATTCTTTGCTCCCCTCACAACTCAACGTTATTTAAAATGGACTTTGCATTTAAAAATACATTCTATATTTAACGCAAAGGTTCATTCAGATATTGCATATTTTAAATCTGCAAAGACGGAATCAATTGACATTGATCCGACTAAGCGAACGTTTATCCAGCTAGCTTCATCAATGACGTAGTC
>NZ_JBSIBX010000038.1:0-239 GCF_058245105.1 Chryseobacterium sp. UF-81 | reverse complement strand
ACCATGAGCGCTATCAGGGTGCCAGTGTGCTGCTGGCGCGGGAAAACTTCGGTTGCGGTTCCAGCCGTGAGCACGCGCCGTGGGCGCTTGAGGAATATGGTTTCCGTACCATTATTGCGCCGAGCTATGCCGACATCTTCTTCAACAACAGCTTCAAGAACGGCTTGCTGCCGATCATCCTCAGCGATGAGGAAGTCGACGCACTGTTCAAGCAGGTTGAAGCGGCACCAGGTTATCAG
>NZ_JBSIBX010000037.1:0-247 GCF_058245105.1 Chryseobacterium sp. UF-81 | reverse complement strand
ATTGTTTACGCCTATAAAATTCACAATTGACAATTGACAATTCACCCTAATTTTAATGTGAATCGTCAATTTTGCTTTGCAAGTGAAATGTCAATTGTTTACGTCTATAAAATTCACTATTGACCATTCACTATTCACACTAATTTAATGTGAATCGTCAATTTTGCTTAGCAAGTGAAATGTCAATTGTTTACACCTATAAAATTCACAATTGTCCATTCATCATTTACCCTAATTTTAATGTGAA
>NZ_JBSIBX010000036.1:0-263 GCF_058245105.1 Chryseobacterium sp. UF-81 | reverse complement strand
TTGCGAAGCAAAATTGACCATTCACAGTTAAAAATGAACAATAGTAAATGGTAAATACTCAATTGTCAATCGTTTTCTAACCCATAATTGACCATTGCGAAGCGAAATTCAACATTCACAGTTAAAAAATGAACAATAGTAAATGGTAAATACTCAATTGTCAATCGTTTTCTAACCCATAATTGCCCATTGACTTGCGAAGCAAAATTGACCATTCACAGTTAAAAATGAACAATAGTAAATGGTAAATACTCAATTGTCAA
>NZ_JBSIBX010000035.1:0-267 GCF_058245105.1 Chryseobacterium sp. UF-81 | reverse complement strand
GGGTTCGAATCCCAGCCGGGTCACAAGTTTACTGAAAAGTAAATTTTTTTCATATTAATATTTTGTGATTTGGTGTTTCAAAGGTCTCCACAAGAGACCTTTGATTTTTTTATATAGTATTTGCAGGAGTCAAAAAAATTCATATCTTTGCACCTCTTAAAAACGAAAGCATAGAATGCAGATCGTTAGCAAGTGACCGACTCGGTAGCTCAGCTGGTAGAGCAATACACTTTTAATGTATGGGTCCTGGGTTCGAATCCCAGCCGG
>NZ_JBSIBX010000034.1:0-275 GCF_058245105.1 Chryseobacterium sp. UF-81 | reverse complement strand
TCCTATTGAATAAGAGTATTTTACTGGGAATCAGAAAATGGACGTGGAGACTGGCGAGATTGTTATTCTACAGATTTTTCAAATCTCACGGGGTTTTTAAACTTTTCTTCTTTAATTTTTATGAATAGAAATAATCTGGGTTTAGTATTAAAACAGGTGAGCCTAAAAATTTAAACAATCATCGCCGGAACTTTATTGCTATTTTCAAACCACAGATTTCACAGATTTTCACAGAGTAAACTTAGGTGATGATTGGTCACTTGACTACAAGGTCT
>NZ_JBSIBX010000033.1:0-282 GCF_058245105.1 Chryseobacterium sp. UF-81 | reverse complement strand
TAAATCCTGTGAACGTTAAGAAAATTCTACTGTTTGAAGCGCGAGACAAATGTTAAACCGAAGAACAAATAATGAATGCGCGCAAGTTTTAGAATTTTTAGAGATCAGGATTTATTTTTAGCGGAAGTTTCCAGGTCTTGAATTTTTGTTTCTCTTGTTTCAAGACAAAAGAAAGAATAAATATTAATCAGAAGATTTTTTTCTTGCAGATTAGCAGATGACGCCGATTTTTCTCACTGTAAATGTAAAGAATTGTAAATGTTCTCAAAAAGTGTTATGGAA
>NZ_JBSIBX010000032.1:0-288 GCF_058245105.1 Chryseobacterium sp. UF-81 | reverse complement strand
GTAGCGTTAAAAAAATAAATCCTGTGAACGTTAAGAAAATTCTACTGTTTGAAGCGCGAGACAAATGTTAAACCGAAAAACAAATAATGAATTCGTGCAAGTTTTAGAATTTTTAGAGATCAGGATTTATTTTTAGCGGAAGTTTCCGGGTCTTGAATTTTTGTTTCTTTTGTTTCAAGACAAAAGAAAGAATGAATATTAATCAGAAGATTTTTTTCTCTCGCATTCTATGTTAAAAAGCAAGTAAAATTTATTAAAAATTAAGATGCAAATTTGTAAGTGTTTACA
>NZ_JBSIBX010000031.1:0-301 GCF_058245105.1 Chryseobacterium sp. UF-81 | reverse complement strand
TTAGTAGCGGGAACCGGACTCGAACCGATGACCTTCGGGTTATGAGCCCGACGAGCTACCTACTGCTCCATCCCGCGGTGTATCTTTAGAGTGCTTACCGAAAGCACTTAACTTAGTAGCGGGAACCGGACTCGAACCGATGACCTTCGGGTTATGAGCCCGACGAGCTACCTACTGCTCCATCCCGCGGTGTATCTTTAGAGTGCTTACCGAAAGCACTTAACTTAGTAGCGGGAACCGGACTCGAACCGATGACCTTCGGGTTATGAGCCCGACGAGCTACCTACTGCTCCATCCCGCG
>NZ_JBSIBX010000030.1:0-345 GCF_058245105.1 Chryseobacterium sp. UF-81 | reverse complement strand
TCTTAACGTTCACAGGATTTATTTTTTTAACGCTACATTTTCCTATGTCGGTTGAGTAGTGTTTCCATAACACTTTTGAGAACATTTACAATTCTTTACATTTACAATGAGAAAAATCGGCGTCATCTGCTAATCTGCGAGAGCAACAAATCTTCTGATTAATATTTATTCTTTCTTTTGTCTTGAAACAAAAGAAACAAAAATTCAAGACCTGGAAACTTCCGCTAAAAATAAATCCTGATCTCTAAAAATTCTAAAACTTGCACGAATTCATTATTTGTTCTTCGGTTTAACATTTGTCTCGCGCTTCAAACAGTAGAATTTTCTTAACGTTCACAGGATTTA
>NZ_JBSIBX010000002.1:0-506293 GCF_058245105.1 Chryseobacterium sp. UF-81 | reverse complement strand
AAACTCTCGTTTTTCAGTGGGGCAAAGATAACAACTTAATAACACGCAAAACAAATCTATTTAACATAAAATTCATATACGAGTTATATTGGGGATAAGTATCAATATAGTGTTTTGATTGTTAATACATTATGCCTATGATATAGTTATCCACAAAGATCGTTGAGTAAAAATAAGAAAGGTTTAGTTTAGAAAAAACGTTTAACTAGTATCTTATATATAGAGTATCCAATTAAGCATCCTATAGTATCTGCTACGATATCCAGAGATTCCATGGATCTGCCTAAGCCCATTTCCTCCTGGAAAATTTCGGTAAGGAAGGCATATATAAGGATGATCTGAAAAAAATATGAAAATTTGATTTTGGGAAATGCAGCAATAAAGCAGAAACCCAGCATTGCAAATATGCTTACATGTAAAACTTTGTCAATACCATTGAACATGAACCAGTACTCGTTATTCTCTTCGCCCGGTTTGAGAAGCATATAAGTAAGAAATGCCCAATAAATGGGCAAAATCTTACTAAATATTTTTGAAACCTTATCCAATGATTGCCTGGTATTCTTCTGCAGTAAGCAGTTCTGAATGATCTGCACCATCAGCAATTTCTAATTTAATGATCCACCCGTTTCCGTAAGGGTCTGTATTTAACAGTTCAGGCTGATCTTCCAACTCTGAATTAAATTCAATAACTTTTCCGGCAATAGGCAGGAATAAATCTGAAACAGTTTTCACTGCTTCTACACTTCCGAAAACAGCTCCCCCTTCAAGATCATCATCTATAGTATCTACATCTACATATACGATATCGCCCAATTCTCCCTGTGCGAAGTCTGTAATACCGATTGTAGCAACATTACCTTCAATCTTGATCCATTCGTGATCTTTAGTGTACTTTAATTCTGATGGTGTATTCATTTTAATTTTTATTTTGTACAAATGTATTCAAAATAATAAAAGCTTCAAAGGGGTAATGAATATCTTAATTAAATTTTGGAAACAAAATAAAAGACCGCTACCTAAGCAGCGATTGGATATTGTATATTATTATTTTTTTATTGTTTTTAGTTCATCTACTTCTTTCATAAGTTTATCGTTATTTTCCTGAAGTTTTTTAAGCTGCTTACTTTGCTCAATAGTATACAGCGTAAGTTCTTCAATCTTCTGAAGAAGCTTAATCTGAAATTCTCCAATATTGACTCCTTCTTTTTCCATCTGTGCTGCCGATGCAATTTCAGGAAGGTGCTTTTTTTCTTTAATATGCTTTTCAACCTCTTCCAGCTTCGGAAGATTGTATTTTTCGTCAAAAACAAAATCAGCCGTTGGCGTGAGGGTTACTTTTACTTCTTTTGCCTCAAACTTTCCTTGTAGCGCAGCATTTCCATTCACTGCAATTTTCATTATCTCATTCATAGCTACAGGTGAATTTAATGCAATCATTTGCTGAGGAGATGTCAAAAATTTAATTCCATCATCATTTAATGTTATAGCTACTTTAGAAAAGTTCAGAGTTCCATTACTAGATACCCATCCATTTCCAATATTATTGTCTGCTTTAGCTCCAAAGCTCATATAAGTTGCGGCTGAACTTCTTAAAGATCCCCAATTATTTAGTGATCCATTTTCATATCTTATGGCAAATGCATTAATACCTTCTGTAGCATTAGTATTTCCAGTTAAAATATTCCCCCAAACATCAATTTTAGATCGTGGATCTGTAGTTCCTATCCCCACATCTCCATTAACATTTGCCATTAATAACTGATTCCAATTCCCCCACTGACTATCTGCTTGTGAAGCGTTTCTATAGAATACACCTCCGTCATTAAAATTAAGCTGATGTACTTTATTGCCTGAACTGTCAACCCAAGGTGCTATAGTAAACAGCGACGAGAAATTTCCTACTCCCGGCACTTGCACTACATCTCTAAATTTAAATTCTACTTTTGCTATCTGAGTATAAGTAGATGGAAGAGAGTTAATGTCTCTCGTATCTAAAACAGCCAAACTTGTAGCTTGCTGGGCGTATATTAGACTTGTAAATACCAGCCCAGAAATTAATAGTGTTTTTTTCATATAAATTATTTGACAGTAAAGATACCGTATAAACCAAGCTATTCCAAAAAACGTGAATTAAAACTAAAATCCCTTTCTATAAAAGAAAGGGATTTTTATTTTAGTGATTATGTATTAATTTTTTTCTTAGAAACCACCACCTGAGTCTCCAAATGTAAATGTTGCAGAGAGACCGGCTCTAATAGTAGACAGCGGGAATGCCGTTGATATTTTGTATTTGGAAGTCATCTGCTCATAGAATACTCTCAGGTTCAGATTTTCTGAAACGTTATAATCTGCAGAAAGCTTTATATTCATGAGTTTCTGTCCTCCTGTGATCTGTGAATCATTCAACAGGATATTCATGATGGAAGTTTTGCTGTCTCTCAGTGAAATATCTCCTCTGATGTTCAGGTCACTACCTTTTCCTCTTGATCCTCTTGTATTGGCCATACCAAGTCTGAAGTTTTTAACGATATACCCAAGTCTTACTACATATTCCGTATTGGAATCTTCGGTAAGGGTATGGTTCACCAATCCTAATAGCATCATCCGGTTTCTGTTATACTGAAGTCCAAACTGCATGTTGTTTCTCATGGTAACATCTATACCGATAAGTGGCGAGAAAGATTCTACATAACCGACCTGCGAGAATGTGAACGGATTGATGTAATCATTATTCACATCGAATGCATTTCCACCGGAAATCCTGTTAAAGTAATCAATACTTGACTGGATACCTGTTGCTGTATACGTCGCTGTATATCCGTGCAGGATATCAAATTTAGAGAACTGACCATTAATGATCGGGATGTTTCTTAAACCTGAATAGGTGATCTTCCAGTTTGGAATCGGAAGTCCGGCTTTTTTAGCATTTCCCATCTGCTTAACGGATTTCCCTTCAACTGCTGCCCTGAATGCAGGAATCAATACATAAGCATTGGCAATACTATAATGATCTGCAAAGCCATCACTGTTCAGTACTTCTCCTAACCCCATCTGCTGGGAAAGTATCATTGCATTTTCCCTGATCGCCTGGTAAACGGCCTGGGTTTCCTTGAATGATGTTTTCAGAAGCACCACAGAGTTAGAATACGTTACCTGATCATTGGCAAATGCATAATCATGGTTTGCTGTTCCAAGGTTATTCCGGTTATTAAATCCGGACTGAGAGAAATTTCTGTTGTAGTTATGCAGTGCACTAAGATCAATCCTGAAATCATTGATCGGAACAATCTGTAAATTGGCCCTCAATTCTTTTGTTGACATCTTCACATATGGATCCGTCATATAAGGCGAATCACTTACCCATCCATTTTCCAGCACGGTTCTTCTGATATCAGCCTGCGATCCAAAAAGGAATCCTATAGTAGGACCTCCCAACGTCTGGCCATACCCATACATGTTTGGCGCAGAAAGCAATCCTGGAAGTACTGTTCCGTTATTTTCAGAGTAATTAATATCTAACTGTTTGAACGATGTCAGTGCAAAAGCTGCGCTCTGAAGTATTGTCAGTTTATTTTTGAATTTATAGCTCTTATATCTGTATCTTTTCTTTTCCCATTGCTGCGTATATATATTATTCAATGAGTCAATCTCCTGTTTACGCTTCTGCAGTTTTGCAGAGATGTTCTTGAAATACTTAAACTGTCCGAAGAATTTAGGAATATCCGCAGTAGCTGTAGCCTGAATCACATTTGTATTCTGACCTACGGAGCCTAAGCTTCCTTCCGGACTTGAAAGGAGTGCGGTAGATCTTGCATTCCAGTTGTAAGTAAGCCCATACCCAATTTCTGCATCAATAAAGTCCAAATACGGGAGATACTGGAACGGCAGTTTGTAATTAATCTGTACTCTGTGATTGTACAATACCGGTCTACCTGCTCTGAATACATTTCCAAAGATGGATTTGTCATTCATTCCGTTCACATCTACATTATCATTAAGGGTTCTTGTTGCAGAATTGATCTCCAGTTTTAATGATTTTGTAAAGTTGAATCCTAAACCGTACTGCCATCCGAAGAAGAAGTTTCTGTTTTTGATCGCCGCAAAACTGTCACCTGTATTTCCACTTAAGATTGCTTCTACATTTCTAAACTCAAGTTCGTTATAATTTCTGTCTACTTCTGTTCTGAAAGATAATCTCGTAGGAATCGGGTTGAAATTGAATTCTTTGATCCATCTCAGATATTTTGTAGATTTCGCCGTATCACTGATCATTTTGTTGAACGGCTTAATTACCCACGGCTTGAAAGTATAGTTGTAATCAACATAACCTCTAAGATACTGTCTGTAGTTTCTTGAAGTATAAATATCTCTGTAATAATCGTCATTATAAACTGCCGTTACGGAAACGTTCTCAATATCATAGAACTTAGGTTTCTTATTTGGATTTACCCTTTCCTTATGCATATTGACAACGCCAATGCTTCTTTGTTGTGTATACGTTCTTGCTACTTTTTTAAGCTGCTCCTTGTTGGCTGCCTTGCTGAATTCCACATCGGTGTCCAGAGGGTTATATTTCGGATCCTCGATAGTCTGTGAGTAGGAATAGTTTAAAGGAATTTTCAGTCCGCTTTTTTCAGGAAGGAATTTGTCTACGTTTACAGCAGTATTGATACTGAAAGCAGACTGTGTAGACTGATTTCTTTCTGCCGGCTTTGAATCTATATTACCGAAACCTACGGAAGTATAAGATGCACTTGTATTGACAGTAGCAAAATCTCCAAGGTTAAAGTTCAGACTTGCATTACCTGCATATCCTCCATCATTTTCAATTTCGGAAAGACGGATCTCATTCACCCAAAGAATTCTGGTAATAGAGTTTGAACGGCTTGTATTTCTTACCCCAATCATAATGGTAGTAATATTTCCTAAGCTCGGACGTCCTTTGATATAAATTCTTTTTGATTCATCTCCAAAGTTAGGATCCATGATCCTGTCTACAATATTAGATGAACTCTTATCTCTTCGAATTTTGGCATCTACAAAGTTCTGGATCTCCAAATCAACATTGTTTTCAATAGGCCAGATTTCCAAAGGTGTAGTTGCTGTCCTAGGCGTAAGCAACATTTGAGATTCATATTCATAATAGTTGTCCGTAGCATCACTTCCGAAACGGATGAAGAATTTAGATTCAGAATCGATACCCTGGTATCTGTCTGTCGGGTCCTGAGCATGTAAAAAAAGTTTTAGCTTTTTATATCTTCTCATATCCAGGGTAGTATTCTTGAAAACCCCTCTTGCTTCTCCGGCAAGACCGTCTATCTTCATGTAAAGTGAAGCCTCATTCTGTCTCTGTGCTCCTGCATTTCCACTCAATACCTGTCTGTCAATTCCCGGAGGAAGTACATAAGGAGGCTGGTTCAGGGCGTTCTCTTCAATATTTACACTTCCAACTTCGAAGTTATTATTTTGTGCTATACCTACACCTTCCTGTTGTGAAGATACTGTAGGGCTGGCAATTTGATTTGGATATCTTCTCCAGTCCGATCTTACAAGGTCCATTGTCCCGAATCTTAAGGTAGAAGTCTGTTCAAAACCGGCAAGCATTAATCTCGCAAATCTTACATTGTTAAGTACTGACGCACTTCGCTCTCCTTCCGCATCCGTTTCAGCATATTTTGAAACAGGGATTCTGAACAGGTACCATTTCACATCAGAAGACTGTCCGTTCTGGAAGGTAGCCTTCACCGTTTTTACATCTACGATATTGTTCTGTCCTAAGGCAAGACTCGGTTTATCCAGTTTTACAACATATTCATTGTAGCTTTCTGTCTGGTCAAGGTTATAATCTTTATTGATATCTTCTGCATCCGGAGTCTGTGAAGCCACTTCCAATGAATTAGCCTGAGAGTTCCCTTCCGGATTTCTGAAATATTTATATCTCTGAACAAGAGAGGCCGCCTGATTGCCTGTAAATTTGTCCGACATGAAGAATACGAAATCATCCACAGCAGGGTCAACTAAGTTGGTAACCGGGTTAACAAATGTATTTCCGAATCTCATTGATTCCTGATCTGAGTTTAAACCGTCATATCCTAAATCCTGAGATCTTCTGTCATCACCTTCACTTGAAAATGCGTAAAGAATGGGTGGCTGTTTCGGCTGTACTCCCCAATTGGAAGTTGTGGTAGTAGAAGGCGCTCCCGGAGTAGGAAGACCATTTTCATACTGCATTTTACCGTCTTTCAGGATATCTTCGGAAACGTTTCCTAACTGAAGTAAAAGTCTCGCTCTATCGCCTAAGACAGTTCCATCCGCATAAGGGTCCATCATCCAGAATTCAACATATTCTATATTTGAATTAACGAAATTGGAAACACTGATCGGTCTCATGATCCCTGCCCATCTGGAAGCCGCTGTTTCGGAGCCTGGATTGACATTGTACGGACCTTTTTCCTGAGGATAGTAAGAAATATCTAAAGTATTGGTGAAGGTCTGCTCACCCGCAACAAAATCTCTGTTGTTATAAATTTCGGAATACTGAACTCTTCTGGATGCGTGGTTGGAAACAGACTGTGCCGTAATTCCAGCTGGTGCCCTGCCTCCTACTCCCCAGAATCTTGGGTCAATATTATACCATGATAAAAGTCCTCTTCCGTAACCACTTGTCAGAGCATCATCACTAGGAGCTCCGTTAAATGGAGGCGCTAAGTTTTTCTCAGGTCTTGAAGCTAAGCTCCAGGCTGCCGGTTCTTTTAACGAAATTTTAGAAGTTGTCTGTTCAAAATCATCTACATAGGATTGGTCATTCGTTCCTTTATTTAATCCGGGAAGAAGGTATGCCCCTTCCATTTTAAAATTCAGGTTTGACGGAGCTTCTGTATTTACAAATGGAATTTTATCTGTAAGCCTTGTCAGGAAAGGAATCTGATTGTTGTACATCATGTTAATCCCGGCCATTGTATTATTAACGGCTTCCTGCCCGTAGTTTACTTTCTGGGTAAGCGGAGATTCGGAATAATTAACAACTGTTCCCCCTATTATAAAGTTCTCATTGAATCTTCTTTCCAGGTTTAATCCTAAAAATCTTTTTCTTTGGGTATTAAAGGTAAGCTGATTTTCTAATGAGATATTGATAGCCTGTCCCGACTGTTTAACATTTTCATTGATAATCGTTACTGTTCCGAGCATATAATCTACGGTATAGTCTACCCCTTCTGTCAGCTGAACACCATTCGCCGAAACTTTTACAGATCCCTGCGGAACGTTTACAGCACCAAGAGAAATTCCCTGCCCCTGTGTTCCTTTGTATCGTCCTTCTATGGTATATCTCTGGGCAAGGTTGCTGGAAGATGCCACTTGTTTCTGCTGTCTGTAGAGATCCGTAAAAACAAACTGCGGATCATTTCCGACCTGTCCTTGCATAAAGCTTCCGAAAGGCTGTACTTTGGTAAATATAATCCTCCCTGTTTCCGGCCGGATCGTAATTCCATTCACAAAGTCAAAAATACCGTCTCCCAATATACCACTGCTGGCCTGGATATCTCCATTCATGTTAAGACGGTCCCAGTTAAGTAATTTCAGTAAATTTTTATCCTGAACACTGGTTCCGGGAAGGTAATTCACTTTACCCCCGGTTTTCGGATCCCTGTAGAATACGTTAAGAATAAAGCCGTCCTGTGCTACCTGTCCTGCATCCAAAGAATAGATGTTTTTCATCATCAGGTCCCACATTGGAGATTCTGTATTTACTTTGTTGTTTACTCTAAGCACTTTGGTTACCAATACGGGACTTTCTTCGGAGAACTCCCCTACTTTATAGACTTTATTGGTACCATCCGTAAAGGAATAGGAAACGGCTAAAAGCTGATTCTCGTTCAGCTTCTGGTTCAATGAAATATATCCTAACTGAGGCTGCAATGTATATTCATTAGCATTCAGCCTTCTTGCTTTTGTATTAAAAATAAACTGTTCACCATTATCATACGGCTGTGCACTTCCAGGGAACATCTGCCCCTGAAAGGTTGTCGCATAATTTTTACCGGCTTCTCTTGGTCCTATTGCCGCATTAATAGATGGGTATAATCCATTCTGGGAATTGTCCGGCAATCCTGAAGCACCTTCTCCCAAATCCCTGATACCGATAATACTTTTCTGATACGCCAGATTACTGTTTCCCTGGTCAAGCACCCAAACTTCCAGCCTGGTAATATTTACCGTGGAATTGATTTGCGGATAGTTGGCCAGCGCGTTATCATAACGGTCAAGGAAATAATGCCCAAGGAAAAAGTGTTGGTTGTCTTCGTAGTCAATCGCATTAACTTTAAAATTATTCATAACACCTCCACCCTGTACTACAATATTACGGGCTTCTCCCTGTTGCTGGGAAAGGACTACTGTTCCGTAAGTTTTTCCTAACTGGAATTCTGTTTTTACCCCGAATAATGACTGTGAACCACGGATAAGACTGGTAGAAAGCGGCATATTCACGTTACCAAATTCTATTCTCTTAATGATTTTATCTTCCCCTCCTGCACTGGGCTTATCTACCTCGCCAAGGCCTTTGGTCTGAAGATCTTTCCAGTTTCCTTTCGCCTGCCATACAAGATTCATTCTGTTTTCGAATGCAAAGCCACTCTGGGTATCATAATTAGCCTTCAACTGAAGGTTTTCTCCTACTTTACCCAATAAGCCCAGCTGTATCCTTTGGTCTATATCAAAGGTAAAACTGGTCCTGTTCTGAGGCAGGATCAGTGGATTATCTATTTTTTGGTAAAGTCCGCCAAAGTCTAAAGAGGCATATCCTGAAGGAATGATCTCTATTTTATTACTTCCGAAAATAGTTTCAAACAGCCTGTTATTGATCATCAGAGACGGGATGAGACCTTTCTTACGGGCATCAGTCCTATCTCTTCTGTAAAGAAGACTGTACTTATCGGATTTTTCTTTATAGTAAGCTTTTGACTGCGTTGCGAGCATAAATTCTTTATACTCTTCGGGAGACATAGCTGTAGGAGGCCCTGTAAATGTATTTCCAATTTTAGGATATACATAATACATACCTGTTTTTATATCATAAAAGGCCTCATACCGGGTAGGATCAGCCAGTTGATAATCTTTCTTTATGATCGCAGTATCCCGTACCTGTTGTGCAAAGGCACTTACTGACATACACAGGAACGACAGGAACAAAAATATTTTCAGATGCTTATTATTCGCCACCAAATGTTAAATGTTTTTTAAGATATGTTTTATAAGTTCTTCTACGGAGATCTCAGGATTCTGCTTCATCATCCTGTCTGCGATCTTCTCGCTCATTCGTTTCGGAATCCCTAAAACTTCTAATGCAGATAACGATTCTTCCTTGACTTTATTATCCACAAAAGAAGAAATATTTTCTTCTGCAATGCCGAATTTCTGGACTTTATCCTTTAGATCCACGATAATTCTTTCTGCAGTTTTAGTTCCTATTCCTTTGGCTTTTTGAATCAGTGCACTGTTCTTGGAAAGTATGGCTGAAGCAATCTCTTCAAGGCTTAAGGTGGAAAGAAGTATAAGGGCAGAAACAGCCCCTACTCCGTTAACGCTTATTAACAGATTGAACATTTCTTTTTCTGAACGAGTGTTAAATCCAAAGAGAAGATGAGCATCTTCCCGTATGATCTGCTGAGTAAATAAAAATGCCGGCTTATTCAGGGCCAGGGCCTGGGAGGTCATCAAACTGATACCTACATAGTAACCAACTCCTTGTACATTGATTACTGCGTAAGTGGGTGTAAGTTCTTGAACACTGCCTTGTAAGGAAAATATCATATTAATTTTTAAAACTCCCAAATATAGCAATTTAAACTAATTAATATTTTCATTTCACGTGCGAATGATTTTTAACTTAAATTTTGATCGTACATTCAAGGAATTAATATAAAAACAAAAGACTCCAAAATATGGAGCCTTTTATTATTTTATGATTAAAACTATCCTTTAAACTGACAGTTTTGTTATGCTTATCCGTTTATTTTTTTTCGGAATTTTTCTTTTCTCTTCTCTGAGCATCAAGAACGGCGACAGTAGCCAGGTTTACAATTTCATCTACGCTGGAACGCATCTGTAAAACATGTACCGGCTGCTTTAATCCCATCAAAATTGGGCCGATCACCTGTGCCACTTTCATGCCTCTGATGATCTTGTAAGAAAGGTTGGCGCTTTCAAGATTCGGGAAAACGAAGGTATTGGCAGGAGTTGTTCCTAATTTTGAGAAAGGATAGTCACTTAAGTGATCCGCATTCATTGCAAAATCCGGCTGGATCTCACCATCAACAACCATTTTAGGATATTTCTCGTGGAGAATGCTTACTGCTTTGGCTACTTTTTTGGATGTATCGGAAATGGCTGCAAAGTTTTCGAAACCAAGCATGGCGATCCTAGGCTCTATTGCAAAAGATTTTACTGTAATTTCTGCCATTTTAGCAATATTCACAAGATCTTCTGCTGTAGGATTCTGATTGATGGATGTATCAGCAAAGAAAATAGGTTTCTTTTCTGAAAGGATCATCATCATGGCCGCTACTTTATCTACTCCTTTATCTTTTTCAATAACTTCTAACACAGGACGAAGCACAGAAGTATAATTTTTAGAGAAACCAACGATAAGGCCGTCTGTATCTCCATGTCTCAGCATTAACGGACCGAAATAATCTCTCTGGCGAACATATCTTTTTGCCTTATATTCGTTCATCCCTTTTCTCTGACGAAGTTTCCAAAGAGTTTCCCTGTATTTTTTTCTGTTTTCTTTCTGATCGTCATCACTTGGATCAATGATTGGAATATCCAGATTGATTCCAAAGCGCTCCATCTGTTCTTTGATGTATTTTTTATCTCCTAACAGGCTCGGGAAAGCAATTCCTTCTTCGTAAAGAATCTGAGCTGCTTTCAATACGTTGTATTCTTCAGCGTTGCCTAAAGTAATTCTCTTCGGGTTGGATTTTGCACGGCTCTGCATCATTCTTACCAGCTTCTCGTCTCTTCCCATTCTGTCCAGCAGCTGGTTTTCGTATTCTTCGAAGTCTTCGATAGTTTTTCTGGCAATACCGCTTTCAATGGCTGCTTTTGCTACAGCGCTGGATACTTTGGTAATTAACCTGTTATCAAATGGCTTTGGAATAAAGTATTCTCTTCCGAATTGTAGGTTCTGAACATTATAGGCCAATATTACAGCTTCCGGTACGGGTTCTTTTGCAAGATCTGCGATAGCGTGTACGGCTGCCAGCTTCATCTCTTCGTTGATTCCTTTTGCCTGAACATCTAATGCTCCACGGAAAATATAAGGGAATCCCAATACATTGTTCACCTGGTTAGGATAATCACTTCTACCTGTTGCCATGATGACGTCTTTACGGGTTTCAAGGGCAAGATCGTAAGCAATTTCCGGATCCGGGTTTGCCAAAGCAAAAACGATAGGATTCTCATTCATGCTAGAAAGCATTTCCGGAGTCATTACGTTTCCTTTTGACAGACCGATGAAAACATCTGAACCTTTTACGGCATCTTCAAGTGTTTCGATATCTGTATTAGCAATAAAGTCAATTTTTTCAGGCGTAAGGTTTTCTCTTTTATGATTGATAACTCCTTTGCTGTCACACATTAAAACATTTTCTCTTTTAAGCCCCAGAGAAATATATAAGTTGGTGCATGCAATGGCCGCCGCTCCGGCTCCATTTACCACCATTCTCACTTCTTCGATATTTTTGTCAGCGATCTGAAGAGCATTGATCAATGCAGCAGCAGAAATAATTGCCGTTCCATGCTGATCATCATGCATTAAAGGAATATCCAGTTCTTCTTTCAGTTTTTGCTCGATATAGAATGCTTCGGGAGCTTTAATATCTTCAAGGTTGATCCCTCCGAATGTAGGAGCAATTCCTTTTACAATCTGAATGAATTTTTCCGGATCCTTTTCATCAATTTCAATATCAAAAACATTGATATCTGCAAAGATCTTGAACAAAAGACCTTTTCCTTCCATTACCGGTTTTGAAGCTTCTGCTCCGATATCCCCAAGTCCTAATACAGCTGTTCCGTTGGAAATTACAGCTACCAGGTTTCCTTTACCGGTGTAGTCGTACACGGTTTCGGGTTTATCATGGATCTCCATACAAGGAACTGCCACCCCAGGTGAGTATGCCAATGATAAATCTCTCTGAGAAGAGTGAGGCTTCGAAGGAATAACTTCGATTTTTCCTTTAGGTTCGGCTTTATGATAATCTAACGCGGCCTGATTAAAGTTCTTTTCGTCGCGGTGGGTTTTACTTGACATAGAATTTTGTTTTTTATTAAAGTATATACTTAATATGGTAGTCTACTAAACTTTCGATAGGTTTCTGGACAACGTGGCCCACATTTAAATGAAGTTCTGCCGCCACTGAGCGGAGAATAGCTTCGTAATAATAAGCGATAGAGCCGATGAAATTGATCTCGGCTTCTTTTGATTCTTCGTAAGGGATCACCTGGTATTCAAAGAAATTTTTCATTTCTTCGTATACCATACTTTTAAAGTAAGGATGCTCCTTTCTTTCGATGACAAATTTGTTGAAATCCGCCAGCCAGGCATTCGGTCTCGGGCTGTGGTACATATTGTTCAGGGCTTCCTCTATTTTAAGCCCATAGTTCTGCTCGAACTCCTTATGAAGATCCGCAGGAAGTTTTTTCATAAAATATCTTCGTACCAGCTGTTTTCCAATAGCACTTCCGCTTCCTTCGTCTCCCATAAGGAAACCCAGGGAAGGGAGTTCTATTTTAAGATTTTGGCCATCGAAATAGCAGGAATTTGAGCCTGTTCCTAAAATACATACCACAGCCGGCTTTCCGCTGTATGCGGCATAAGCTGCGGCCATAAGATCTTCTTTCACAACGATTTCAGCTTTTGTGAATATTCTTTGAAGCTCTTCTTTAATAGTTTCGCAGTTTTTTTTCACACCGCATCCTGAGCCATAGAAGAAGATCCTCGTTATGGAATTTTTGACTAATATAAGGCTGCTGTTCTTTTCTATTTCAGGAACAATAAGTTCTCTGTTGATAAAATTGGGGTTAAAGCCGATGGTTTCTGTTTTTAAAAACACTTTTTTGAAATCATCCAGTATCACCCAATCTGATTTGGTAGACCCACTATCAACAATAGCAACCATATATTACATTTTAGTTTAAGGATGCTAAATTATGAATTTATCTTCAAATAGCGTTTAAAAACAGACTGGAAGCTTCTAATGTTTTATATCAGCTTTTTGATTATCGAACTTGATGAGCCAGTCCTCAATTTCATCTTCCAGATAAGAACTCTGAAGCATGATGGCATTGATAAAATCATCCGGCACAGGTTCATTGGTAGAGTTTTCAAGGTTCCACAACTCATCTGTCATATTTTCATATTCTGAATACACTCTTTTGAAGCGGGAATTTTCTCTCTCAAGAGCTTCAATATTTTTTTGCTGAAGCTGGAATTTTCTGTATTTGTTTTGACTTTTCATACAAATATTGTTATAATTTGGGTCGTAAAAATTATGGTAGTATGCGTTATACCGCACATTACAAGATAGAAAAAACCATCAACACAAGAAGTTGAAAATGAATTTATTATCAGGTTATAATTACATCATTCTGAATATTAAATTTAGAAATTATTTTGATTCAAAAAAATAATTTAACAACTTTTTTCATTGTTTAACATATGTTCACCGAAATATTTTGGGCTGAAACTTTCAGATTCCTTTAGCCATCACTGTTGCTATCGTTTTAAAGTTTTGGAAGTGATAAAGAAGAAATTTCCAATTCATTAATACTACTTATAACCCCGGAAGATCAGGTATATTACTTTAATAAAGTATATAGTATATCATCAAATCAATATCAATACATCTGCCTGATATACAATAAGTTAAATCGATAGTTTGTTTTTAAATAATCTTTTATTCTTACATTATTAACATATAATTATAAATTTGCAACTTCATATATATTGAATGAGAGAATTACTAATACGCCAGAAACAGGTTTTGTTCTTCATTATTGCCGGGGGGCTCAGTGCCATTGTAGAGATTGGAAGCTTTAAAGCATTCAGCACTTATCTTCCGCATGTCTTTGCCAGAGAAACCAATTTTCATGGCATCCATTATCCTTTAAGTAATATTTTCTCTACGAGCTGTGGAATCATCAGCAACTATTTCCTGAGCATCTGGTTTGTCTTTGAAAGAGGAAAGCACTCTAAAAGAAAAGAGTTTGCTTACTTTATGGGCGTGTCCTTCATTTCAACGTTATTAAGCTTAGGCTTTTTCCAGATTTTTTACAGCTTTATATTTAAGGATAATATCAATTTAATTTTTTATACCTTAAGCCCGGAAATGATCAGTAAGATTGCAGCAATTCTGCTGGTTTCCATTCTTAATTATTCTGTGAAAAAGAAAGTAATTTTTAACGGTTAAGCAGTGGCAAAAATTTTAAATTATCTCTGGAGATTCTGGCTGCTGATACTGGCGTTTGTTTTAACAGTCACTTTGGGAATCCCTGTCTATATTTTATCTTTTAATAAAAAGCATTATAAATATGCTTACAAATTTATCAGGATTTGGTGCTTCGGTATGTTCTACGGTATGGGTCTGAGGTACGATCTTACGAATCTTTCTGACCAGAAAAAAGACAAAAGTAAACCGTATGTTTTCATTTCGAACCATACTTCCATTATGGATATTATGCTTGCCTGTATCCTGATGCCCCATCATCCTATTTGTTTTGTAGGTAAAAAAGAACTTGTAAAGATCCCCATTTTTGGTACCATATATAAAAGGATCTGTGTGATGGTAGACAGAGGCAGCGCAAGAAGCCGTGCAGATGTCTACAGAAGATGTGCGGAAAAGATGGAAGAAGGAAACAGCATTGCCATATTCCCGGAAGGTGGCGTACCCGACGATACTTCTATTATTCTTGATGAATTTAAAGACGGAGCATTTACTTTATCTTCCAAACACCACTCCCCAATCGCAGTATATACTTTTGTAGGATTGAAAGAAATCTTTCCTTTCGACAGTGCAAAAGGTTACCCGGGAAAAGTAAAAGTATATTTCAACGGAATCATGGAACCATCAGATTCTCCGAGAGATCTGAAAACAAAAGCTTATAAGGAGATAAAAAAAACATTGCTGGAACATTCTATTTAAAAGAAATAGTTATATTTGTTTGCGAAATTTTTAACAAACATGTCAAATTATTCTAAACAAACCAATTGGGGACAGTTTATTCCCTTGGTTACTGTGTTTTTTTTCTGGGGATTTGTTGCGGCAAGTAATGACATTCTCATACCAGTTTTCCAAAAAGCCTTTAAATTGACCCAAACTGAAAGTATGCTCGTACAGATCTGCTTTTATGTGGCGTATACTGTGGGTTCTTTAATTTATATGGCTGTTTCAAAAGGTTTGAAACAGGATCTTATTAATAAAATAGGTTACAAAAACGGACTTATATTAGGTCTCCTTATTTCTGCTTCAGGAACTTTACTGTTCTATCCGGCAGCAAATCTGGCATCGTTTCCGTTAATGATCTCCGGTCTGTTCATTGTGGGGCTCGGCTTCTCATTACAACAAATTGTAGCGAATCCACTGGCTATTGAAGTAGGACCATCTGAAACGGGATCTCAGAGACTTACCATGGCGGGAGGAATCAACAACCTGGGGACAACCATCGGACCACTTATTGTATCATTTGCTATTTTTGGTGCTGCATCCGCAGCTAATACAGAAGCAAGTATCGAAAGTGTAAAAATCCCTTATCTTATGCTGGGAGTTGCATTTGTACTGGTGGCCATCATGCTTAAATTCTCCTCTCTTCCTGCAATCACTCCTACTATTATAGAGGATACTGACGATGTGATTCCGGGAGACCACAAAAAATCCGCTTTCCAGTACCCTCAGCTTGTGATGGGTATGATTGCTATCTTTGTATATGTAGGCGTAGAGGTTTCCACAGCAAGTAATCTTCCTGCATATATGGAAAAAAGCTTAGGTTTTGAAACCAAAGATGTAGCGCCTTATATTTCCTTATACTGGGCTTCATTAATGATAGGCCGTTGGACGGGTGCTGTAGAAGCATTTGACCTGAGTGCCGGATTCAAAAAGATCTTAAGATTCCTTGCCCCTTATCTTGCATTCGGTGTATTCTTATTAGTGAATGCAATTGCTAAGCATGATCTTTCTCCCTTCTATGTGTACGGCGCTGTTATTATTGTGATGATCATCTGTGACATTATGAGTAAAGGAAACCCTGCAAGAATGCTTTTGATTTTCTCTGTAGCAGGTATAGCCGCCTTACTGATAGGAATGTTTACAACAGGAATGGTATCTGTGTATGCTTTTACCAGTGTAGGATTGTTCTGTTCTACCCTATGGCCTTGTATTTTTGCTCTGGCCATCAATGGTCTCGGAAAACATACCAACCAGGGTTCCGGCTATCTGATCATGATGATCATGGGTGGTGGCGTTGTAAGCTTTATTCAGGGATATATTGCAGATAAAACCAATATCCACTTCAGTTATATTGTAGGCGTTGTATGTTTTGCTTATCTTGCATTCTATGCAATCCGTGTAACAGGGATCTTAAAATCCCAGGGCATTGATCTGGATAAAATCTCTAAAGGCAGTGGTCACTAATACAATAAAAATAATATATAAAAAGAGATTTTGGGCAGGTATACTACTTGCCCAATTTCTTTTGTTCTATGGCTTCTCAAAGTCCGGAACAATGATCTATTTCTTTGAACGTTTTTTCGAATTTCAGAAAAAAACCCA
This sequence comes from Chryseobacterium sp. UF-81, assembly GCF_058245105.1. Classification (NCBI taxonomy): domain Bacteria; kingdom Pseudomonadati; phylum Bacteroidota; class Flavobacteriia; order Flavobacteriales; family Weeksellaceae; genus Chryseobacterium; species Chryseobacterium sp. UF-81. Next base: position 489,467 of record NZ_JBSIBX010000002.1, on the reverse strand, counting down.
TCAGATACTTTTCAGCTGGATTCCTTTTTCTTTCGGGGATTTTATCTATATTCTTCTGGGAATTTTTCTTTTGTACTGTCTTGTTTTATGTTTTAAAAGAAAAAGCAGAAATGGGGCTGTTTTGAAGCTTCTGGCTACAATTAATATCTTTTATTTCATCTATCAGATCTTTTGGGGAATGCTTTATTTTCAGACGCCTGTCATCAGGAAACTTTCCAGCCAGAAAGAGCCTGAAGTGGGTAAAGCAAAAACATTAGCCTTACGCTATCTGGAAAAATGCAAATCTACACGGCAATCTGTACGGGAAGATAAAAACGGAATATTCATTATTAGTGATCTTACTTCTATCCAGACAGAAATTTTACATCAGCAAGCACAGCTTCCGAAATATCTTTCGGATAAAAGTACTCCACAGATCAATGCTTTTAAACCAAGCCTTTTCAAAAGTGCCATGAATTTTACAGGGATATTGGGCTATTACAACCCTTTTACAGCAGAAGCCCAGTATAATGCAGAACTCCCCCATACCCTCATGCCGTTTACCTCTGCACATGAAAGTTCTCATCAGCTAGGTTTTGCCAGAGAGCAGGAAGCTAATTTTATAGGCTATCTGATAGGCATCAATTCCAAAAATACAGATTTAAGATACAGTACTGAATATTTTACCCTAAAAAGTCTTTTAAGGTTCATAGTTGAGGAAGATCCTGAATTTGTAAAATCGGTTCTTAGACAATATTCTCCGGCCATGAAAAGAGACCGGATGTACGAAAGGAGTTTTATTTTCAGACATCAGGGCTGGTTGGACGATTTTTTTGGGTTTACAAATAACCTGTTTTTGAAAAGCAACCAGCAGGAAGGTGCCGTTACCTATTCTTATTTTATTGATCTCCTTTTGAATTACGAAGGTAATAAAAACAAAAGAATCGTATCAGGCGATACGATTCTAAAAACACAAATGATGAAAAAAAATTTATTACCTTGACTTGTTCCCTCATTCAAGGCGATGTAAAAGTACAACATATTTTATAAATACAAAAACATTTCTATTGTTTTTTAAAACTTTAAGAAAACTTTATGATTTTTTAAGTTTTTTTGAGTTTAACCTTGAAAATTAGAACTTTAACAAATTTTAAGATTCGGCAATCAATCAACATAAAAAGTTCAAATAGGGTAACAAAAATTCATAAAACTAAACATTTGTTTAAAAATAAAGCATTCAATATTTTTTGAATTTTCAGTATGAAAAAATTAGAGTTATCTTTCAAATAAGCAGATAAAAGTGATTTAAAAAAGGATGAAATATTTCTCTTCGGTAATTTTTTTTTAAATCATCTAATTAAAAATTACCGTTTATCTCCATCTGTTCAAATTTAGGAAATACACTTCTTCACCTTCTTTATTAAAGTTAAATAGTGATTCTCACAAAAGAAACAAAAAGAGGATACGAGGAATGAAGATCATACATCAGAACAGCAAAGAATCACATCCTATTCCAGGGGCTTACCATGGATGATAGAGGAATTTTTAGGCTACCATAGTCTTATTGAATTTTCCAAAGGCTCTCCAATATTTTTGAACCAGATTACGAAATCAGCCTGATTTTTTGATAAACAAAAGAAAAAATACAACAATAATTACACAAAATCAATTATTTAACAAAAGTATATCACTAAGAAAAGAAAAAAAACTTGTTTTTTTAAAACATCTGCGTATTTTAGTTAAAAATATTACTATGATTTTCGACAAGCTAATTAACTATCTAAAACTTGATAAACAGGAGTTTTCTTTCCAGTTCAACTCTCATCCAAACTATCCTTCTGCGCTGGCTTTTAGTGATACGCTTAATTTTATGGGCGTTAAAAATGATGCTTATGAACTTGATAAGGAATATTGGGATGAGTTGCCGGAAGAGTTTATCGCCATAGTAGATAATTCCTTTTCTCTGGTAAAGAAATCGGGAGCCAGTTATTCGGTTTATTCTGAAAAAGCCAAAACACTCAACAAAGAAGAACTTCATAAGAAATCAACAGATTTTGTCCTGCTTTTTGAAAAAACTGAAAATGCGGAAAATAAGACGGCGTTTGATTTTAAACCTCTTCTCTATGTTGTTTTCGCTATCATTTTGGGCTATTCTTTTTTTACACAAACGATATACGAAGCTATCTTTAATGTTCTTTCCCTGGCAGGTGCCTATATTTCGCTGGAGATATTCAATCAGAAATTCGGGAATACTTCTACAGTAATTGGCAGTATTTGCGGAGATACTTCTGCCAAGCAGGTTACGAACTCATGTGATAAAATTATCAAGCAGGATAAAACAAGTATTTTCGGTTTAAAATTCTCAGATTTCTCCCTGATTTACTTTACAGGGCTTGCTGTACTGGGGCTTTTTCTTCCTGCAACAGCTTATATCGTAAAAGGATTTACATTTGTTTCCGTATTGGCTATTGCCTATTCATTATATATCCAGGCTTTTGTGGAAAAGGCTTTCTGTAGGGTCTGCCTTCTGATTATTTCAATTCTTACCGGACAATTAGTGCTAAGCATTTTGTTTTTCCAGAGTACCCCGTTCAGTATAGGAACACTTTTATTAACAGCTGTTCTGTGGATTCTTGTTTTTTCTGCTGTTTTATATTTCAGCAACATTCTTTCCCAAAAAGAAAGTCTTCAGAAGTCAAATGCTAAAAACCTTAGATTTAAAAGAAACTATGAACTTTTCAAGAGCCAGCTTTTAGAAAATGAAAAAATAGAATTCCAGGATACCGAAACTTTCGTATTAGGAAATAAAGACTCTAAACTTCGTCTTTCAATTGTATCCAATCCTTATTGTGGTTTCTGTAAAGACGGCCACAAGATCATGGAAGGACTGCTTGAAAAATATCCTGATGACATTTCTGTGCAGATCCGTTTCAATTATTCGCCGGACAGGGCTGATGAGAAATACACCAGATTACTTTCAGCTTTTAAACATATTTATCAAAATAAACCTCAAAAAGAGTTTTTGAAAGCTGTAGAAGAATGGTTCGAGACCAAAGATGAAAACAAAATCGTTTCTTTGTCAGGATCCTCTGCAACTGAAGATCTGACACCATTCATCGAAATGACAAAGGATAACAGCAATTCAGGATTGAATTTCACTCCCATATTTATTCTCAACGGGCACCAGTTTCCGGATAAATATGACCGTGAAGATATTTGGTTTTTTGTTGATGAATTAATGGAAGATGAGGACTTTCAATAAATCTTTCCGGAATTGAAAAATTCACTATCTTAGGAAAAAATAAAAGCGAATTTTAAGAGCCAAAAAACAAAAAACTTAGTAAATATGAAAAACTTAAAGAAAATCTCAAGAGAAAGTTTAAAAACCATTAAAGGTGGACTTAGACAATGCCCTCTGGACGGCAATTGTGGTGGAGATCAATGCTGTGCAAACGGTGTATGCAGATCCATAGCCGGAGCTGGTCCTAATACGTATTATTGTACTCCTCCTACAGTGATTGATGTTACGCCGTAAACAGGTTAATAACTTTCAACAAAGCTTAATAATATGAAAAATCTAAAAAAACTGTCAAGAGAAAACTTGAGAATACTTAGAGGAGGTATCACAGAGGAATGTGCCCGTATCCAGTCCTCTGCCAGCTACTGTGTTTTTAAGACGCAGGGCCAGTGCTCAACAGCTGATCAGGAAATGTTCATCTGTGTGAATGCATGTAATAAATGGTGCTATTATTAGCCAAGTGATTAATTAGTACAACAATGAATAAAGTAAAAATGTCGTCATACGTGGCGACATTTTATAATGAGTATAAATTTTGAAGAAATTTCCCTTTTATAAACAGCCGGATGCTAAAGACTGCGGACCAACCTGCCTTAGAATAGTAAGTAAATATTACGGCAGAAGTATCTCTTTGCAGCAGATCCGTACACTTTCTGAAACCACCCGTGAAGGAAGCAGCCTTTTGGGCCTTAGCGATGCATCAGAAAATTTAGGATTCCGTTCCCTTGGAGTCCAGATTGATTTTAATACCCTGGCAGAAGAAGTACCGTTCCCATGTATTGTCCACTGGAATAAGAACCACTTCGTTGTTGTCTATAAAATTGATAAAAATAATAAAGTATATATTTCAGATCCGAGCTACGGACTGATTACCTATACCCGTGAAGAATTTATTAAATTATGGATCGGGGAAAATGCCAACGAAAATACAGAAGAAGGAATTGCCCTTATTCTTGAAACAACCCCGGCATTTTTTCAAACAGAATTTGACACTACGGAAAGTAAAGCCAGCTTTTCTTTCCTTTCAAAATATCTGCTTAAATACAAGTCACTTGTTATACAGCTTGCCGTAGGTCTTCTGGCGGGAAGTTTACTTTCGCTTATTTTTCCGTTTCTTACCCAAAGTATTGTAGATGTCGGGATACAGAACCAGGATCTCAACTTTATTTATGTTGTGCTCCTTGCCCAGATTATGCTATTCCTCGGAAGAATGGGTATTGAGGTGATCCGGAGCTGGATCCTGCTCCACCTTTCTGCAAGAATCAATATTTCGATTATCTCAGATTTCTTTATCAAGCTGATGAAGCTTCCTATAAGCTTTTTCGATACGAGAATGACAGGAGATATTATGCAGAGGATCAACGACCACCACAGAATAGAACAGCTTTTGACGAGTTCCTCATTAAATACCCTTTTTTCACTTGTCAATCTTATCATCTTCAGTATTGTACTGCTCTTCTACGATTACAGACTTTTTATCGTTTATCTTGTAGGAGCAGCATTATATATTGCATGGATCAGCTTCTTTCTTAATAAGAGAAAAGAGCTGGATTATAAAAGATTCTCTCAGGTTTCACAGGAACAGAGTAAAGTAATTGAGCTGATCAACGGTATGCAGGAAATCAAAATGCATAATGCAGAAAAGCAGAAGCGTTGGGATTGGGAATTTTTACAGGTAAAGCTGTTTAAAATCAGAATAAAATCTCTATCTCTGGAACAATGGCAATCTGTAGGAGGAAATTTTATCAACCAGATGAAAGACATTCTGGTAAGCTTTCTTTCTGCCAAATTGGTTTTGAGTGGCAATCTTACCCTGGGAATGATGCTTTCGGTGCAGTATATTATTGGACAGCTGAACAGTCCGTTATTGCAGCTTATCGATTTTATCAAGCAGACTCAGGATGCTAAGATTTCATTGGAAAGATTGGGTGAGATTCACGACAAAGAAGATGAAGAAGACAAAAATGAACAGTATGCGGGTGAAATTCCGGAGAAAGACATTGATGTCAGCAATATATCATTCAGGTACATTGGATCTGATGTTCCTGTATTTGAAGATCTCAGCCTTACCATTCCCTACCAGAAAACGACGGCTATTGTAGGAGCCAGCGGAAGCGGTAAAACGACTCTTCTGAAGCTACTGATGAAATTTTACGAACCTAATTCGGGAGAAATTAAACTTGGAAATACCCAGTTAAGAAATATTTCCCCAAGATTCTGGAGAGATCATTGCGGAGTGGTAATGCAGGAAGGATATGTGTTCAATGATACTATCGCCAATAATATTGCGGTGGGAGAAGATTATGTTGACAAACAGAAACTGAGGCGTGCCGTAGAAATTGCCAATATTAAGGATTTTATTGAAAGTCTTCCTTTAAGCTATAATACGAAGATTGGAAATGAAGGTGTAGGAGTCAGCGGTGGCCAGAAGCAGAGGCTTTTTATTGCCAGAGCCGTTTACAAATCCCCGGAGTTTATCTTTTTCGATGAAGCCACCTCTGCTTTGGATGCTAATAATGAAAAGGTAATCATGGAGAATCTGGAACAGTTCTTTAAAGGTAAGACAGCCATCGTCATTGCCCATAGATTATCAACAGTAAAACATGCTGATAAAATTATAGTTTTGGATAAAGGTAAAGTGGTAGAGGAAGGCAATCATGCTGAACTGGTCTCCTTAAAAGGAGAATACTACAGGCTGGTGAAGAATCAGCTTGAATTAGGAAATTAAAATACGCTCTCTGAAATCACAGGGAAAATTCTATCTTAACATGAAAGAAGACATCTTAGACAATATTGAACTTCGCTCTGAAAGTGTTCAGGACATTCTTACCCAGCCTCCCCATTGGATGATACGCTGGGGAAACAGTATCATATTAATTATTCTCCTGCTCATCCTTGTAATGAGCTATATCATCAAATATCCGGAATTTGTTTCTGCCCCCGTTATTGTTACATCACAAAATCCGCCTGAAAAAATAGAAGCCAGAACCAGCTCAAAAATTGAAAAGATCTTCATCAAAGATCATCAGGAGGTTAAAAAAAATGACGTTTTGATGGTAATGCAGTCTACAGCAAATTATAAAGATGTCCTGGAATTGAAAAAGCTTGTGGATTCTATTGCTCCCAATCAGCTCAGCTCTTTTCCGATTGCGCAGACGTCCAGATTCAAACTGGGAGAATTGCAGGGTGATTACAATAGTTTTGCAAAAGCTTTTCAGGATGAGGAACTTTTCACAAGGCTACAGCCTTATGCTCCGGAAAATATTGCAGCCAATCAAAGTATCTCAGAATACAGAGGGAGAATCGCAACTTTAAAACAACAGAAAAGCCTGGAATTAGCTAAATATGAATTATCAAAAAAAAGCTATCAGAGATCTCAGGAACTTTACAACCAGGGAGTGATTGCTTCTGTAGAACTTGAAAATGAGAAAATAAAATATCTTCAGGCTCAACAAAACCTTGAAAACCTTAATATTTCCATTTCGCAAATGGATGAAGGAATTTCCAATCTGAACAAAACCAAAAGCGGCACAGCCATTAATACGGAAAAAGACAAAATCACATACTCTTCACAGACTTTACAGCTTTTTGAGCAGCTTCGTAAATCTTTAAAGCAATGGGAACAAAATTACCTTGTTATCTCTTCCACAGATGGTATGGCCAGCTTTCAGCAGTTTTTTGGAGAAAATCAATTTGTAAAAGTGGCAGAGCCCATCCTTTCCATACTTCCTACAAACAAGGAAAAGCTGGTGGGAAGAATGTCTGTCCCTACTATTAACTCAGGAAAGGTAACTACAGGCCAAAAAGTACTGATTAAGCTTGATAACTATCGTTTTCAGGAATATGGTATTGTAGAAGGGAAAGTACAGAATATTTCTCTTATTCCTGATGATAAAGGAAATTATTATGTGGATATCACTCTTCCTAAAGGATTAAAAACAAGCTATAATAGAAATCTTCCGTTTGATAAAGAACTCAGAGGTAATGCTGAGATCGTAACGCAGGATCTACGGCTTATTGAGAGATTTTTCTACCAGATCAGAAAATTATTGGGGTACCAAAGTTAATTTGTCCTTTAAAATATGAATGATACAGGCTGTCCGAAAAATATGGATAGCCTCATTTTTTCACACCTTTTATTTGCCTTAGACATAATTATAATGGGAAACACTCATGATTAAATGTTTTTTATGGATGATTAAGAAACTATAAAAAAACATTCCTAATAGAGTAAATTAAATTAGCATAAATATTCCAAGTAAATTATAGGATATACTTTAAAATTTTTGAAAGTATTCTAATACGACGAGTTTTGTCGCTACCTGTATCTACATTTGGTTCGTAATAAATTCAAATGATATGATACAAAGATTAGAGTATGTTCTGAGTAGAAACCTGGACAGTCCTTATGGAAAAAATAGTGTGTTTTTTGAAACATTTGTTGTTCCTCCTGAAGACTTCGGCAAAATTTCCGAAACCAAAGAAACAGAAGGTATAAAGTACACTTTTATATTATGCAAAAGTGGTGTTGAGGTGTTTGACAGGTATCAAAAAGATGAAGTAGATGACAAGGAATTTAAAGTATTCTATGAAGAAGACAACCCTAAAAAAAGCAATTTTTTTGGTACTGCCTGTCGGGTAAAAATGGGAAAAGATGCCAAAGACTTTTTTAACAGAATATACAGTATAGACCAGAATGTGAATTTTAGAGGATTGGTTTATGATTATACCGTGAATGGCTTCGACAATCTTGTAATGGTATTAGCAAAAGAGAAAAAGATAAATGAAACTCTTTTAAAAGGTGCAATCTATTTGGAAATTGCAGAACAAACCAAACTAAATGAAGTCTATAAAAAGGTATTCTCATTAAACAATCAGTTGGCAGACTGGATGAGAGGAGGTATAGAAACCATTGAGAAATGGAAGTTTACAGAGGAAAATTACGATTACATAAAATTTTATGTAAATCCGATGTACAGCACCTATCAAAATAAAATAGGAACAACTGGTTTCGCAAAAGAAGAAGTAAAATATAAGCCTATTATCCCTGTACCCATTGAAGCCAAAGAATACAAGACTATGCAAAATGCTTCTGAAATAGCAGCCGCAGGATTTGTCAAGTTTAAAGAATTTGCAAATTATTTTGAAGAGGTTTCTTTAGCAATAGTCACAACCGTAGTAAAAGCAACACCTACCATTACGGATGATATTTTCTTTGCTGTTGTTTTCTATTTAAAAAATTTCATTGAAGACAATATCCCCGAAAGTATTAAAAACGTCTATAACAAGCTCAAAACATTCTTTAAGGAAATATTGGAAGTTTTTTCGGGAATTGGTGCAATTATAGGAGAGAAAATCAATCAGGAGGTTGCTAAAGTCAATGCTTTTCTTTGTGGTTTGCTAAATGGTCTCATTTCTTTGGCACAAACTGTTATTATGCTATTAGCGATGATTACGGATAAAATTCCTTTCTTGGAAATGGAAAAAATGAGTCCTTTAGAATTAGCTAAGCATCAGGAAAAATTGGAGTTCATAGAAGATTTTGTAGATTTATTTTCTAAAAATTCTAAAGAATTTCTTGCAGGGATTAAAAGTCTGTTCAGTGAGGGGAAGATATGGAAAGAACTCTCAAAAGTAATTGACGGACTGAAAAAGAAATTTGCTTCGATAAAAGATTATAATGAGTATTTTTGGGCGTACTTCATTGGTGCTGTTGCATTTGAACTCATTTTAGATGCTATTATTGCTTACTTTACAGGGGGAAGCTCTTTAGTAGCCGGCCTTTCCGCTAAAATCAGCAGAATGGCTGCTAAAGCGGAACAGTTAGGTGCAAAGGGAATACAACTCACCAAAAATATAGGTAGGAAAATAGCTACTACTGCACAAGACCTTTACAAATGGTTGGAGAAAGAGTTTTTAGAAATGCTGGAAGCTATAAAAAGTGGTAAAATTGCGGAATGGATTAGAAAGAAAATTGATACTATATTTGGGGAGGGAAATAAGCCATTGGGAGAACTGTCAGGTTTAACTGATAATGAGTTGGACTGGATGGCAACCCGAAGGCTAGATGAGTTTGGAGGAAAAATATTGACAGCTAAACAAATCAGAAGACTAAGAGGACTTCTTAAAGAAAAGGGTATAACCCTTATAATGGAGGACGATATAAGAAGTATTAAAAAACTATTTACACCTGTAATGGGTTACAGCAATGTAGATGACTTGTTTTATTTTATGAGACAAAACGGAATTGCAGGAGGGTTTGATGCTGTCAATAGACAACTCGTACTTCCCAAAAATGCTTCGGAGTTAGTTGCTTTCCACGAAATGTCTCACGTAAAACATTTTGAGCAATTAGAGGATGTATATCACACTTTAAGTACATTGGAAAAGGAAACATACGTTTGGCAACAAACTTTAGCAAATAGACATAGGTGGGCAAAAGAAGAATTTGAGGAAGCACTAAGATATATTAATGATGTAAGAGAAAGATTTGGATTAGAAGCTATTAAAATTAAATAAAATGAAACATACAGAAAAACAAATATTAGAAAAGGCTATTAAAATTGTAAAAGATTTGGATGGAAGCCATAATGTAAGAAAAGTTAATCATGCTACGTTTGTAGAAAAGAAGAAACTTGCAAAAGGAATTGATAAAGATAAAGAACACCCTTGTTGGATAGTGTATATTGAGTCACTATTTGGTAATGAAGATCATTTAATTATTTCCGATGAAACAGCAGAACCACTATATTATCAAAATTTTAATTTAATTACTATGGAAATTATTAAAAATAATGACGGTATTTATCAATACAAAAAATAATATTTTCATGGTTATCGAAAAGCCAATTATCTGAAATTCAAAATAATGAAACAGACAGAAGATAAAATTAGAGAAAAGGCAATAAAAATTATAACTGACTTAACAGAAGGAACGTATGGTAAAGACAATATCATAAATACAATTTTCAAAAAGATGATGAATTATTAATTCCTAAAGGTAAAATTATAGACTCTTGGACGGTTTCGGTAAAATCCCTTTTTGATAATAGAGACTTTTTAATTCTTTCGGATGAAACAGGAGAACCAATATATTATCAAAACTTCAATTATACTACAACTGAAATTATTAAAAACGATAAAGGTACTTACCAATATAAGAAATAGTGTATTGAAATTTCATTACTCCACCTTATATTTTCTATTCAAAAGTAAAATTTAGACAATAAGAAAAAAACTAATTTGAAGTTACTGTACAAATACCGTACAAATCAAAAACCGCAACTATTGAAAATCAATTAGTTGCGGTTTGTTATTGTAGCGAAGACGGGAATTGAACCCGTGACCTCAGGGTTATGAATCCTGCGCTCTAACCAACTGAGCTACCTCGCCGTTTTGGTGGTGCAAATATAGAAAATATTTGTTTACCACCAAAATTATTTCAGCTTAAAATATTCCAAAACATTGCCCACGTGGTCTGGCTTATTGATTATCTTATTGTTAGCATCTAAAATAAAATAGGTGGGAGTTGCATGAACATTATAGGTATCTACATAACTGCTGTTCCAACCTCTTAATTCAGAATCATTGATCCAAGGAAATGCAGCAATCTTTTGAGTGTAAGAGTTTTTATCCGTATCTAAAGACAGCCCAATAATCTGTATGTTTTTAGCTTTTAAATCATTGTATTTGGCTAAAAGCTGAGGCAGCTCGCTTTCGCAGTGAGAACATGTAGATGACCAGAAAATGATTATTTTCTTATCAGCTTTCACATCATACAGTGATTTTGCAGATGTGTTGGCTGGGGACTGGAATTTAACATTGGGAAATGCTGCTCCCATCTCTACATTAGCATTAGATTTTAAAGTGGTTGCCAACCTGTCTGTGATCGTGCATTTAAGATTTTTTGCAAGCGTAAGATATTTGGTTTTGAGTTCTGTCATATCGTAGGCGTCAAAAATATCAATCAGCTCCGACAAAACGGTTTGCCCTCTTGGAGTTTCAACTTTTAAACGGTCTAAAAGAGTATCTACTGAGCCTGCAACATTCGTATTACCTCCGGAATTAAGATATGAAACCAAAACTGGTCTTAAAAGAGAAGAAGACTCAAGCATATCATTGGATTTATCCAGGAAGTTAACAATATCGTCCTGACTGACCTTTTTAGCAGGATCTGTTGAATTGGACAGAAATTTATTATAGTTGGTATTATAATAAGAAATAAATGGATGCTGAGCTGCATCAATACTGTTACTCGTTGCAGCAAGCCTTTCTATCTCACTTTTCAGCGCTTTTCCGAACTCAGTATTATCCTTATAATATTCTTTGATCTGTGCTAATGCCGGAAGAATAAGTTCTTTTTTCTGCGATCCTTCCTGCTGTTTGCTCATCAGATCATTAACTTCATCGAGATAAATAACATCCTTAAGCTTATTATTCTGCACATCCATTTTAATACTTACATTTTTGTTTTCCGAAACAAAACTTACCGCATTATTTGAAGCCGGAAAATACACCTTCATCATCCCCATATAATGGTTTGGATATTTAAAGGTCCATATATTATTCTTGTTCTGTTCTTTAGTAACGATTATATCTTTCGATCCGTTTAGTGTATATAGAATGGCATCCTGGTCTTTAAATTCTGCAGGAGCCTGAATAGTAACTGTAAACTGAGCCTGCAACGAAAATGCAGATAATACTGCAGATAGTATATAAATCTTTTTCATAAGGTAAAAATAAAAAAACTCTCCGACTAATCAGAGAGTTTAATGTTATTTTAATAAAATTTTAGGCTTTTTGGCTCTTCAATTTCTTTGTATAGTATATAATAAATGCAACTGCAACAATAGACAGTAGATAAACATACATGTCAATAGGTGAGGCTTGAGCACCAGTCCCATTTCCTCCGTTACCTCCACCTCCCGGAACAGGTGGTTGTGCAGTGACCAGTAGAACTGTGAAAAAGAAAAGAGCAAGTACTAGTTTACTAATAGTTTTCATAATATTTATTTTAAGATTTTAGTGTTAACAGTCTCTCCTTTATCAGAAACAATTTTTACAACATAAGAATTTTTAATTGCTCCATTAAGCTCAATTACGAAATCCGTAGATGTATTAACTGCTTTTTTAGAGATAACTAGTTTACCGCTCATATCATAAACTTCAATATCTGCTTTTTTCCAGTTTGGATCGAATCTAACAATGTAATTGGTAATTTCTGGATTGTATACCACCATTGTTCTTGAAGGTGTAGCAACCTTTTCTTTTGCAGCTAATACCACATTGCTTGGCTCACCATAATATAAATCATATTCAGTAACAGCATTAGGTGCTGTACCGTTCTGCGTTGCAGCTTGTAAAGTGCCGTTTGATGCTTTATAATAAAAGCCGATACCTGCAGATAGTAAGTGAGTTCCTGATGGAACTAACTCTCCATTTTCTCTTATTTCAAATTTATAAGACTTTACTTTATTAGTATCGTAATTTACCAGTTTAACATTTTTACCTTTAAAGTTACTTTCATTGGCTTCATTAATATATAACCAATATTGTCCTGAATAGTTATTATCATAACCACCAGTAAGAGCTTCTTCAAATGTACCGATTATGTTTCCTGAACTATTAGCAGCCTGAACAGTGGTTGCAATAGATGTCTGGTGTCCGGTTGTTGCTGTTGGAGAAACCACATAATATGTTCTCGCGATTTCTTTTCCTGTGGCATCTAAGCCAATTACTCCAAGTTGTTTTACCGTACCCCTGCTGTCTTTTGCACCATTTCTAGCTGCTGTTACACTGTAATCAGTAGCAGCTGCTCTTGCAGTTGAGTTAAAACGTCTTAATGTATTAAAATTTAAAGTTTGCGGAACATTAGTTCTCAACTTTAATTTGAACGTTTGCATCGGCTTGATCATAAGCCCAATATCCCCTACTGGCGTTCCATCTGGATTAAATGTTGTCACTAGTGCTCCCGTAGCATACGTAGATCCTGAGGATAACGTTTGTACAGTACCTGGTGAATATTCAATTCCCCAAATATTACCCACGCTATTCCCATCAGTAACACCTGCGTTCTCAACATAACCAATTTTAGTTAAATCTAAATTGGTAAGATACGGGTTCCCATACTGATAGAAATTCTTCCCATATGTTCCTAACCATGGACTTGCAGTAACCTCAAATGAATCCTGAAGATAGGTATTATATCTCTCATTTTGAGGATTAATAGCCGTTCCTCCAGTGCCGAAATTAACATTACCACCGTTTTGTAATGTCACAGAACCTACTGTAGTGTAAGGTCTACCATTAACTGTAAATACAGAACCTGTAGGAGTAGGAGCAATAGTTGCCATACTTGCCGGTGGGGTAGCTGTACTAAAGTCATTGTTCGTAACTTTTAACATATAGTATCCTGTACCATCACTTGTGAGAGATGATAAATTTGTAAAATGGTTAGATACTGCACCAGTATTATCCCATGTTAGAATTGGATTACTATATCTGCCGGTATTAAAGGTTTTGGCAAATTCAGTTGATAAAGTACTTAGGGTTTTTCCATAGAAAGGGAGAGCAATTTGTTGGAAATAATTGCCGTTACCATGCCTATCAGTTCTAAATTCTTTACTAACAACTCCGGTAATATTGGCTTGTGTTAAACCATCAACGTAAAGTTGTCCGTAAGTAGAAGTAGCATAGGAGCCCGGATTGTTCAGCCTTAAAACAATATTTCCACCGTCGGTTTTATCTGCACCGGCAGCATCAATTGTTTTAAAAGCATCTCCAGCTGCACCTACAACCATAACGTTTCCATGAACATCCAAAAGGCCATTTCCTTTTGTCTGTACACCTCCACCGCTGTAAACTAGGGTACCATCGCTTACATACATATTAGCATTAGTGTCAATATGACATAATATCTGCGCCTGAACAGAATAACTAATTGCTAAAAGACCTATAGCAAATAAACTTTTTCTCATTGTATAAATTATTTGTGTGTTAATACAATCTTCACCCGCAAAGGTAAGATTTTTTTTTAAAGAAAAAAAAAATATTTTATTTATTAACAAAAATATTATCTTCCGTTAATATAATTTCTTTCTCTTCACCTATTGAAAACATGTAGTCCTCCAGTACTTTTTCAGTTGTTCCTCTTAAGCCTCTGGCTCCCAATCCTTTTTCGATGGTCTCTTCTACAATCTTTTCAATAGCGCCATCAGTAAATACCAAATTCGTGCCATCCATTTTGAAGAGTTCTACAAATTGATTGATAATGGAGTTTTTAGGCTCTTTCATGATTCTTACCATGGTCTCTTTGGTGAGCTTATCAAGGTAAGTAATGATTGGAAATCTTCCTAAAAGTTCAGGAATTAAACCAAAAGAACGAAGATCGATTGCGTTAATATGGGTCAATATATATTCTTCTTCGTCAGTCTTATTAATTTTTTCTGAACTGAAGCCTATGGCCTGTTTATTCATTCTTCTTTCTATGATCTCTTTGATCCCGTCAAAAGCACCTCCTGCAATAAACAGAATGTTCTGAGTATTGACCTGGATATATTTCTGATCCGGATGTTTTCTTCCTCCCTGAGGCGGAACATTCACAATACTCCCTTCTAAAAGTTTCAGCAATCCCTGCTGTACACCTTCCCCGGAAACATCTCTTGTAATACTTGGATTGTCTGATTTTCTTGCAATTTTATCGATCTCATCAATAAATACAATTCCTCTTTCAGCCTTTTCCACATCATAGTCTGCCACCATGAGAAGTCTTGAAAGGATACTTTCCACATCTTCTCCCACATAGCCGGCTTCCGTAAGGATAGTAGCATCTACGATACAGAAAGGAACGTTCAGCTCTCTTGCAATGGTTTTTGCCAGGAGAGTTTTCCCTGTACCGGTTTCGCCTATCATAATGATATTTGATTTTTCCAGCTCTACTTCCCTGTTTTCGTCCTGAGCGTGAAGCAGTCTTTTATAATGGTTGTATACTGCAATCGAAAGTTGCTTTTTGGCCTGATCCTGCCCAATTACATATTGGTTAAGGAATTCCTTGATCACTTTCGGTTTCTTAAGTTCGTCTATATTTGCTGCAGGAGAAGATCCTGTTTTAGAAACGCTGTCTTTTACAATAACATGCGCCTGTTCGATGCAGTTCTCGCAGATAAAGCCACTTTGCCCGGAAATAAGCATCTGTACTTCATTTCTTTTTCTGCCGCAGAAAGAACATTGGTTTGAATTCATACTATATAATATATGTTAAAGAAAATCGTAAAAAATTTCTTTTTTACGATTTTACGATTTTATGCTTTAAGAATTAATAATTGAGTTTTGGATCTCTTTATATTCTTCGTCTGTTAATTTAAGTCTTTCATTTCTGAAGTTCATGTCTTCCATCTTGTTTAGAGGAATAAGATGGATGTGAGCATGTGGAACTTCAAGCCCTACTACAGCCACTCCTACTCTTACGCAGGGAACAGCATGTTTAATCTTTTTGGCGACCTGCTGTGCAAATCCCCAAAGGTTTTTATATTCTTCACTTTCCAGATCAAAGATCAGATCAACTTCTTTTTTAGGAATTACCAGGGTATGTCCTTTCACCAAAGGCATTGCATCAAGGATTGCTATAAAATGATCATCCTCAGCAATTTTGTATGAGGGAATTTCACCATTGATAATTTTTGTGAATATACTGCTCATTTTTTATAGAAGTTAAAGGTTAGAAATTAGAAGGTTGAGTCCGGAATATACTTACTTAGATTATAGTGTAATGTCTAATACTTCGAAAGACAGTTTATTTCCGTTTGGCAATGTAATATCTGCCGTTTCGCCTATTACTTTTCCAAGTAATCCCTTTGCGATCGGTGTATTCACAGAAATTCTTCCTGTTTTAAGGTCGCTTTCGTTATCTGGTACCAATGTAAACACCTGCTCCTGATTGGTTGCATTGTTTTTAAGTTTTACAGTGGTAAGGATTGAAACCTTTGAAGTATCTAATTGACTTTCGTCTATAATCTTGGAAGTTGCGATAGCGTCTTTCAGCTTGGAAATTCTCATTTCAAGCATCCCCTGAGCTTCTTTAGCAGCATCATATTCAGCATTTTCAGATAAATCTCCTTTATCTCTCGCTTCTGCAATTTGCTGGGTAATTTTTGGTCTTTCCACAGTTTCTAACTGTTCCAGCTCAGCTTTCATTTTGTCTTGTCCCACCTTTGTTACATAGCTTGCCATAATTTTCGAAATTTAGTTTTGGTATAAAAAAATAATCCGACATTTGCCGGACAATGTTTTACGTGTTATAATCGTTTAACTTTTACAAATATATAAAAATTTAAATTGAAATGAAAAAAACTTTTTCAATCCTATCTTTTTTAATACTACTGATTTTCAGTAATTTAACCATAAACTCTTGTGGAAGCAGAGAAGATACCGTGAGTTGTTTCCCGAACAATCCTGTAAACGTAACCTTAAACCTGAATCTACCCGCTTATAACAATCTCAACTATGATGGAGGCTGGATTTATGTAAACGAGCAGCAAGCCGGAACAAGAGGACTGATCGTGGTCCGGGTTGGAGATAATTTCAAAGCGTACGACAGGAATGCCCCCCATATTTGTCCTGATGTAAATACTACCCTTGAGGTAAAAGACAATATCAGCATTCTGTGCCCCAAAGACAATACCCGCTGGATTCTGAGAACCGGCCAGCCGGAATCAGGAGCCGCTACTTCACTGCCACCCAAAACATATCCTTACAACTATGATCCTTCTACCAAAAGTTTAAATATCTATTACTAAAAAATGAAAGTTGTTATACAAAGAGTTTCTGAAGCACATGTAAAAGTAGATGGAAAGGTTGTCGGGGAAATTGGAAAAGGATTGATGCTGCTCACCGGGATTGATGAAAATGATGAAAAAACAGATGCAGACTGGCTTGTCCAGAAGATCCTTAATCTAAGAATTTTCGGTGATGAGGATGACAAACTTAATCTTTCTGTGAGGGACACTTCGGGAGAGATCCTGTGCATCAGCCAGTTTACATTAATTGCAGATTATAAAAAAGGCAACCGCCCTTCTTTCATTAAAGCCGCAAAGCCGGATAAAGCCATTCCTCTTTTCGATTATTTCAAAGAGGAACTGGCCAGATCAGGTTTAAAAACGGAGAGCGGAATTTTCGGTGCAGATATGAAAGTTTCTCTGATTAATGACGGACCTGTAACAATTGTTATGGATTCGATTACTAAAGGTTGAAAAATAACAGAATATAATTAAAAAAATAAATATCAATTTAATTTCACAAAAAAGTGATTAATATTTCTCATTAAAATTATATATTTGGTTAACAACCATTTAAAATAATATTATGAGAACAAAAATTAGACTTTTCACATTCTTTATTTTTATTTTTTTCATTTCCTTCGGTCAGAAAAATGATAAGCTGAACCGTAACATTTATGTGTGTTTTTCAAAAGATATTCATTCTGAGAAAATAGCACTTGATAAAAATCCGGCATTAGCAGAATTTGTTAAAACAAATGAAATTTCATTCGTTAATGATCTTGGTTTTAGTGACGGGAAGCTTGAGGAAATGATCAAAAACAGCAGGGCAAACGGTAATTCGGGTGAGTCAGTCGAAAAACTGAAGCGTATTTTTAAGGTGAACCTGCCTTCACAAAGTGAAGAGGAAGCCGAACAGCTGGTCCGAACTCTTGAAAAATTTCCGGAGGTAGAATATGTTTCTGTAATGAGCAGCACTCCTATCGAGCCGCCATTCGTAAAAGCTTTCGTAACTACTCCGGATCTTGAAAGCCTTCAGACTTACCTCAACGACAACCCTGGGATCAATGCAAAATATGCCTGGTCCAGAGGAATTACAGGTCAGAATATCCGCATCCGTGATGTGGAATACGGATTTTATAAGACTCACGAGATGCTTGCTAATCAAAATTCAATTCAATTGGAGCCCGGATATTCGCCTAATTCGGGTTTATCAGGCAATAATTACCGGGATCACGGAACAGCTGTGGTCAGCATTTTAGGTTCTGTAAAAGATAATATCGGACTTTCCGGTGCAGCTTATGGTGCTTCTGAGATCAAAGGATATATGGAGTGGACGACTGTAGGCTACAACAGGGCTGCAGCAGTAAGCAGATCAATCAATGCATCACAGGCGGGTGATATTATTTTATATGAAATGCAGACAGGTGGAAAAGATGGTCAGTATTGTCCAGCTGAATATGACAGTGTGATCTGGGATTTAACCAAAGCAGCTACAGACTCGGGAATTATCATCATTGCAGCAGCAGGAAACGGGAATCAAAACCTGGATGATCCTTTTTATGCGGCTTATAATGCAAGAGGGAACAGCGGAGCGATTATTGTAGGAGCAGGTTCTCCAAATACTACCCATTCTAAGCTAAGTTTCAGCACATACGGAAACAGAGTGGATGTACAGGGCTGGGGAAGCAATGTTTTAGCAGCGGGATATGGCTCTTATCAAAAATATGACAACGATAACAACAGAACGTACAATTATTTTAGCGGAACAAGCTCTGCTACGCCTGTTGTGGCATCTGCGGCTACTTTAATTCAGTCTTATTATCGTCAGGCTACGGGGCAGTATTTAAGTCCGGCTGCTATGAAAAATCTTTTAATATCTACAGGAATTCCTCAGGGCGGTACTGTTGTTGGCCAGAAAATAGGACCTTTTCCTAATGTAAAGAATGCCATATTGCAACTGGAAAGCAATTTATTCCTTACTACAAATAAGAGAGAAATCCCGCTTCCTTTGGAAATAAAAATCTATCCTAATCCTGCTACCAACTATGTTGCTGTTCATGGCAATGAAGGTCAAAAGCTGGATTTTGAGATTATCAATATGTATGGACAAACCGTTGTAAAAGGATCTGTGTCATCTGATGAAAAGATCGATACTTCTCATTTGCCAGCGGGTCAGTATATCATAAATATCACTGAAGGACCCAAAAAAGTGGTTGAAAGATTTACTAAATTATAATACATTTAATGCATAAATTAAAAAAGCAATGAAGCGGCCTACTTTTAGGCCGCTTCATTATTTGATATAGAATTGCATAAATTATTGCGCAGGAACACTATTGAAATTAAGTGCTATTTTAAGCGTCATATCCGAACTTGTCTGGTTTTTCAGCTCATAAACTGTTCTTACCGTAAGGCCGGTACTTTTTACCACCTCATCCAGGTATCCTGTATCATTAAGATCCAGATTTAAGCTGGAAGAATCCGTTGTTATATTGGAACGTGATGCTACAAGCTTTTCGCCTGTTCCGTTGGAAGAAACATATACTTTCACGGATTTAAGTGCACTCAGGTTTCCACCTGAAGGAGAAGCTACAGAGATTTTGGCATCGGAGATTCTTACATCTTTGATCTTTGCATTATTATTTCCTCCAAACCATGTCTGTACATTGGTGGCCGTAGCCGTAGATGAAACTTCTTTATCAGCAGGCACTCCTGTAGAAACCAAAACATTGGCTGTATAAGGGAATGTATTCTGAACCAGTGACTGTACAGTTCCACAGCTTATTACTACTGCTGAAACTGCTGCTGTCATTAAAAATATATTTTTCATAATTTTAAACTTTAGTATTGATATTTGAGTTTGCAGAAATTATACCAAAATGGTTAATCTTATTCAACACTTACATTAAACCCTCCTTTTGTGTTTCCGGAAGCCATATTACTTTTTCCTATAATTAGCCATACTTCACCTTTTCCTTTGGTCTCATAGGTAATTTCTCTTCCGAATGGCCCGTCATAATCCCCGTTTGGCAGCCTGATCTGGTTGAATCTAATATTAAAGTTCTTTTCATTGGTTGAAATTTTAGCTTTAATAGTAGGTTTGTCATAATGGGTCAGTTTTAAAACCAGTTCCTGACCGTCTTTTGTAAATTCTTCTCCCAATGTGAAAGGGAGCTGCAATGCATCTGCCGTTCTTATGATCTGGCCCTCTTTTTCACTTCTCATCACACCTTTCCGTAATACTTCTTTGGTGACAGGAGCATTGTTAATGATTGAATCTTGCTTTCTAAGGGCAGCAGAATCTGTTTTTGTGGCAGAATCCGGCATTTCTGTAACCACAGCGGAATCTTTGTTCACGGTTTCCGTTACGGCTGGTTCTTTTTTACATGAAATGATAATCAATGGAATTAACAATAAGGATTTTTTCATAATAATTACTCTTTTAATGTTTCAAAGTAAAGGATCTTTGAAAGGAAAGGTTTGGAGGTTTCTAGTTTAACTTTTTCCAGCACTTTCTTTTTCAGCTGCGGATCATTTTTTTCTTCTGCATACTTCAGCAGTCCTTTCTCACTGAAGTTGATCTGTTCCAGGTGATAGTTTACCACAAAATCTTTACGTTTCATATTCTGGGAAGTGATCATTCCGCCCCAGTTCACATAACTACAAGCCAAAATTGTTCCATAAAAATACCAGGTCATTGTATTGAACAGGAATGCATTTCTTTTTTTCTTCTGAATTTTAATGAAAGTAAGGGCTAATCCAATCACCGCCAGGAGAAGAAACGCAAACACACCCAACCTTTTATAAGTAAATCCGTAACTGATAATGTATTCGTAGTTTTTCAGGGCAGCGGAAAATACAAGAACAGCATTCAGAATGATCCAGATCCTGGCAAGAATTTTCATCAGCTGAGCTTTAGGATCAAAATTAAAGCTGGATTTAAAATAGAACATAATGACCAATACTGCCATAACGATCGACATGATGACAGCATTGACTCTTTCATGAGTTTCTTCTGAAAGCTGTACAGGCGTTTTTGAAACTTCATAAAACTGCTCATAGTTGTAAGTGATAATAAAAAATATGAGTAAAATATTCAGGCAAAAGAAAGAAATAACACCGCTGGTTCTCTCTGCATCCAGATCAAGGAAGGAATAGGTGGCCTTCTGAATTGTATTGCTGTCCTGAAAATCATCATCCAGCAGATGATTTTTTTTATAAATGAACCTTTCCACTGCATAGTTCCAGTAATTAAAAGCAATGAAAAAGCCCAAAACTGAAAGAGCCAGTACCTGCCATATATTAATATCCAGCTCATAATCTCTGAAAACAGCCGCAAAATGATCACTTCCCACAGAATAAATCCCGAAAAACATAGAGATAAACAATAGCGGAATAATAATGAACGCTAAGGTTTTTTGCCATACCCCGGAAACATTCTTTTTCGGCAGCCAGGAGTCAAAGCTGAAAAAACGGAAAAGTGAGGTAAAGCTGTTGATGATAAATACAGGAATGAGGAAAAGTATTTTCAGTTCCCTGTTTCTTGAGCGATATCCTAATAACAAAAGGGAACTTACAACCGCCAGCAGGGATGGAAAGTCTCTGAACCATGCAAAAGCTAAACTTGACAGAATACTTGTAACGAAAAGCATCAGAAAAGTTCTTGTCCTGTTTCTCTCCGGAGTTTTGAACAGGGTCAGCAATGCGTAGACAATACCCAGAATACCGAGATTCAGTCCCATGTCCTGATCGTAGAAGACAATAACAAACAAAGCGGCTGTAAGAAATATATGATGATGTGTTTTCATGATGGAAAAGATTTGATAATTTAAAGATTCAAGAATTGAAGAATTTACAATTCGAAATTAAAGAGGATGCAGATATAGAGAATGGTGACGGGAATATTGACCAGGAGGAGCAGTACAGAATTTCCTGAGGATTTTCTATCAGGAATATTGGCCAGGAATTCTAAAAGCTCATACAGCAGAATAAAGATATTGGCCACTGCTGCAATGATCACGAAATAGAATCCGGATATTACCAGAAAATCTGCACCTGTTACAAGATAAGATACCAGTAATAAAGTCCCTGAAATAAAAGAGATCAGAAAAGTATTTCTGCCAAGCGTACTGAATTTCAATTTATTCATGACCGATCTTTAATATAATGCTGGCGTTTCTTTCTGCTGAATATAATCCTTCAGGTGGTCGAAGTTCTGCCACAGCAGGCTTTCAAAATCCCAGTGATAAAATGGTCTCATGCTCTGCCCTTTTCTGTATGCCTGCCTATATAATTTCAGATATTCCGGAAGAATAAATGTTCCCAATACAACTGCTGCAAGGAGATGGGCATTGAGCTTACCGTTTCCCAGAAGCAGATATTGCATGGCAATCTCGTCTTCAAATTGGGTTCCGCATCCGGTGATCAGATGGTGTACATCATGGTTTTCCATTTTGGGAATCATTGAGAATCCGTGCTTTTTATAGAATTCCCCCAGTTTTCTTCCGAGAGAATCTTCCTGAAATTTCAGCAGCTGTTCTTCATTGAACTGCCATTGTCTTTTTTTCTTTTTAAAATATTTCCTGTAAAGTTTCTGGGTTTTATCATAGACAAAAAGCAGAAATTGAACACGTACTTTTTTCATAAGGTTTTATTTTTAGTTTAGATTTAGCCCTATTACAGCATACAGTATGGCTATGGGAATATTAATCATAAGAATACTATTAATTTCCGGCGAAAGGAGTTCCGAAAATGCCTACTGCCAATTCTGCCCAGACAAGCAACAGCAATATAAGAATGGCTACGCTTAACAGGATTTTGTACGTTTTGTTTTTAACGATCCGCAGAATCAAATCGATTATAAAAGCTGTTCCAAAAAGCAAAACGGCACCGATTACAAAATCTCCCGGTGACCAGTCGAATTCTTCAGAGAAAATATTCCCCAATAACGGAATGCATAATAAAACTGCGGGTGCAGCGTAGATAAGAACTGTTTTTTGTTTTAGTGTCATCATTTTTTTAATTTTAAATTTATAAAGTACTTTGTATTTCAAAGTTGATTTTCAAAAAAATATAAGATTACCTTCCCAATAATTTTTCAAGAGCATCCAGATGTTCGTTAAAAGCCTGTCTTCCATTCTGTGTAACACGATAAGAAGTTTTGGGCTTTTTGCCTACGAACTCCTTTTTCACTTCAATATATCCGGCTTTCTCCAAAGCATTGCTGTGGCTCGCCAAATTGCCGTCTGTGATATCTAAAAGTCCTTTCATTTCAGAAAAGTCAACCCAGTCGTTTACCATAAGAACGGACATTATACCCAATCTCACACGGCTTTCGAATTCTTTATTGAGTTGATTTATCTTTATCATAACAAGTTGCTAACTGCAGTTTTAGAGAAATATGCCCCTGAAAAAGCTGCAAATTTAATCTTTATTTATATTTTTTATGCATGATCAAGCCATACACAATGTGTAAAATCCCAAAACCGATGGCCCAAAATACAAGCCCCCATCCTAAAAAGAAAAGAGAAACCAATCCCAGAACAATTTGACAGTAGCCTAAATATTTAATATCTGTTAAAGTATATCTTTCTGCACTGACCAGGGCAATACCATAAAATATTAATGTAGCCGGAGCTATCCATACAAACAGATGGTGAAAAAGAAGCGCAAGGCAAAAAATCCCACCTGTCACCAATGGAACGGCAAATGTTAACAGCAAACGTTTGGTTGTACTGTCCCATATTTTCAGGCCTTTCTTTTTGCTTTTATTGGCTGTGAAAATATATCCGCTCAGTACGGCTGTCAGTAAAATTACAGTTCCTACAATTACCAGTTCCCGGACCAATGCCGGGCCAAAGAAATTTCTGTCGCCGTCAAAGTAATCAATTCCTTCCCGCTGGAAAATACAATAAACGTATCCTGCACCGATCAGTGCAGCCAAGCCGGCAAAAACTCCGGACAGTCCGCTCAATGAAATAAATCTGGAAGACCGCTCCATCATGGAACGGATATGGGATAAGTCTTCGTGATAGTTTTTCGAATCCATAAAAAGAACTTTGAATTACAAAGTTATAACTTATTTTCAATCTGCCAATTATTTTTTACATTTTAGTAATATTTTTTTTCTCATCAAATTCAATACAATTCTTAACTTTAAGAAATTAGAATTGAGTGGTATCCTCAAAAAGTTTTATGAACATTCAAATAACCTGCTATGACCGAAGTTTTAATAGACTATTCTCAAATACAATTACAGGAAAATGTTCCCTTGAGTGATACGGAGATCAAAAAAATTGAAGAAGGTCAAAAAAAACTGGCTAAATTATTACCAACTATACTGGCTTTTTGTACACTTTTTACTATGGCAATTCCTATTTTCAGTATAGAAAGTTTCAGCAAATTCAAATACTATGATTATATTTTATTTGCCGCCGGAGGATTGGCGCTGTTTGGTTTCGCCTATCTGATTTCTTTCTTAGTAACCGGCTATGACAGACGAAATTGGAAAAAAGATAAAATCCATGGAAAAAATAGATTGACAAGCATTATTATTAACCGCGACAAAACAGACTATGGAGAATATTTAACTTTGGCAGGGAAATCTAAAAATGATAAGGTAAGGCTTGAGGTTGAACCAGAAGTTTATTCCCGGTATCAGCCAGGAACAAAAGTAGAAGTTACGTATTTAAAATATGGTAAAAAGGTTCTTTCTATCCGGGAGTTCTGAATGATTAAATTGATATAAATAAAAAAGAACCCTGCAGAAAAACAGGATTCTAATTAAAAATATTAAAATTTGAAGATTGTTTATAATGGATTTTGTTCAATAAGCGGGTTGGCATTGATCTCATCTTTGGGAATCAGCCACTGCCATCTATTATCTGTATTAGGGACTGTAAATACACTATTAATTACTGCAGAAGAGTGATTAGCTCCTGTTCTGTCTAACCCCTGACCCAGTCTTTTAAGATCCAGGAATCTGAATCCTTCACCCCAAAGCTCTATTCTTCTGCTGTTGAGAATCTCTGTAATATAAGCTGCTCCGGTAGTAGTTGCACCTGTATAAGAAGGGTTTCTGTTTTTTGCAAGCTGATTGAACACTATCTTTGAACCCGCCTCATCATTAGATCTGGCTAATGCTTCTGCTTCAATAAGATACATTTCCGCAGCTCTCATATAAGGTACATCCACCCTGCTATCTGAGATGGTTAAACACAAAAACTTTTGACTTGTGTATGGGAATTTTAAATATGTGCTAGGTAAGGCAAGTGCAGTATGTGCTCCTGTAGGATCTACCACCTGGGTCCTTACATCTGTAGCAGGAAACATCGCATATAATTTTTTATTCATTGCCTTAGGTGCCTGCCGAACACTTATAGAGGTATAATTTCTGGATATGTAAGCTCCAAAATTACTAGCGGCATCACTTTGTTCCACTACAGATATTGTAGAACCCCACATCCATTCTCCATTAGTTTCTAAACTGCCATTTTTAAATCCTAAGATATAATCAGTATTACTCATTAAAGAAAAACCGGCTCTGGCAAGTTTGGCAGAAGATGCTGCCAATGCATAATTCCCCTGCGTTAAAGCAACCCTGGCTCTTAAGCCCAATACCACCTTATCATTAAAATGTGATTTGAAAGTTCTTACACTACTAAGCCTTGATAGCGCTTCAGTAAGATCATTATTAATCTGGGCATATACTTCTTCTACCGTATTCCTTGCCATTGGGGCTACATCATCTATTAGCCTTAAAGGAACACCTAATTGGCTGTTTGTTGTACCGGGAATATATCTTTTCCCATAGATCTGTACCAGCATATAATAACTGAAAGCCCTGAAAGCATAAGCTTCCCCCATTGCCTTTTTTACCGTGTCCGCATCAGTTGTATTAAGTACCGGTACGTTTGGCCCATGGGCAATAACCAGGTTAGCATTTCTGATCAATTCATAATAGAACTGGTAAGGATATAAATTGGGAGTTGTACCATTATTAACCGGATCCACCCACCTAGCCGCCGATATAAACTGGCCTCCGGAAGTAGAGGTAAAAACGAGGTCCTCTCCCATCGCGTCCATCGTAAGCATAAGTCCTCCCTGCCCAT
This sequence comes from Chryseobacterium sp. UF-81, assembly GCF_058245105.1. NCBI lineage: Bacteria > Pseudomonadati > Bacteroidota > Flavobacteriia > Flavobacteriales > Weeksellaceae > Chryseobacterium > Chryseobacterium sp. UF-81. The sequence goes on along the minus strand of NZ_JBSIBX010000002.1, from coordinate 463,305 downwards.
TTTCCGGCTGGGTGCTATTTTGCCGGACATACATATCCCTGTGCATCCCACTGATAATGGACATAAGGCCATTTGCACTGGAATATGCTGTCTGCTCAGATATTGCCGTAGCAGGGTCTATTTCCAGATAATCGCTGCTGCAGGATGAGCTTACAGCAAAAAATATAAGGGCTGCAGAGCATACTGCAATTTTTTTATAATGTCTGATAATATTTTTCATAATGTATTTTTAGAATGATAAACTTAATCCTAATGTGATAATTCTTGACGGGGTATATCTATTCTGAGTACTGCCGTTGAAATTTTCAGACGGCTCCAATCCTTTTCTTGCAGTTTTACTCCAGAGATTTTCTCCTGACAACATTAACCGCAGGGAAGTCAATCCATATTGTGAAAGGCTTTCCGGCTTGAAACCGTAACTTAATGTGGCCTGTCTGAAAGTAATAAAGTCTGATTTCACGAGCCACCTGCTTGATGCCGCATCTGAATTTGGAGCTGTAGAAGAATTTAAAGCAGGAACATCCGTAATTTGTCCCGGAGTAGTCCATCTGTTCAGAATATCAGTGCTTAAATTAGTTCCCTCCGGATAGCTGGCCATTAAAGCAGCATAATTGGAGTCATAGGTCATTCCACCCAACTGATAGGTAAACATGGTTGACAGAGACCATTGCTTATAGGTAACTGAAGTTCCGAAGCTTCCAAATAAGTCCGGAATAGCCGTACCTGAATAATCAAATTTAGCTTTATTAAAGTTGGTGGTTACCAGTGCTCCGTTAACTGTTCTGATATCGGATGCAGGAGTGCCTGCATAAGCATCATCAACTAAAAATAACGGGGAACCGTCAGCAGGGTCCACCCCATACCATTGTCTTAACCAATAATCATAAATTGAGCTCCCTACAATAATCTGTTTGTTACCGGTATTGATAGTGTTAATCCCATCCGCCAATTTGGTAATCTCATTTTTCAGTGTTGAAGCATTAACATTAACGTTCCACGTAAAATTCTTTTTTCTGATGATATCTGCACTAATTCCCAATTCAAAACCTCTGTTATACATGGCTCCGATATTTCTGCTAACACTGTATCCCGGAACACCACTGGATACCGGAAGCGGCACTGCAAAGATCAAATCATCCGTAATTCTGTTATAATAGTCCACAGTACCTGTAATTCTGCCCTTAAAAAAACCAAAATCCAATCCTATATCCGTTTGCTTGTTACCCTCCCAGGTAATGGAAGGATCTGCCAGATAATTATACAAAATACCCGGTTCTGTTCCATTACTATATCCTAATGAAAATGTACTCTGGTACATATAATAACTGTTAGTCTGGTCATTTCCAACCTCACCGTAAGATCCTCGCAACTTAAGTTCGCTGACTGTATTTGATTTGCTTAAGAATTTCTCTGCTTTTATTCTCCATCCTGCCCCTACAGACCAGAAAGAAGCCCATCTTACATCCTCTTTAAATCTTGACGACCCATCCCATCGGATGGAGCCTGAGAGAAGATATTTAGATTTATAATCATAATTCAAACGCGAAAAAACACTCTCTTTTCTATAATTGATAGTTTGCGATGTCATATCAACAGCAGTTATAAAGTTGACGAACTCAGTATTATCATTAACATTCTGATCCTTTCTGGATCCAGAAGTTAATTCAGATAAATATTTATAGTTTTCATGCCCCATCAAAAACTCAAAATTATGCATTCCGAATTTACGTTTATAGTTCAATATCTGATTAAAAGTAAGGGTCTGCAGTGTGGTCGTAGATTTTAAAATACTACCGGACGAAACAACATCTCCGATAATACGGTTTCCATATTTACTTCTCCTGATATTTCTGATATCATACCCCACATTGGTAGATAAGGTTAAATACGGATCTACTTTAAATTCAGCGTAAGCTCTTGAAATGATATAGAAGTTCTTGGTAACATCACTATTTAAAAGAACCTCCTGAATTACGTTTCTTCCGCCTCCAGCTTTAGCTCCTCTTGCACTTCCCGGATCATACATGATATTTCCGGCGGCATCATAGAGGGTGGCAAACGTAACCGGGTCATGGGCATAAGGACTATAAATAGGGGCCAATGTCCTGGTCCATCTGTACGGGTTACCTAAACCAGTATCATTAGCTTCACCATCAATAGAATTATTACCGTTGGAAGAATTCCCGGTAATGCTTGTTCCTAACTTAAGCCACTTTCTAATCTGAGAATCAACTTTAAGCCTAGCAGTAAACCTTTCCAAATCTGACTTGATGATATATCCTATCTCATTGGTGTAACCTACTGAAGCAAAGTAAGTAGTCTTATTATTTCCGCCACTGTAATTCAAATCATAATCCTGCCTGAACCCCGTCTTCATCAGTGGTTTCTGCCAGTCCAGGTCTGTATATTTCAATCGGGCATTAGGATTCAGGACACCGTCAACTACCAATTGGTCATCCGGAACATTAAATACATTCGTTTTCAAAACCCCGGAGATCAAAGTGCTTGTTGCATAGGCATTGGCTGCTGCAATACCGTCTGCAGGATTAGTTGTCAGCCTTCCGTTTCGGAGCGATTCCCAAACTAAGGGGTAGTACTGATTGGCATCGACCCTGTCATACTCCGGAATTGCTCTTCCTACATACCCTGTACTCATATTAAAATTCAGGACATCAGCCCCCCTTTTACCTGATTTTGTGGTAATAAGCACTACACCATTAGCCGCCGAAGAACCATATAACGATGTTGACGCCGCATCTTTCAGAATATTGAAAGACGCAATATCGTTTGTGTTAATGGCAGACAATGCTCCTGTAAATACCACACCGTCTAACACAATTAAAGGCTGTGTTGAAATCCCAAAGGAACCGATACCCCTGATTCGAATATCCGGACTACTTCCCGGCTGTCCCGCACTTGTAGCTATCTGTATGCCGGGACCTGCCCCATCAATTGCCTGCCCTATACTGGTTAGGGGACGATCAACAAATTGTTTGGCCTTTACCTCAGTATTAGCTCCTACCAATGTTTCCTTTTTTTGAGTCCCGTAGGCAACTACGACAACTTCATCAATTTCATTTTCTTTGGTTATCGTATCTTTCTTTTTACTTTGTGCATCAACCATTTGTCCTGCAAAGAACAGAACAGCAGTAGACAGAATTGACAATCTTATTTTCATGATATTAAATTTTTAATATTCCTAACAATTATGTTAATAAATAAAATTATTTGAATCCCATCCTATAATGCGTTTGGAAGATTCCGGGTTAAATCCGTTTTCCGTGTCTTTAATTTCAGGAGGCTGAGTATAACAATGTACTAGTGTATTATTTGAGAAGCATCTATTTTGTGAAAAAATAAAAGGAAACATGTAATTTTTCATCATAATTAATTTAAATGTTTTTAATGTAAAATTGCTTTAACTGCTATATTGTAAATAGCATATGTCGGCACTCCTTCGAAAGTAATAATTGAATATAAAAAACACATTACTGCAATTTAACTGCAATTACACAAAATGTTAATTTTCAACGCAATACACATGGAAAATAGTTAAAGAGCAGTATAAATGCAGTACAAAAACAATTAAAATACGGATAATTACACCCGTTACAACTGATGATAAAATGATATTTGAACCACGAAGTCCTATAGAAATGAAATTATTTTATCATTTTTAAGCAAGCCAAGTGTATTAACTTGGTTTAGCAACGCTTTTTAAGGCAATATCTTAACCGTTACAATGTAAACGGGCTGGAAAGTTGTAAATCAATTTTTGATTTGGTTCTCATAAAAAATAAAATAAACCCTGCTTTTTCAAACAGGGTTTTAAGAGTTTTTCAATAAAAGGATCAGTTTACTTCAGCTCAGGATAAAAATACAACCATTTGTATCCATGTTGAGAGCTGTAATAATCAGAAAGTTTCAGGCCATACCTATTATTTTACTTTTAACCTTTCCTTGATCGCTTCAATATTCTTTTTGGCAGAATCTTCCAGAATAAGACTTGCACTCATGTGAATTCTGGCAGGCATCAGTTCATTAAAATGATCTGTACCTTCCCAGGATACTTTTTTAATTAATGCTAACGCCTCAGTACTCCTCGAAGCTAAAGTCTGTAAAAATTTTTCCAGTTTGCTATCCATTTCTTCAATATTTTCGGAAACGGAATGATAAACATTGTGTTGTTCTGCCCATTCTGCAGATCTGAAATCGGCATCAATAGCCATTGCAGAGAACTGTGATTTCCCGATTTTTCTTTCCACGTAAGGCCCAATCACGAAAGGTCCGATTCCTAAATTGATTTCTGTAAGCGCTAATGCCGAATCCTTAGTGGCAAAACAGTAATCTGCCCCACAGGCAATTCCTACTCCTCCACCTGTTGTTTTTCCCTGCACTCTTACCACTACTATTTTACCGCAATTCCTCATTGCATTCAGAACTTTTGCAAATCCACCGAAAAATTTTGCAGATGCCTCCAGCTCTTCAATAGCTAAAAGCTCATCGAAACTGGCTCCTGCGCAGAATGCTTTTTCACCTTCACTTTTTATTAAAATAGCTTTTACTTCTTCTTTAGCTCCTTCATCCATAATGGTCTGTGCCAGCTTTTCTAAAATAGCTCCCGGAAGCGAGTTACTTTTTGGGGTTCCGAAGGTAATTCCGGCGATATTATTTTTAATTTCTGATACTACGAATTCGTTCATTTTTATTTTAATTGGATTATTACAAAAATACTAATTACAGTTTAAACATTCCCATATAATATCTGTTCTTTTTGTCGCATAAATTCTCTGTAAAAAGGAAATACAGAGATCCGTTACGTATAAATACGGACTTCCTAATTTGGTATTTTCTACTCTAGTAATCCCCTTTTATATATTGTTCCTTTGACTCATAAAACTAACGACACAGGCGAAATCCGAAAAGCCAAAAGAGAGTAGGAAATTTTAACAACTGAAAAAACTATTATCATGGAAGAGTACATTGGAATTGTAAAATTATTTGCAGGCAATTTTGCCCCTAGAGGCTGGTTATTTTGTGACGGAAGCTTATTAAGTATTTCAAGCAATTCTGCATTATTTTCAATTTTGGGAACCATTTACGGCGGTGACGGAGTCACTACTTTCGCCCTTCCAAACCTAAAGGGAAGGATGGCCATAGGCGCCGGAAATGTGAACAGTAATGAATATTATCCTCTGGGAGTAATGGCAGGGACTCCGCAAAATACGATCATGGCACAAAATCTTCCAAGCATTGGATCCGGCTTTCAGCTGAAAGTGGCCAATGCCAATGCAACTTTGCCCGCTCCGTCAGTTAACACATCTATTGCTATTACAGGGAACCAGGTAGGAAGGGATTTTACGGCGATTCCAAGTTTTGTACAGGCTGATCCTGATACCGCTCTTAATGCAAGATCTATATCCTACATCGGACAGAATATTCCGATGAATAATATGCCGCCTTATTTAGGGCTTAATTACATCATTTGTGTAGAGGGAATTTATCCTCCACGTGGCTAAAAAATAACCTATTTAAAACCTAAATCATGAAAAGATCTATTTTTTTAACCATCTGTAGTCTGTTCATCTCCTTATTTTCTTTTGGACAGACCAGTACGGAGCAATTTGAAACGGAATCTCACGGAAGTCTCAGTTTCACAGATAACGGAGTAATATTCAATGTTATCTCTTATGTAGGAACTTTTGATATTCAGGCCAACTACCCGGGGACAGGCTGGAACGGGACAGCTAATGATAACAGATATATTGATAATTCCGGATCTGTTGCCACTGATGCTTCTTTTAGTATCAAGACCACAGCGAACTTATTTAAAGTAAACCGATTTTGGATATTCCTTTCTAATAATGCATTAAATCAAAATGTTGTTGGAAATCTTACCGTAACCGGAAAGTTATCAGGGGTCACTAAATTCACCCAAACCAAGACGACTGGTTTTGTAACATCTCTGGGTTCAACCAATGGGTATACTTTAATTGATTTAACCAATCTGAATGGACAAAACTATTCGAACATTATTATTGATGAGCTTCGGATCACTTCAGGCGGGGCCTATACCTATGTAGGTCTGGACGCATTTACCTGGGTAAAAGATACAGGTATTGTACTGGCAACTGATGAAGTTAAAACAGCTAAAAACGAACTAGCTGTTTATCCTAACCCTACCAACGGACCGCTTTCGATTAAAACGGAAGAAAATACAAAGGCGGAAATTTACAGCCAGGATGGCAAACTGCTTAAAAGCTTTGAAATGAATAAGGGAACCAATCAAACAGATATCTCGGAACTTCCAAATGGTGTTTATATGATCAAAACTCCATCAGGATCTTCAAGGATCATTAAAAAATAAATTTTTATAAATGATTTGTACCCGAAAAGATTCTAATGCATAAATGAGAAATTCCCTGATTGTTCAGGGAATTTTTATTTTTTCAATGCTGAAATATATTTGTCGATGTACAGCTGCTTTTCTTTTGTTTTATACTGCTGAATGTATCTCGGATGTTCAAGAACGGTCATTTTTTCAAATAGCTGAGCTTCTTTATTGAGTGCCGAAATAAATTGTGAGTTCTTTTTGCCAAGAATAAAGACCTCTGAAGTATCCACACCCAGACTGATATGATTTTTCAGAGAATCAATCATAAATTCTCTGACGACTTCAAATAGTTTTTTATCATCATAATAATTCGCATTCAGCCAACCGGTCTTTGCTTTTCTGACAATGGCCAGCGGAAACGGTGAATTGATATAAACATCTTTATAAAATTCTTCTGCACCACCATATTCAGCGATCATATCATATATAAAAACGGAGGAAACTTCATGGGTCCGGGCCGACTGCATTTTAATTCCGCAGACAGCCTCCAGCCTTTTGGTATCAGTAAACGGTACACCTGTCACTCCTGCTCCATGCCGGCTGGGATTGATCCCGATGATGAATTTTCTCCGGTTCTGATCATTATAATATTTGTGATAAAACTCCCGCATGACAGTCATGGTTTCCGGATTGTCCATATACGGATTCAATGCCTGAAACGTTTCAGGAAGTTCTCCGGTATATTCGAGATTTTCATTAAACTGAATGACTTTATCAGCAAAAGTTTTATCCATATTTAGTTTTTCAGAAAAATAAAATTTTCAGGCTGATCATCATCATCTTTGTAATCTTCCTCGTCCCCTTCTTCACTTAAAGCCAATTCAATATCAATAAATTGAATATACAGGCCACAAATTTCTCCATTGACATCATAAGCAAAGTAAACAGGATAACTTCCGTCACCAAAACCACTTGCAAACATCGGAATCTGATAATTGGTACCCGGAACAGTCCAATTGATCCAGTCTCCTGCTTCTCTCTGATTGTTGGGATGGTCTTTATAGCTTTGTGCAAAAAGTTCAGCAAAATAATCATCGTAAATATTGCCGAAATCTTTTTCATCTATAAATTGATCTACAAAAGGAAGCACTTCTGCATCGGTAATACAGCCTAAACCGGCATCCACTCCGAAACCAAAAAAATCGTCTTCTGTTACACCTTCCAACTCTTCAATTCCGATGAGGGCTTCTCTGTAAACAACAGGTTTTGCTTTAGTAAATTCAACTTTTACAACAGCATATCTGTCTCCCCAGTCTTCAGATTTCACTACGGCAATGGTCACAGGGAAATTTCCTTTCGGAGCCTGAATAAAATAAGGTGATTGATTGGCATTCAGAGAAACCAACGGATCTCTCACCACCACTTTTCCGGAAGGAAGAGAAACATTCCCAATCTCCATTACTTCCAATTTCTGCTCCAGAATTTCATCCGAAGTAAAATAGGTTTCCAAATCTACAGGGCATATAAGTATATCTTTTACCTCTTGCCATTTTTGCATCCAGTTTTCGTTCATTTTTTTATTTTATGATTTGATTAATGTTTAAAAGTATCTGTTTTAATTATTCACCGTCAAATTCATCTTCGCTTTTCAGTCCTTTTATGAAAGTTTCAAAGTCTTTCGCCAGAAATATTTTTTTATAATGATCTTCCTGATCAATGTGGACCACTTCCGGCTCACCGTCTTTTCCGCAATTCGAATAATCCAGCAAAACCATATCATGCCCTGCCGAAGGACAGTCGCAGATATAAACACCTATTGCCGGATACCCCCATTCCTCAATCATAAACTGACTTCCGAGTTCTCCGCAGATGGAATAGGTTTTCTCTCTTCCTATTCCCATAATTCCGGTAATGGCAATATGATCGTCTGCCCATGAATTCTCTTCTGATGTAGGAAAGCAGAATTTTTCGACCAATCCTCCGTTCTGCAGTCTCATCAGTTCGATATAAGAAGCCGGAAGCTTGTATCCAAGCTCTTCTTCTACGGAAGCAATAAGTTCATCATCCGGAAACGGTTCTATATAATCTCTTACGGAATAGCTGCTCTCGTTCCAAAAATCCGTAAAGTCAAAGTCTTTGAAAAATTGTAGTTCCATATTTTGTTCTAAATAAATGAGATTTCTATTGTTCTGTAAAAGTAATTATCATTTTTAATAAAACCTTTTCCTGAGCTAAGATTTTTCATGCAGCAAAAATGCCTTATCCGGGTGCCAAGAAGCTTAAACTAAAACTCATCATCAAAATCAATAACTTTTTTATGTGACAGTATAAAGTTTTCTCTGTTATCAAATAATTCAATAACCTCTTTCCTTCTCAATAAAGTTTTTGAATTACTTAAAATCGATTGATATGAGGAAAAATTATATTTTGAAAACTCACGAGCCACTGAATGATTTTGTGGATTTTGATGAATATAAATTATGACATTAATTAAATATTCATCCGATGTAATCAATTTTCTTTTAAATGGAGATTCAATAAGAGCACCATGTCTTTTATTTTCTTTATTAAAAGCCTGAGAATAAGAATTGAAAACCCGGGCAAAATGTTTTGAGAAAATATTCTGAGGAGAATTAAGACCGGTTTTATTCTTCGTAGCCTTGTCAAGGTTTAGAACCTTGACAAGGCTATTCAATTCAAAATCAGATTTTACCTTAACTAAAAGATGAAAATGATTAGGCATAAGACAATAGGCATACACATCGCAAACGGGAAGAAGAAATTCAGATACTTTACTGAGAAAGAACAAATAATTCCGATCTGTTTTAAAAATATTTTCGCCGTTAATTCCACGGTTATAAATATGATAAAAACAATCTGTTTCAATAGGAGTAGTTCTAATATCCATCATCGTATTTTGTGTTTTTTATTTAAATCTTAGTCATGATCCTTGTCAAGGTTTAAAACCTTGACAAGGAGTATTAAAAAATCCCTTTCAGTAAAAACCAAAAGGGACTATAAATTTATATTTTATTTTAAGAATCAGCACATATATAACATGCTCGTGGAATATCCGGCCATCTTCCAGGGAGACAACAACTTCCCGGAGGGCAAGAATTAGGCAAACAAGCCCAATTTGGACCGGCACCTTTAACAGATCTCAATTCATTTCTTGAAAGTTTTTTTAAATTTTTCATAGTAATTAGTTTTTAATCTTTTTTTCCTACTCTATATGCTTTTCGGATTTCGCCTATTAAAGTTACTCAATTTAATATAAACTTTATTTTAAGCGGTTGACTTCTTAACCCTTGTCAAGGTTTTGAATCTTAACAAGGATCATTAAAAAATCCCTTTCAGTAAAAACCAAAAGGGACTATAAATTTAAATTATATTTTGAATCAAATCAATCCAAACTGTTCAAAGTGGTGGGTAAAATGCTTTTTGTGCATCAGCTCCCACATTTCTTTATTCAGTTTTCCGAATACAAAGTTCATATGTTCAGCCTGTGGATTTTCTTTGTAATACACTGTAAATCTCTGCAGGTTATCAAGGAAAGACTGTTTTGCAGCTTCCAGATTTTTATGCTTTAATTCCAGCAAGGTTTCATCTTCAGCAAGGAAAGGAGCAGGGAAATCTTTTGGCATTTTCCTGTGGTTATAAAGAGAATCCTGCCATTTCTCCAACTGTTCTTCCGGTGTGAAACATTTGTCTGCTTCCGGCTCTCCTAAGCTTACCAGAACGCCGTGTTCTAAATGCTCGATCATCTGCTGAGGAGACATTTTACCCCAGCCTGGCTGCGTACCTTCTGTTAAACCACCTAATATCTTCTGAACATTTTTAACATTCAGATCAATGAAAGGGGAATGTTTTGCCACCAATGTTAATATTGTCGCTACACAAACGACCTCATCTCTTTGGTTAACTACTTCCACCAGCCATTTTACCACTCCGGAAGGAATGTTTCTTCCTTTTACGCCCCTGTTTATTTTTTCTTTTGCTGTTAAATAAACTGTGATGGTATCTCCTGCGTAAACGGGTTTAAAGAACGAACAGTTTTCCAGTCCGTAGTTTGCAATAACAGGTCCTTTTTTCCCTGAAACAAACAGTCCTGCGGCTGCAGAAAGGATGAAATATCCGTGAGCTACTGTTTTATCGAAAATAGTTCCGGTTAAGCTTGTAGCATCGGTATGGGCATAGAAATGATCCCACGAAACGTTGGAGAAATTAACGATATCGGCATCGGTAACTGTTCTTCCGGCCGTTTCCAATGAATCTCCTACTTCCACTTCTTCGAAATATTTCTGGAAAGGATGCTTGTCTGAGAATTTTTTCTCTGCTCCCTGCTGATATACCTTTGTAATTGCCGTCAATACATCCGGAGAACCCTGAATCGCTGTTTTCTGAAGGAAAAAATGAAGACCGTTCAGTCCGCCCATTTCCTCACCTCCACCAGCTCTTCCCGGACCACCGTGCATCAAAGTAGGCAACGGTGAACCGTGACCTGTACTTTCTTTGGCATTGTCTCTGTTCAGAACAAAAATCCTACCGTGCTGGGAAGCCATTTTCCATGATGTCTCTGCGATAAATTTTTCGTCATGGGAAATAATGGATCCTACCAAACTTCCTTTTCCTCTTTTAGCAAGAGCCGCTGCCTCTTCGGCATCTTTGTAAGGCATTAACGTAGAAACCGGTCCGAAAGCCTCTACATCATGAGAGATGTTTTTCTCAAAAGGTTTATCATTTAAGAACAGTTTCGGACTCATGAATGCACCGTTATCATAGTCTGCATCTACAAGCTCATGTTTTCCGTCGTAAACCAGTTCTGTTTCAGATTTTAAAATATTTACTTTTCTAACGACCTCATCGTACTGCTGTTTTCCTACCAGCGATCCCATTCTGGTTTCTCTGCTCAATGGATTTCCGATTTTGGTTTGATCTAAAGCTTTAGACAAAGCATTCTGCACATCTCCAATGAGATGCTCAGGAACAATGATTCTTCTGATTGCCGTACATTTCTGACCTGCTTTTGTGGTCATTTCATTTCGTACTTCCTTGATGAAGAGATCAAATTCCGGAGTTCCCGGTTTTGCATCCAGACCTAAAATGGAACAGTTCAGAGAATCTGCTTCCATATTGAAACGTACTGCATTTCCAGCAACAGAAGGCATTGATTTAAGCTTTCTTCCTGTATGGGCAGAACCTGTGAACAATACTGAATCTCCATCCTGAACATAATCCAGGATATTTCCCGGCTCACCGCAAACCAATTGAAGCGCTCCTTCCGGAAGAACACCGCTTTCGATCATATCCTGAAAAACAGCATTCGTAAGATAAGAACCGTAAGGAGATGGCTTGACAATGGAAGGAACACCCGCCAAAAGTGAGGTTGATAATTTTTCCAGCATTCCCCAAACCGGAAAGTTATAGGCATTGATCTGTATAGAAACACCTTCACTTGGTGTCAGAATGTGGGTTCCCAGAAAAGTTCCGTTAGCTGAAATTTTCTGAGTTTCACCATCTACCCAGAACGGAGTGTTCGGAAGCATTCTTTTTGCCAATCCGGAATAGGTAAAGAAAGTACCGAAACCTCCTTCTATATCTACCCATGAATCTGCGTGGGTAGCTCCGGTTTTATATGATAATTCGTAATATTTTTTCTTTCTTTCCAAAAGGTAAAGAGCCACTTTTTTCAGCATCTCCCCTCTGTCATAAAACGTCATGGAAGAAAGGTTTTTGTAGCCTACTGTTCTTCCGTAGTCAAGAGCCTGCTCAAAATTAAGCCCTTCTGTATCTGAAACAGCGACCTGCTCGCCTGTGACGGCATTGAATAAAGGAATTCCGGTTCCGGTTCCTTCTACCCATTCTCCGTAGATATAATTTTTCAGTTTTTCCATATTATTTTTAATTTTTATTTCTTTTTAATGTATTTAATCCTACAATTTCTTTAAACCTTATAGGTTTCAAAAACCTATAAGGTTTGTGAGCCGTTTATTCTAAATCAATAAAATCATACTCTACATTAGATTTATGATAGCCTAGAAAATCCTCTTTTGTCTCGAAATATTTCAGAATTTCTTTTCTTTCAACAGTGCTTGACTTTTCTATATTTATATATGAATTATAGGAAGAATATTTCCATTTTTCAGGCTGACTAACAAAGCCATGATGTACCGGATTATTGTGGATATAATGTAACAGCTTAAGCAGATATTTTTCATCCTGAACTTTCTTACGTTTCAGAAAATCAAGAAAGAGAGCCCCTCTTCTATTATATCTTTTGTTGTAAGCTTTAGCATAGCTATTCAGAAAATTACTGAATGGCTTCATTAAATATTGATGTTCATTAGCAACCTTATTATCCTCTAAATCATTAAACCTAATTAACAAATGAAAATGGTTTGGCATCAAACAATAAGCGTAAATGTTAGCAATTGGTGCAATATACTTTAATATCTTATCCAGAAAATAATGATAATTACTATCCTCCGTAAATAGTAGATCTTTTCCATTGGCATGCGAATATATATGATAAATACATCCGGACTCAAAATGCTCTGCGTTAGTCATTTACTTTCTGTTAATTTGAATATTTATCTTTTATTAATTGTACTATTTTTCTTCCTGCCATAAACAGCAAAAACAGAATAAGGGAAAAATCCAGAATCATGACTGCCTCTATAAACAGAGTGTAGAGAAAATCTTTCTGCTTTAATTTTCTGATCACAGCCTCTGATTCTACATGTTCCAGCGCATCGGAAATACCCACTGATTCCCATAACAGACAGAATCCAAGATAGTTGATTCCAACAAGAGCAATTAAAAAGAAAATCCAATATTTCTTCAGAAGATCCATTATTTCTTTTTTTGAAGCTCCAACGCTTCTTTCAATGTATATTTTTTGTATTCGAAACCTCCTGCATCTTTAGCGTAATCTTCGATGGTCCTGTCAAACCCTGAATTTTTTCTCAGTTCGTTGACATGGTCGGGATCTTTTATTGGCCAAACAAACGACAGCGTTTCTGTTTTTCCGTCTTTTGTCGAAAAAACCGAACGGATCTGAGTTCCATAGATCTGTTCTTTGTTGTCGTACATCAGCTTTCTGTCCAACATCATAGCATAGAGCCGGAAAGGAAGTTCTTTTTCGTCTGCTGCTTTTTTGATCAGAGGAAAGTATTTTTCAATTTTAGGGGAATGCTGGATGACATACCAAACGGCATAATTCTCAGGTTCGCCTACCATAGATTTTCCTGGATACCCATATTTTTCAATGATCTTCTCAACTTTAACCAGGTTCTTCTGGTCCTGATCATCCATAATTTTGATAAGCCCACTACCAACATCTTCCTGGGAGAGATTTTTCTCTTTTATGATCTCTGCCTTTCTTTCGGGCGTAATGTTAGACTGTGTCAGCTCTCGGTAGATCTGGTCGTCTTTATAGATCTGTGCCAGCTCTTTCTTAAGCTCAACATTGATCTTTTTTTCATCAGTCGCCTGGCTGTTCATTAAAACAGAAAAGAAAATTGCAAAAAATAAATATCTCATGGTTTACTTTTTGGGTTCTTTGTAAGGGAACATTTTCACTAAACCTTCATACAAGCTTCTGTGAAGAATCGTTGCATGATTATCTCCTTCCATCATTTTATATTCTACGGCCCAGTTTTTTTTATTTGATTTTTTAAGAGTATCATACAGATCTTCAGCATCTTTGACCATTACCGGATGTTCGCCTTTTCCTACAGAAACATAAACGAATTTCTTGGTATCCGGAATTTTAGACAATAACTTGTTTGCCTGTTTCAAAAGACTTTCATCATCCCACCACAAACTTGGGCTGATAATAAAATAGTTATTAAACATTTCAGGTTTTTTCAACAAGATTTCTGTTGCTAAAAGTCCACCAAGAGATTGACCAAATACATATTTTTCTGTTGTTTTATAATGGCTTTCTATGTAAGGAAGTAGTTCTTTATCCAGAAAATTAATAAACTTATCAGAATGTCCTGTCGTAGGATAATCTTTCTGTAAATCTTTTAAATCGGTGTGAAAAGTGAAATCTCTTTTTCTGTCGATATTGGCAATTCCAACCACAATGGTTTCAGGCATCGCATACATTTGATTAAAAAACTGTACTAATCCTGAAACATGAATAAAGTCTTCATTCATTGATCCATCTAGAAGATAGATAACCGGATATGATTTTGTTTTATCAAAACCTTGTGGCAGATAAATATTTAAAGTTCTTTCTTCATTTAAGATCTTAGACTTGAGTGTTCTTACTTCTCCAATAGTCAACGGTTTACCTTTCTCATTCTGGGCTAAAACCATGAATTGAAAAGCAAACAGCATACTACAGGCAATGAGCATCTTTTTGATCATATTCTTTTTCGTTTGTATCATTAAAACCTTATACGTTTTTGAATAAGGTTTAAAATTTATTTTAAATCCGCCCAGATGCTGTAATCCACAGTTTTGGTAGCGGTCTGTTCTACATATTCTGAGAATGGCTCACACGGAAGAATCGCTTCTTTCCCTTCTCTCGCCAGCTGTTGGTAAAGCTTGGTTCCTTCAGTTTTCCAATGGATCATTTCATCGGAAACATCACGGATGATCTTGGCGGGGCTTCCTACAATAAGTTTTCTGGCTCCGCATGTAAAATTAGCAGGAACAAAAGCAAGAGCCCCAATGATACATTCATCACCAATGACCGCTTTATCCATCACTACGGAATTCATTCCTACAAGGCAGTTTTTACCGATATGCCCTGAATGGATGATCGCCCCGTGTCCGATATGGGCAGATTCCTCAAGAATGGTTTCAATATTCGGGAACACATGAAGTGTACAGTTTTCCTGAACATTGGCTCCGTCTTTAATGATAATCTTTCCCCAGTCACCGCGGATGACAGCATTGGGACCGATATATACTTCTTCACCGATTTCTACATTCCCGATGATCACCGCCTGCGGATGGATATAGGCAGAGGGCTTGATGATGGGACGAATACCGTGGTATGAGTAGATGTTCATAAAATTTTTGTTAAAAATTTAATTTAACAATGTATCAATCTAACAGTTTTACCAATTGAAATGCTTCAACAGACTCAACATGACAAGAATTGTTACATTGATACATTTTTATATTATTACATTATTGAAAAAATTACATTTTTTCGATCACCATTGCATAGCCCTGTCCGACACCGATACAAAGGGTACATAATGCATATTTTTTATCTTGCTTCTGAAGTTCCATAGCAGCAGAACCAATGATTCTTGCTCCGGAAACTCCCAGTGGATGGCCAATGGCAATAGCACCTCCGTTTGGATTTACCCTTGAGTCATCATCTTTCAATCCTAAGCTTCTGGTCACGGCTAAGGCCTGCGCCGCAAATGCTTCGTTCAGTTCGATGATATCCATATCGTCCAGAGAAAGGTTTAATCTTTTCAATAGTTTCTGTGTAGCTTCTACAGGCCCAATTCCCATAATTCTGGGTTCCACGCCAGCTACGGCAGATCCTAAGATCTTCGCTTTTGGTTTTAAACCATATTTTTTTACGGCTTCTTCGCTTGCCAGGATAAGAGCAGCTGCCCCATCATTCATGCCTGAAGCATTTCCAGCGGTTACCGTTCCTTCCTTTCTGAAAGCGGGGCGAAGTTTCCCTAAACCTTCCATAGAAGATGTAGGCTTGATGAATTCATCCTGATCAAAGATTTTAGGCTCGCCTTTTTTCTGAGGAATTTCAACTTTTACAATTTCTTCTGCCAGTCTTCCGCTTTCCTGAGCTTTGGTAGCTTTCTGCTGAGACCAAAGGGCAAATTTATCCTGATCTTCTCTGCTGATATTATGCATATCTGCTAAATTTTCAGCTGTTTCTCCCATCCCGTCTACGCCATACATTTCTTTCATTTTTGGGTTGACAAAACGCCATCCGAAAGTGGTATCAAACATCTGGCTGTCTCTTCCGAAAGCAGTACCGGGCTTAGACATTACGTAAGGCGAACGCGTCATGTGCTCTACTCCACCTGCAATATAAATTTCGCCTTCTCCGGAAGCAATGGAACGGAAAGCATTGGCAACCGCGGACATTCCCGAAGCACAAAGCCTGTTTACCGTTTCTCCTCCTATTTTGTAAGGAAGTCCGGCCAATAGAAGGGCCATTCTGGCTACGTTACGGTTATCTTCCCCGGCCTGATTGGCACATCCGAAAATAACGTCCTCAATTTCTTCTACGGGAACTTCAGGGTTTCTTGCGATAACTTCTTTAATAACCACTGCCGCCAGATCATCAGCTCTTACTTCTGATAATCCACCCTGCAGTTTTGAGATTGGGGTCCTTACGTAGTCTATGATGTATACGTTGTTCATTTCTTATTTTGCTTTAAGCTATAAGCAGTAGGCAGCAAGCTTTAACAGCTTCAAAAAAAGCTATTGCTTACTGCTTAAAGCCTATTGCTATTATTTATAATTCTGTTACTTTTTTTCCAATTTTATAGACAGTTCCGACGAATTTTGCGATCAGTTCACTGTTCTGATTGGTGATCCTGATATCGTAAACAGCTGTTTTTCTAGTATCATTCACCAGAATGCTTTCTGCTCTGAAAACATCGCCCTCTTTTCCGGCTTTGGTAAAATTGATGATGCAGTTCAGGGCTACTGCCGCATCTCCTGTGTTGTTCGATGAAAATGCCAGCGCAGAATCTGCAAAAGCAAACGTAACGCCTCCATGAACGGTTTTGAGCCCATTGATCATCTCTTTCTTGATGGGCATTTCTATTAAGCAATAGTTTTCTTTGACTTCGATCATTTTGATATTCATCCATTGGGAAAAATAATCCTGATCGAACATATAATCTGCAACTTGTCTCGGCGTCATAATTTTTTAATTTACCAATGTAACAGTGTAAAAATGTACCAATTATTGTTACACTGTTAAATTTTTATATTGTTACATTTTACGAAGTAAAGGGCTCTGTCTGTATCTTTCTTCCTGATATTCTTCATAAAGATTTTGCAGGGTTTCGGATATTTTTGAATAGCCTATTTCTTTCCCCCATGCCAATAGTCCTTTTGGATAATTAACTCCTTTCTGCATAGCCAGTTCAATGTCTTCGTCGTTAGCAACCCCTAATCTCTTGGCTTCTACCGCTTCATTGATCAACATTGAAATAATTCTTAAAAAGATCTGCTGATACAATGCATCATCTTTTTGAGCAACCGGCTTCTCTGCACCTTCCGTATAATCATAGAAACCTTTTCCTGTTTTTCTCCCATGAAGTTTGGCTTCAGCCATTCTTTGCTGAAGCAGAGACGGTTTGTATTTCGGATCGTAGAAATAATCTTTGTAAACGGTTGTGGTTACGGCAAAATTGACATCGACACCAATAAGATCCATTAGTTCAAATGGTCCCATTTTGAAGTTACCCAGTGTTCTCATTGCTTCGTCTACCTGTTCCGGTGTTGCTATATTTTCTTCAACCATTCTTAATCCTTCCCCATAGTAAGGACGGGCAATTCTGTTAACGATAAATCCGGGAATATCTTTGGCAATCACAGGCGTTTTGCCCCAAGCTTTCATAAGACTGTAGATTTTTTCCGCTAATGATTTTTCTGTTAGTAAAGATGGAATAACCTCAACCAATGACATCAATGGAGCGGGATTGAAAAAGTGAATTCCAATGAAACGCTCCGGTTTCTTCAATTCTGCACCGAGAGAGGTGATAGAAATAGATGATGTGTTGGAACCGATGATACAGTTTTCCGAAACGTAGGTTTCAAGTTCTGTAAATACTTTGGTTTTTATGTCTTTGTTTTCGATGATGGCTTCGATTACCAGATCGGAATCTTTCAGATCCTGTAAAACTTCACCTTTAACGATATTGTTTCTGATTTCTGTGGCTTTTTCCTGAGAAATTTTAGTTTTATCCACTAATTTCTGAAGAGTCTTTTCTAAGTCTGATAATGCTTTATCAATCTGCGGAGCATTTGCATCGAATAAAACGACCTTGCATCCCGCTGTTGCAGCCACCTGAGCAATTCCTACGCCCATGGTTCCTGCCCCAATAATTCCAATATTTTTCATTGTTTATAGATATTAGAAACTAGAGGTTAAATGTTAGACTCCATAATTACTAATATCTAACTTCTAACCTCTAGTTTCTATAATTTATTTTCCTTTATAATCAGGTTTTCTTTTCTGTAAAAAGGCATTTACCCCTTCGATGAAGTCTTCTGTCTGTGCAGCTTCCTGTTGCAGATCAGCTTCTAATTCAAGCTGTTCTTTCAGCGTATTGTTGTAAGACTGAGCAAAGGCTTTTTTAGTTAATTTAATAGCAGCAGTCGGCATATTTGACATTTTTTCGAGGATCTCCATAGATTTCGGAGCAAATTCTTCTTCAGTAAAAACTTCAGCTACCAAGCCATAAGATTTAGATTCTTCAGCTGACAGCCTTTTACCTGTAAATGCCAGATAATTAGCCAATTGTCTTCCTAATAATTTTGGAAGGAAATACGTTCCTCCCGTATCAGGAATGAGTCCAATATTTGAAAATGCCTGAGCAAAATAGGATTTATCTACTGCCAAAACAAAATCACAGATCAGGGCCAGCATCGCACCAGCTCCTACTGCAGGGCCATTTACCAATGCCACAACAGGTTTTTTGCATTTCGTAATCTCGGTAACAAGGGGATTGTAATAGTCTACTACAATTTTTCTGATGATATCATTATCATGGTGTTCGTTGCCCTGTACAAAGGCATCTTCCAGATTCTGCCCGGAGCAGAAAGCTCGTCCTCTTCCTGAAATCGCCACACATCTTACTGCAGGATCTTCGCTGCATTCTTTTATAAAATCTTTCAGATCTGATAAAGATGGCTTTGTAAGGGCATTCATCGTTTCCGGCTGGTTGAGGTAAGCAATTTTCAGTTTTCCGTCAAAATGCGTTTCAATATCAAGTTGTGTATACATGGTTTAAATTTAAATTAAATGATTAAAAATTATATTGCCCTAATTTAACAATATAAAATAATGTGGCAATCTCTTTAATGCAACAATCTAACAGATTAACGATGCAGCAAATAAGTCTAGCAATGCAGCAGTTTAACAATGTAGCAATTATTTTGCTCTTGTTAAACTGATACATTGATTTATTGGCACATTAAATATCCAATTCCACAACATGGATCACCGGAATTTCGGGATCGGAAACCTGGGATGGTATGTTTAAAATATTTTCTTGCATAATTAAAAAAAGAAAAAGCTTCTTTTATACCCTTATATGGGGTTATTATTATAATAATTCTGGAATTTAACATTATCTGTATAATCTTCTAAAATAGCATTTATAGTACAATTAAAAAGAATATTATCTTTTGCAATAGTTTTATGGCATCTTAAATAAAGACCGCGTCCAACATCACTGATTTCATTGTTTGATACTGTAACTTTTCCATCTAAAGAGTTTCCTGCAATAACTTGAGGGCCTGTTGTCATTGGATCAAATTCATTAATTGAATTAATGGTAATCCCATATCCCTGGGTATTGCCAAAAATAAGATTATTTGAAATTACAAAACGCTTTGTAAAATTTTTATAAATATCTAGGTTACTTTGGGAATATATAGTTACTCCATTTATTAGAATTCCAACAAAACCGTCTCCGCTTTGGAATGATTTAAAATTATTATTACTAATCAACACATTTCCTACATTTGATGTCACTTTATGGGTAGATGATGTTATATTTCCATTAGAATCAAAGACATTGTCAGATGTATAAGCTTCAAATACTACTGCAGGACCTCTAACATCTGATGCAATATTACCAGAAATATTAATGCTACTGATATTGCCAATGACTGTTATTATTCGCTTCAGCTTATTAAAAGTGTTATTTAGAACATTAATATTATCAGAAATAATATTATCATATTGTGATTGTAATATAATACCATAGCTTTGATCACTCGATGTTTCGATGGTGTTATTGCTAATAAGTATATTTTTGAATTCTACTTGAGATCCTCGTGTCGATGAGTTTATAATTCCACTGTCATCAGCAATCAATTGATGAATAATATTATTGCTGATTACGGCATTTTTCCTAGTTGAATCAAACCTTATTGCTCCCCATGTTGTGTTTCTAAATACATTGTTAGTCATGATAAAATTATTCACATTATCATAAAAATCTATTGCGTAAAGCCTATGATGTCCGGTATTATTCCTACCGCAAAATTCAAAATAATTATTATTAATAAGCAATGAACCAAAGAGCCCACAGTCAAATGCAAAAATAGCACAAGGCATTTGATCCGGATTAGGAATTGGATTATCACTCCCATCTCTTGGCACTTTGTTTTTAAAAATATTATTTTCAACTGTAAAATTCACATTATGAGATTGTGTAAGTCCCAAATGTTCCATCCTGTACATTTGAGTTTGAATCTCACTTTCAAAATAATTATGGGTAACTTTTATATCTCCTTCATTACATCCATAAAACTGAAGCCCTCGAGTATATAGATCTAAAAAACTACAATTAGTAACCTCTATATCTGTAGAATTTGTAATGTAGATACCTCCATTAAAATCCCTCATTAATTCATTACTTGCATTATCATAGTCGGTCTGAGTATAAACCTGTAAATTACTTTTATTTTGATTAATCCTTATACCATCTATAATTAAATTATTACAATTAGTAAATTTTAAATAATAGGAATTAAATCGTTTTGTGGTATTTGATTTAATAAGTGTATGCTGCTTATCTCCTAAAAGTTTAAAACATGAAAGATCCTGAAAAGAAAGTTGACTATTAACAATATATTCTTTTGCATCAAATTTTAATGTTGCACCTAAATATCCCGCTGTATTGATCGCTTTAGTTAGCATAACTTCATCTCCTGTCCCATTTGTTAAATCAGTGGGATAAGTACATCTGTACCATTCTATATTAATGGTATTCTCTGTATAAATAGCTTTATAATATTTCCCATTTTCTTGTTTCAGAACAACACCATCTAGTAAGTTGGCACTAATAGGGGCTATTTCTTGATAACGGATAACTTCTCCCGTATTGTGAAATGTTTCAATAAGAGTAGATTCCTGACAGGTTGATGGAAATTTCTGGCTGTTGCAATTTGTCATAATAAATGTTTTGTGTTGATTATTTTAAATAAGATCATTAAAAAATGATACTAAAGCAAAACTAAGCGCTGTTAACGACAAAACTCGTCGTATCATTTATTGTCTACATAATCAAGTCATTTATCTTGATAGTAACCTCTTACCATTTTAATGACATTTAAAATAATCAAACGGCTCCAGACAGTCCAGACATTGATAAGAAGCCTTACACAAGGTAGACCCAAATCTGCTGATCTGCTTCGTATGCTCAGAGCCACAACGCGGACATTTTTTCGGTTTCCCGATATGATGCTCGTCTGCTCCTTTTTCAGGAGGTGTGATTCCGTATACTCTGAGTTTTTCTCTCGCTTCATCCGTTAACCAGTCTGTTGTCCATATCGGGAACATTTTGGTTACCACTTTGGCATCCCAGCCGTTTTCCTTCATGATCTTCACAATGTCTTCCTCAATGGTGAACATGGCAGGACAGGCAGAATAAGTAGGTGTAATTGTTATTTCGCAGGTATTCTCACCCGTAACTTTTGCCTCTCTTACAATACCTAATTCCACAACATTGATCACCGGAATTTCGGGATCGGGAACCATTTCTAATATTTCTAAAGGATTTTTCATTTTTAAAATGTACCAATTTATCAATCTAACAGTCTAGCAATTAATTGTTACATTGGTAAACTGCCAGATTGTTACATTTGAACTACCACGTACATCCAGGGTAAGCTCTCTGCATATACTGTAGCTCGCAAAGGATAAATCCAAAATATTCTGTATGGTATCCTGTTCTGGATTTAGGCTGCATGAAGGGATTTGCAGGATATTCTAAACCAAAGTCCTGAAAATCTTTTTGGGTGATGACCAGAAAATCTTCATAAAGCGCGTCTACATCCGGAGCAATGTTTAAAGCAATCAGATTATCTTCTCCTTCCACTTTTGCGAATAATCCTTTGGTATATTCCCAAATGTTATCAAGGGCTTTAACCAAACGTTCACGGCTTTCTTCTGTTCCCTGAGCAAAAATTTTCATCCAGGAAGAAGCGTGTGTATAGTGATATCTTACCTCTTTTAAAGATTTCTGAGCCAGAGCCGAAAGTTCTTCATCTGCGGAATTTGACAATGCTTCGTACATCAGTTTCTGATATACGGAGAATACATACACTTTAAGAATAGTCTGCGCGTAATCTTCGTTCGGAAGTTCAACCCAATGTGCATTTACATACTCGTGCTCGTATCTTAAGAATGCCAAATCATCTTCACTTTTACCGTTGTCAATAACTCTTGATGCATACACATAAAAGTTATTGGCCTGGCCAAGTTCGTCCAATGCGATGTTTGTCAATGCAATATCTTCTTCCAGATAAGGACCTTCACCACACCATGCAGACAGTCTCTGTCCCATAATGAAGCTGTCATCAGCAAACTTTAATAAATAATTATATAATGAATTCATTTTTTATAGAATTTAGAAATTAGAGGTTAGAAATTAGACTAAATTCTAGAATCTAACTTCTAACTTCTATGTTTACATATTTTTTACATCATTAGGAATATCATAGAACGTCGGGTGACGGTATAGTTTGTCATCTGCCGGATCAAAGAAAGCTTCCTTGTCTACTCCTTCTGAAGTCACAATATATTTACTTGGAACTACCCAGACAGAAGTTCCTTCTTTTCTTCTGGTGTAAACGTCTCTTGCGTTCTGCAAAGCCATTTCTGCCGTGGGTGCCTGTACTATTCCTGCGTGTTTGTGGGATAGTCCCGGTTTAGTCTGAATAAACACTTCCCACACATCTAAATTTGCCATAATTAAAATTAATTTAACAATGTATCAATCTAACAATTTACCAATGATGAGATTCTTCGCTTTGCTCAGAATGACAAACTAATTGTTACATTTTTACATTAGTATATTGTTAGATTGAAATTTTTTCCTGTTTTTCTGCAAAAGCTCTTGCCGCTTCTTTTACCCAAAGGTTTTCCTGCTGTGCTTTTACCTTGGTCTGCAATCTTTTCTTGTTACATGGCCCGTTTCCTTTTAGGATTTCCATGAATTCATCCCACGGAAGCTCTCCGAAATCGTAATGTTGTCTTTCTTCATTCCATTTCAGATCTTTATCCGGAATAGTTAACCCTAAGAATTCAGCCTGAGAAACGGTTACGTCGATAAATCTCTGACGAAGACTGTCGTTACTTTCTCTTTTTACTCTGTAATTCATTGAGATTTTAGAGTTAGGTGAACTGTCATCATTCGGACCGAACATCATTAAAGCCGGCCACCAGAAACGGTTTAACGAAGCCTGAGCCATTTCTTTCTGTTGTTTGGTTCCGCGACAAAGTGCCATCAGAATTTCGTAGCCCTGTCTTTGGTGAAAAGATTCTTCTTTACAGATTTTCACCATCGCTCTTGAATAAGGGCCGTAAGAATTCCCCATCAGCATCACCTGGTTCATAATGGCTGCGCCATCTACCAACCAGCCTATGGCGCCAATATCTGCCCAGCTTAGCGTTGGATAATTGAAAATACTTGAGTATTTCGCTTTACCTTCCAACATATCTTCGTAAGTGGCATCTCTGTCCGCTCTGATAGTTCCGTTTCCTAAGGTTTCAGTCGCAGAATACAGATACAATCCGTGGCCTGCTTCATCCTGAACTTTAGCTAAAAGAGCCATTTTTCTTCTCAATGAAGGTGCTCTTGAGATCCAGTTGGCTTCCGGCAGCATTCCGACAATCTCAGAATGGGCGTGCTGGGAGATCTGGCGAACCAATAGTTTTCTGTAATCATCGGGCATTACATCTTTCGGTTCTACTTTATTTTCTTCGTGAACGTATTGAACAAATTTTTCTAAGTCCATAATTTTTTAATTTGAAAATTTGAAAATTTGAGAATGCATCAATTAATTTTCAAATTAACACATTAGCACATTTTCAAATTGAATTAAACATCATAATTAAGCATCACCACATTCGTTGTCGGGTGACATTGACACGTCAGAACATAGCCCCTGGCTACTTCGTCTTCGGTAAGCGCAAAATTTTTCTCCATGAAAACCTCTCCTTCCAGAACCTGCGCCTTACACGTACAACAAACTCCTCCTTTGCAAGCAAAAGGTACAGGAAGATTGTCTTTTAATGCTTTATCTAAGATACTCTCTTTTTTAGAATTAAGGTGGAACGAATATTCATCATCATCAATGATCACCGTCACCATACTTTCTATATTGGCAATAGCCTTGAATTCATCACTCATTTCCTCAGAATTTTCATCATCAGGAGCAGTGAAATATTCAAATAAGACCTGAATGGCAGGTACTTTTTTCTCTTTCTTTAAATAATCGGAAATCCCTTTAATCATTTCCGCAGGGCCACAGATGAAATAAGTGGCTTCTTTTACATCAATATCTGTATATCTTTCAAATAACTGCTCTAATTTTTCAGCAGAAATTCTTCCTTCAAATACAGGATCTTCATGTTTCTCACGGCTTACCAGATAAATTACTTTCAGTCTTCCGTTAAAATGCTCCACCAATTTATCGATCTCAGCTTTTTTCATCACATGATTCATGCTTCTGTTGCTGTAGAAAAGATAAGCACAGCTGTTCGGCTCCTGATAGAGACTTTCCTTAATATTTGATAAAACAGGGCTGATTCCGCTTCCTGCCGCCAAACCTACATAGGTTTTCACATTGGTAGGGTGGTAAGAAGTGTTGAAACCACCCATTGGAGGCATTACTTCCAGTACCTCGTCCATATGAAGATGCTCATTGAAATATCCTGAAACCTTTCCGCCTTCCAAAAGCTTCACCAGCACTTCCAGTGTATTGCTTTTTTCGCTCGGAGCGTTGCAGATAGAATAAGAGCGTCTTTCTTCATTTCCGTTGATCATCATACGGAAATTAAGATACTGCCCCTGCTTGAACCTGAATTTATCCTTCAGTTCCTCGGGAACTTCTACTGCCACGTTTACCGCATCAGGAGTATCTTTCTGAACCTTTACCGTTTTAAGTTTATAAAATGAATTCATTATTTTTTAAGTATTCTATTAATTTTTCCACCTTCGCATTTTGGCAGGCTGTCCTGGGCATGAATTTTTACTTTTGTGGTAATTCCTACCCTCTTTTTTATTTCGTTTTCTATGTTTTTTCCAAAGCTGCCGACAAAATTAAAATAATCATCGGTATCAGCCTCTATTTTTTGAATTTTCACCAGTTCATCATCAATTTCTACATCAATATCCAATGCTACACACATCTGCTCTTTTTCAACTGGCGTCAGGTAATAATTGGGAACCACTCCTTTTACATGTGAAAATGCTTCTTCTATCTGGCTCGGGTATACATTTACACCTCTTACAATCAGCATATCGTCTGCTCTTCCTTTGATGGGTCTCATTTTGACCATGGTACGCTTGGCGTTTTCATCATAATAAAGGCTGGTGATATCATTGGTCCAGTACCGTAAAAGCGGCATGGCCTTTTTTGTTAAAGTGGTAATCACCAAAACACCTTCTTCTCCGAAAGGAACCGGCTGTTTAGTCACCGGGTCCAGAATTTCAGGATAAAAATGATCTTCCCAAATGTAAGAACCTCCTTTCTCTTCAAAATCCTCCATGGATACCCCGGGACCGATGATCTCGCTCAATCCGTAGATATTCGTTGCATGAAGGCCCAGTCTTTCTTCAATATGGCTTCTGATAATTTCCGTCCAGGGCTCCGAACCTAAAACAGCATATTTCAGGCTGATATCCTCAGCAGAAACTCCTCTCTTAGCAAATTCATCAGCAATCGTTAATGCATAAGACGGTGAACAGCAGATTACTTCGGGCTTGAAATCCAAAATCAGATCCACCTGCCTGGCTGTCATTCCTCCTGAAATAGGAAGAACGCTCATTCCTAACTTTTCCGCACCATAATGAAGTCCCAATCCTCCGGTAAAAATTCCGTATCCGTAAGCATTGTGCAGCTGCATTCCCGGTCTTGCTCCTGCGGCATATAATGATCTTGCCACTACTTCACTGAAAAGATCGACATCTTCTTTGGTATAGCCCACCACTGTAGGCTTTCCTGTTGTTCCACTTGAACAGTGAATTCTCTGCAGTTCATTTTTTGGAACCGTAAAAAGTCCGAAAGGATAATTATCCCTCAAATCCTGCTTGTAAGTTATAGGAAGTTTCGTGATGTCTTCAATGGTCCTTATATCTTGTGGAGATATTCCTGATTCATTAAATTTCCCTCTATAAAATTCTGATCTCTCTTCAAGATAGGCGACCAAATCTGTCAACCGATCAGACTGAAGCTGTCTCAACTGGTCGAGCTTTACATATTCAACTGAAAAATCCATATCCTACTAACTAACATTTGTTAGGTGTAAATTTAAAAAGAATTTCCTTGCTGGCCAAATTTTTATGATTTTTGTCACTTTTCGAAATGATTCTAAATAACTGAGTAGTGAGGCGATGAGTTATTCTGGCTTTAAACAGTACAAATTATTAGGTTAAATGAAAAGGCTTCTTTACTTGAAACATTAGGACATCTTAAAGAGTGAAGAGTAATTAAGGAAATATCAAAAATATTTTTTAAGCTTGAATGCCTAAATCTTTCACAAGATCATTTTAAATTATTTTTTTTTATGATCAAAATCTTAATGCTAAATGCGTATCTCGCAGATTAAATAGACTGGCAGATTCTTCTATGATGGTGTGATTCTCAAGAAATTTATGTGAACTTCTAAGCATTAAAATCTTTAGCTTAAAATTTAAACTTTGTGTAAAAAAAACTTTTGCGTCTTTTGTGGTAAAAAAACTATTGCTTTTGATTTCCCAGTAGCCCGTACAGGAGCTTAGCTCTTATTTCATCAGTAATTTCAGAAGTGGATTCTGTGTTTCTTTTAAACCAGAAATAAGAATTATTAAGGGTATGAAGAATGAATTTTGTGGTAAAAGTAGGCGATTTCAGCTCCCAGTTTTCTGCCTTGTAAATTTCGGAGATTAGCTGCTCCACATCTTCCTGATAGTTTTTTCTCAGCTCTACAAATTCGGGAAGCCTTTCTTCAAGATGCCTCCATTCGTTGGAATAAATATGGGTGACATCCCGGTTTTGTAAAACAACAGACAAGTGCTTGTCGAGAAATAAATTAAGTTTATCTTTTGGAGCAATGTCCATATTTTTCACTTCCTGAAGCTCATCAAAAAATTGCTGCGCAATCCCGAAGCATATCCATTCCAGGATTTCTTCTTTTGAGCGGATATGGGCATAGAGTGACGCAGCTTTAATATTAAGCTTTGTAGCCAGATCTCTTACCGAACTGCCCATATACCCTTTCTCTTTGAAAAGTTCTACTGCTACGTCTAAAATTTTCCTTTGTTTTTCTTTAAGCTCCATCTGGTAAAATACAAAAGTAATTATTCTGAGGTTAATATGTTAATTTAAAGCCATGATTTTAAACACACAAGCGGGAGTTTCGTTTAGCAGCCCATCAAATCTGTGATTTGCCACCCTTACAGCGGAAGGAAATTTTAAGTTAAGTTTACATTAAAAGCCTTTAAATACTAAAAATCTCCCTTCTTTCTATTTTGAATTTTCCGAAACCTGACGGTTTTTCCATTATTTCAAAGCAAATTTAAAGGAATCGGAAATTTTGTCAAGTTAATTTAACGTTAAAAATAGATAATCCGGAAATTTTGTCCTTATTTTTTGTAAATTTAATAATTGAACAGTTTTTGCGGTAAGGTAACCGATTAAATGATTAAATAACTGATGGCATTAAGAAACCGGGCCTTAAAATTTGGTTTCTTGGTGTCTTTTTAAAAACTCAACCAACAATAAATTATTACCAAAAACATAAAAAATATGAACTTAAACCAATATACTGTAAAATCGCAAGAAGCCATCCAGGCAGCACAGCAGACTGCTATAGAATTTGGCAATCAGAGCATTGAACCGCAACATATACTTGAAGGTATCTTTCAGGTAGATGAAAACATATCACCTTTTTTATTAAAAAAATCTGAAGCAGATGCCAATCTGGTAAGGGAAAGAAACAGGGAAAATATTGAAAAGCTTCCAAAAGTTCAGGGAGGAAATATCTACCTTTCCCAGTCAGCAAACAAAGTCTTGCTGGACGCCCCGAATATTGCTAAAAAAATGGGCGACGAATATGTAACGATTGAGCATCTGTGGCTTTCGTTACTGGAAACCAGTTCCGAAGTATCCAAAATGCTTAAGGATATGGGCGTTACCAAAAGCCTGCTGGAAGGTGCTATCAAAGAATTAAGAAAAGGAAGCAAGGCTACTTCTGCCAGTTCGGAAGAGACTTACCAATCCTTAAATAAATATGCTAAGAACTTCAACGAATTAGCAGCGGAAGGAAAACTGGATCCGGTAATCGGGCGTGATGAAGAAATCAGAAGAGTGCTTCAGATTCTTTCTAGAAGAACTAAAAACAATCCTATCCTTATTGGGGAACCGGGTGTAGGTAAAACAGCCATTGCTGAAGGTATCGCCCACCGAATTATTTCCGGAGATATTCCTGAAAACCTGATGGACAAAACACTGTACTCACTGGATATGGGAGCACTAATTGCCGGAGCCAAATATAAAGGTGAATTCGAAGAACGTTTGAAATCTGTGGTAAATGAAGTGATCAAGTCTGAAGGGCAGATCATCCTGTTCATCGACGAAATTCACACTCTGGTAGGTGCCGGAGGCGGTGAAGGTGCAATGGACGCAGCCAATATTCTGAAACCCGCCTTAGCAAGAGGCGAATTAAGAGCAATCGGCGCTACCACTTTAAATGAATACCAAAAGTATTTTGAAAAGGACAAGGCACTTGAGCGACGTTTCCAGAAGGTAATGGTAGAAGAGCCGGATACGGAATCTGCTATTTCGATTCTTCGTGGAATTAAAGATAAATATGAAGCCCACCACAAAGTAAGAATTAAAGATGAAGCGATCATTGCTGCGGTGGAGATGTCGCAACGGTATATTTCGGACAGATTTTTACCGGATAAAGCGATTGACCTTATCGACGAGGCTTCGGCTAAATTAAGAATGGAAATCAATTCAAAACCTGAAGAACTGGATGTCTTAGACAGAAAATTAATGCAGCTTGAAATTGAGCTGGCCGCTATTTCGAGAGAAGGCAACCAGACAAAAATTGACCATTTAAAAGAAGATATTTCAAAAATTTCTGAGGAAAGAAATGAGATCAATGCGAAGTGGCTGAAAGAAAAACAGAAGTCTGAAGATTTAACGCAGATTAAAAAAGATATAGAATCTCTGAAACTGGAAGCAGAAAAAGCTTCAAGAGCCGGAGACTACGCGAAGGTAGCAGAAATCCAGTACGGGAAAATAAAAGAAAAGGAAGATGCTTTGCAGAAACTCGAATTAGAGATGCAAAACCATCAGAATGAACTCATTAAGGAGGAAGTTACCTCTGAGAACATTTCTGAAGTAATTGCAAAATGGACAGGAATTCCTGTTACCAAACTGCTTCAGTCTGAAAGAGAGAAGTTGTTGAATCTTGAGGCCGAGCTCCACCATCGTGTCGTAGGACAGGATGAAGCGATCGGAGCTGTTGCAGATGCGATCAGAAGAAACAGAGCGGGACTGAGTGATGATAAAAAACCAATCGGCTCTTTCCTATTCCTGGGAACAACCGGTGTAGGTAAAACTGAGCTGGCCAAAGCTCTGGCAGAATACCTGTTCGATGATGAGAATAATATGACACGAATCGACATGAGCGAATACCAGGAAAGACACAGTGTTTCCAGACTGGTAGGTGCTCCTCCGGGATATGTAGGGTATGATGAAGGCGGACAGCTGACAGAAGCCGTACGAAGAAGACCCTATTCCGTAGTGCTTCTGGATGAGATTGAAAAAGCACATCCGGATGTATTCAATACGCTGCTGCAGGTACTGGATGACGGACGTCTGACCGATAATAAAGGCCGTGTGGTAAACTTTAAGAATTCAATCATTATCATGACTTCCAATTTAGGTTCACACCTGATCCAGGAAAATTTTGAAGACATTACAGAAGATAATCAGGATGAGATCGTCAGCAAAACCAAGGATGAAGTTTTTGATCTTCTGAAACAAACGCTGCGTCCGGAATTCCTGAACAGAATTGATGAAGTGGTATTATTCCAGCCTTTAAACAAAAAAGAGATCGGAAAAATTGTTCAGTACCAGCTGAGAGGTTATAATGACATGTTAGGCAAACGTAATATTATCATGACTGCCACTCAGGATGCCCTGGATTATCTGATGAACAAAGGCTATGATCCTTCCTTCGGAGCAAGACCACTGAAAAGAGTAATTCAGCAGGAGGTATTAAATAAATTATCGCGGGAGATTCTTGCAGGGAAAGTAAACGACGGAGACAGAATCACTTTGGATTATTTTGAAGAGACCGGTTTGGTTTTCAGACCGACAGATCAATAAGTAGTTTTTTTCATATATATTATTTTTGTAAGTAAGTGATGCAGCCCAATCTGCATCACTTATTTTTTTATTCTATTTTTTATCAAAACTATGTGAAATATCAGTACATTTATAATTCAAAAAAATTAATAACTAAAACAAAATCAGTATGAAAAAGTTAAAAAGAAGCTCATTAAAAACCATTTTAGGGGGAAAAATTGACTGCAGTTGCAATATAATAATTTACCCTGATGGCTCTGCCAGCGGAACGTGTGCTACAGAACATTGTTCACAGATCAACATCAATTGCGGACAGGCTGAATGCAGACCCGGCCTTATTGATTAACCTCTAAAAATAACGGTATGAAAAAGTTAAAAAGAGTTGATCTAAAAAGAATCAGTGGCGGTGTATCGCCTGTACTCACAGAATGCGACATCGATATGAACTGCCCTGCAGGACTGTGCTGCTCAACAGGATATATATGCAGGGACCCCAAAAAATATCCTTGTATTTAGCTATAAGCCGGAGGTTTTACTCCGGCTTTTTTGATTTTACTTATTTATTATAAATATGGAGCCTAAAAGTCACTTGGGCTTTATTATTTTACAGCCTATACACAATCCGTAAAAACACGGAAAATAAACAGGAAAAAACACATCGGTTTACCTTGAAATTTTTACGAGATTTGCACTACTAACTAACATTCTTTTATAAAACTAAAGTTATGAAAACAAAATCTACTTATGAGGCCGGTGCAAGCGAATCTGCCTCAAGCGCAAACACCATGGCTTCAGAACTTGTTCAGCAGTTAATAGGCAACTACAGAAACAATCAGATGCAGGCTGTTAATAAAGAATTGGGGATTACAGATTCTCATGCCATATGGTTTGATCTTCCTAAACTGAAAAAATTTATAGCATGTGTTGAGAATGAAGCAGCAAAAGTAAATCCTGCAGTTACTGAAGAAGATCTAGGCATCAGATTCTATTATGCTGCCTATCCAAAAGCCGAAGACTGGGCCATTATGGAAAGTCATCCTGTAGAAAAGGAATATGCGGAAAGACATACTTTAGTAATGATCCCGACTCTGAAAAAAGCGGATGAAACGGGGGAAATGCTTAACTATGATTTCTGTCCGTTTAATTCAGAATCAATTTTAGCAATGGCTTCAAAAAACGGACAGCCGGCTGGTCTTGAAACGCTTGCAGAAAACCATGGAGTATTATCTCCACCGGAAAGTCCAAAAATAGAGCAATTTCCTTAATATCATAAACACGTTATCTTACTCTAAAAAAAATGACAGATTTCCAGAAAATACTCCAAGATTCTATGATTTGGGCAGAAGGACTCGCTGCCTTTATATCGGTTATTTACTATAATCGCAGTAATAAGGAAGGATACTGGAAGTATTTCTCCATTTATCTCATTATTATATTCCTGTCTGAAGTGATAGGAAAATGGGGAGATTTAATCATAGACTACAATAAGCAGAAATTTTACAATTATTTTGTAATTCCTTTTGAATTCCTTTTCTTTTACTGGCTTTATGCTGCAAAATCCCTAGGCAAGCCAAAATTGTTCTACATCATGTCCCTGCTGTATCTTTTGTCATTTTTATCAAGTGAATTATTCTTTACCACAAAAAAGATCATTTTATCCTTTAACTATACAGTAGGATGTCTGCTTTTAATGGTGTTAGTGATCATGGAATACTATAAACAAATCAATTCTTCTGAAATCCTGAACTTCAGCAGGAATAAGATGTTTTATATTAATCTTGGAGTGACTTTATTCTATATAGGAACACTTCCATTCTGGACATTCTTTAATCTTATTAGGGAATACAGAGAAATATATTATATTTATTTTACGTATTTTCTTATGTCAGGAATTATAATGTATTTATTATTTTCAATTTCATTCATATGGGGAAAACAGAGCTCATCATCGTATTAATTTTGTTTAATATATTCTTTGTACTGTTTGTATCCGCAGTAATTGTTTACATAAGGAAATACCAGCAGCGCAAAAGAGAATATATGAATGAAATTGAAATAAAAAATGAAATCCACAAACGGGAACTCCTGGCCACACAGCTTGAGATCCAGCAGGCCACGATGCAGCAGATAGGACGCGAGCTTCATGACAATATCGGCCAGAAACTGACACTTGTGAGCCTGTATACCCAACAGTTGCTTTACGAAAACAGGGTGCCTGAAGTAAACGAAAGAATCGATCAGGTTTCCCAAATTATAAATCAGTCGTTACAAGACCTCCGGAGCCTTTCAAAAACACTGACAGACGATAATATAAACCAGAAGGAAATCGTAACTTTGATCCAGGAAGAGGTAGACAATACCAACACTTTCAAAAGATGCCATGTAAGTTTTGAACACAACTTTAAGCAGCTTGATCTTGGATTTGTCCACAAAAATGTACTTCTGCGGATCATTCAGGAATTTATTCAGAACAGCATCAAACATGCAAACTGTAAAAATATTTTTATCAACCTGAATACTTCTGAAGAGGTACTCTGGGAGCTTAATCTCAGGGATGACGGCATTGGATTCGACAGCACAGAGGTAAAGTCTAACGGCATTGGCCTGACCAATATGAAAAACAGAGCAGCCATCATAGGTGCGGATTTCAGTCTTAAAAGTCAGCTAAATACCGGAACTACACTCAAAATTATTTTAAAAAAACAGCCATGAAAAAAACAATAGTAATTGTTGATGACCACGTACTAATCGCCAAAGCACTGGAAGGAATTATTGATAATTTTAATGAATTTGAAGTAATCTATGTCTGTGAGAATGGCAAGGACCTGATCCAGAAGCTTGAAGATAATGGTAAAATTCCGGACATTGTTCTTCTAGATATCAGTATGCCGATTATGGACGGTTTCGAAACTGCTGCCTGGCTTACACTGAATCATCCGGAGATTAAAGTAATGGCACTGAGCATGCAGGGCGACGACAACAGTGTTATTAAGATGATCAGAAACGGCGCGAAGGGATACTTACTAAAAAATACACACCCTAAGGATCTGGAAACTGCATTAACAAAGTTAAATTCTGACGGTTTCTTTTATCCTGAATGGGCTTCAAAAATCATATTTTCCAGCCTGAACAAAGAAAAGGAAGCAGAAAATGCTGTGAGAATTTCGGACCGCGAAAGAGAATTCCTGAAATATACCGTTACCGAGCTGAGCTATAAGGAAATTGCTGATAGAATGTGCTGCAGCCCGAGAACTGTAGAAAGCTACCGCGACCAGCTATGCGACAAACTGGACCTGAAAACACGGGTTGGCCTGGCAGTTTTTGCTATTAAAAATGGCTTTGCAGGTTAGTCTTACCAAACAAAAAAAATTAAAAATATAAATCAATAAAAATAATTAAGTAAATATTTTTAATTAAAATAATTTCAAATAAAGAATATTTAAATTCGATTCATTAAATTGATTAAAATTCAATCAAAATAAACAAAAATCAAATAATACTCAATATTCATCGCTGTTTGATAATAATTATTCAATTATATGTGAATATTTTTTGTGCATTAATTTTTTATACTATAAATTTGGAGCACAAACCATTTACAATATTTTATGAAAAAACTATTATTCGGAGCTTTAGTTCTGGGCTTCATGTCTGCTTGTAACAGTGATAATATGTCCAACCAGGAGGATATACCTCAGGATCCGGGAAATCCTTCAAGCACAATGGCATCAAAAAGGGCCTGTCCCTCTGACATCATAAGGGAAAAGGCACTCAAAAGCGATCCGGCACTAAGAGCCAGATTTGAAGCTAATGAGTTACAGTCTGAAAAATTTTCAAGAGACATCATGATGGGCAAAGTGCTTGCAGACGGAACAGTGGAGATTCCGGTTGTTTTCAATGTGATCTACAACACTTCTACCCAGAATATTTCTGATGCAAGAATTGCAGAGCAAATCGCAGTGCTGAATGCAGACTATGCTGCCACTAATTCTGATATTAATAAAATACCTACAGCGTTTCAGCCTTCTGCCGCAGGGAATGTAAAAATCAGTTTTAAGCTGGTAGCAACAAACCGTAAGCAAAGTACAAAAACAGGATGGAGATCTGATTTGGAAGAAATGAAGAAATCGACTACCGGAGGTATTAACGCAACTGATCCTACCAAAAACCTGAACATCTGGGTGGTTAATTCTATCCTTGATGAGAACAGTCAGCCAGGGACACTGGGATATGCTTATTACCCTGAATCTGCCGGACTATGGTACGACGGTCTTGTCATAGGCTATCAGTACATTGGAAAAACAGGTGCTTCCGCTCCGTTCAATTTAGGCAGAACAGTTACCCACGAAGTAGGCCATTATTTAAACCTACCTCACCTTTGGGGATCATCTGATACAGGATGCCAGACAGATTACTCCAACGACACTCCTACTTCTCCGGGACCTAACTACGGAACGCCAACATATCCTTTAAACAGAGTTTGCGGAGGGGTAAGCCGTTCTCAGATGTTCATGAATTATATGGACTATGTAGACGACAAAGCCATGTTTATGTTCTCTGCCAATCAAAAAACAAGAATGCAGGCAGTAGTGGCTGCAGCTGGTCCAAGAGCCGGCCTAAGATAATACGCATCTAATAAACTTAAATAAAATAGCCTGAGTTAATTTTTAATTCAGGCTATTTGCTTTTATAATAATTACATATTATTTATAAGATTAAAAAAATATCAGAAATATCCTTTTTAAAAGAGGCTCCCTATTAAAATTATTTTATTAACAGCTTAATAATAAATAAAATAATTTACGTAAAATATGTACAGATTAAAAATACGCTATATTTTAAAAAAAATAATTCAATAAATTCAATATTTTTAAAATTAACAAAAATGCATAATTTTATTAAATAAAGTATGAATTACACAACAAATAAATCTAATGTTTGATTTATTTTTAATAAAATATGAAAAATATGTTGCACAATAATTTTAAATAATATAAATTCACCATCAGAAATCGTAGAAAATAACAGCTTATGAAAAAATTATTATTTGGAGCAATTGTATTAAGCTTCATGTCAGCTTGTAACAGCGACAATATGACAAATCAAAACGAAAACCCTGCAAAGGAAGATGTTTCTTCAGGTAATATGTTTAAAAGAGGTTGCGCGTCTGAAGAAGTAAGGCAGGAAGCATTAAAAAACAACGCAGAACTCAGACAAAGATTCGTTAACCTTGAAGCGAATACCGAAAAATTTGCCAATGATTTAAAAATGGGAAAAGTTCTGGCAGATGGCACTGTAGAAATTCCGGTTGTTGTTAATGTACTATATAGAACTTCTGCAGAAAATATTTCTGATGCCCAGATTCAATCCCAAATCAATACATTAAATGCAGATTACTCTGCTACTAATAGTGATATTAATAAAATTCCAGCAGAATTCACTTCTACTGCAGCAGGTAATATCGGTGTTAAATTCCGATTAGTAACGGTTAACAGAAAAGCCACGACTGTAAGAAGCTGGAAAACAAATGATGCGATGAAAAAAACATCAACTAAAGGAATAGACGCTACCGATCCTACACATTATTTTAACATATGGGTAGTTAGTGATATGGCAGGAATTCTTGGCTATGCAACATTTCCAGAATCTGCAGGACTTTGGAATGACGGGGTAGTAATTGCAGCTAAATATTTCGGAAATACATCATCTGCACCTTATGACTTAGGAAGAACGGCTACTCATGAAGTAGGACATTATTTGAATCTTAGACACATTTGGGGAGATGCTAATTGTGGAGACGATTTGGTAACAGACACTCCTACACAAACAACTGCTAATTACGGAAAACCTACTTATCCATTATACAACACTTGTACTGGAGTTCAAAGATCTGTAATGTTTATGAATTATATGGATTATGTGGATGACGCAGCAATGTTCATGTTCTCTTCCGGACAAAAAACCAGAATGCAATCTGTAGTAGCTTCTACAGGAGCAAGAGCTGGATTAAGACTTTATTAAAAAAAATAAATTGATTTCAATAGAAAAGCCTGAATATGCTATTCAGGCTTTTCTTTTATAATGATTTCATATTATCTTCAGGTGTGTAATCCATAAAAATATCTCCATCCAGTGTCACTGCTTTCACTTTCTTTTTGATAGGAATTACAAGGTCTGCATCCTTCTGATTCTTTTCCCATAAAGAAGGTGAAAAATGAAGTTTTTCCACCGATCCGTCTTCATAATGTAATACAGCATCAAAAGGAATTGCAAAGCCACCCACATTATCTATATTGACAGTAAGAAGATCATTGAGCTGTGTAATGCCGGTTATTTTCAGATCAATATAGTTATTGGTATAGAACCAGTTCTGGAAAAACCAGTTCAGATTTTTTCCGGAACCTGTATTCATTGAATTAAAATAATCCCAAGGTACAGGATGCTTTCCATTCCAGTTGTTCATATAATGCAAAAGTGCTTTCTTGAACAGCTCGTCTCCTAAATAATCCTTTAATGCAAGATAAGACAGAGATGCCTTTACATAGGAATTGTTTCCGTATCCGGCTCCGCTTACCTGCGTACTCATTGTAATAACCGGTTGGTCCTGCTCCGCAGAAGGGTCATTGATCCATTTTTTAACACGAAAATTTTTATAGAATTCTTTTGCTGCTGCTTCACCGTTTTCATCAATTCCGATCAGGTATTCAAGGGTAGTTGCCCAGCCTTCATCCATAAAAGCATAACGGGTTTCATTGATTCCCATATAAAAAGGAAAATAAGTATGAGCAATCTCGTGATCTGCAGTAAGCCTTGCATCGCGAAGATCATCAGGAATACTTGTATCATTAATCATCATTGGATACTCCATATCCGCATACCCCTGAATCGCAGTCATAACATTATAAGGATATTCCACGCCCGGCCATTTCTTGGAGAACCAGTCCAGATTATACCTCATCCAGTCTACATATTGCTCAAAGTCTTTTGCTCCGGATTTATATCCGGCCTGAACACTTACTCTTTTTGTTTTTAACTGGACGCTTGCTGCATCCCAAACATAATGACTGCTTAATGCAAAGCAGAAATCCGTAATGTGATTGGCTTTGAATTTCCACACATTCCATTTATTCTGCCTGGTTACCTTTCCGGATCTTATTTCCTCCTCAGAAGCAATATGGACCACCTTGTCGCTTTTAAGAGAAACTTTATATCTTTTTAAATATTCCGGCTGCAGTACGGCTTCAGGATTCAGAAAATCACCGGTAGCCCAGACTACGAAATTCTTTGGTGCAGAAATGGTAAAACTGTAATCATTAAAGTCATTATAAAATTCCTGCCGATCCGAATGGGGAAGCATATCCCAGCCATTATAATCATCATACACGGAAATTCTCGGGAAAGAATAGGCTACATAAAAAGTTTCAGGATCTATCTGTCCCTCTCTTCCACTCTGTACGGAAAGCGGGTATTCCCATTCTATTTTCACTTCGGCTTTTGCTCCGGCTTTAAGCGCTTTATTCAGCTTTACTTTTTCTACTGTTCCCCAGTCATCACTGTTTACCGCATACTTCTCGCCATTTACAACAAATGATTTTATATGAAGCCCTGACGACAGGAATTCTTTAGACACGGAACCTGATCTGGGTGATTGCGGTTTATGAAGGTTATTCACAAATCTGATCGCCAGTTCTTGAAGTTCATCGGGGCTGTTATTGCTGTATGTGATGGTTTCTTTTCCGGAAACTGTTTTGCTTCCGGCATCCACTTTTACCTCAACATTATAAATCCCTTTATTCTGCCAATAGTTTTTGCCTGGAGCGCCGGAAATATCGCGGGTTCCTTTCTCATAGGCTTTCTTAATATTTCTTGGCATATACAGCTCCTGGGCAGCAATATGCTGCATTGAAACAGTAACTACCAGAGCATAAAGAAATCGTCTCATATCTCTAATTTTTAAAAATAAATATCAAAATTAGCGAAAATGTCACACAGAAAAGGAATTTCTTTTATAATAATGTTTTATGGATATTAGTCTTTCACTTTATAAGAAAGGAAAATCGTAAGTTATTCAAGATCGCTTTAAACTGCCCAATTCTATTGAGAAAAAATCCAATCCCTGAGAGGAATTGGATTTGAAATTGATTTTCCTGTAAACTGATCCTGAATTAAAAAGCAAGTTCCGCTAAAACCGGAAAATGATCCGACGG
The DNA here is from genome assembly GCF_058245105.1 of Chryseobacterium sp. UF-81. NCBI lineage: Bacteria > Pseudomonadati > Bacteroidota > Flavobacteriia > Flavobacteriales > Weeksellaceae > Chryseobacterium > Chryseobacterium sp. UF-81. The sequence continues at coordinate 424,206 of NZ_JBSIBX010000002.1, read as the reverse complement.
ATACAGCAGGTTTTCTCTCCTGTCGTTGATGTGTCTCTGGGATTTTATTCTAAATCCTTTTACAAAAATATAATCGATTCTGTCTTTAGGGATTTCAGCCACATTGAAAGCGGTAAATGTTCCTTTCGGGCCGTAAGGCTTTGTTTCGGAATGATAAAAGCTGTCATTCAGATTCTGGGAAAGTATTTTTATAGGCTCCGAATCTTCTGTTAAATTAAAATCACCACTTAAGGTTACAGGAAGATTTTTAGGATTCATCTCTTTGATTTTTTTCAGAATAAGTTCAGAGGATTTTACCCTCGCCACATTTCCTATATGATCAAAATGAAAGTTCATGGCCAGAAATTCTTTTTTGGATTTTTTATCTCTAAAAAAAGCATAGGTACAGATCCTGTTAAGGGCTGCATCCCATCCTCTGGAAGGTATTTCCGGTGTTTCCGAAAGCCAGAATGTTCCGGATTTTACCACCTGAAGCCTGTTCGTATCATAAAAAATAGCTGAAAACTCCCCTTTTTCCTTTCCGTCATCTCTTCCTACACCTACATAATCGTAGTTTTTAAGGCCTGCTTTAATATCTTTCATCTGCTCGGGAAGCGCTTCCTGAACTCCGAAATAATCGGGATGATAGTAATTTAACAGATCCACAACATCCTGTTTTCTTTCTGTCCATGCATTTTCCTTATCTGAAGCAACCTGCAATCTGATATTGAAACTCATCACTTTAAGATCCTGCGAAAATCCCAGTACAAAGAACAACAGGGATACAATTGAAAATCTGAAATTCATAATCCTATTTTAAAATTAGTATCACAAAAATAGAATATCCTGATTAGAGATAATAAAAGTTGGGGATATATTATTGTTAATTTTTAGAGGGAGGATGGAAGTCCATGTAACCGGAAGAAGTAATTAAAGGTTGTTAATTTAATCATTCTTATCAATGAACCTAATTCTCGAATGAAGAAACCAATAGGGCTTCCATCTTCAGACTTCCCTCTTCCTTCCAGTTCTTTTCCAAACAAAAAAAACCGAAACTTCATAAATCTGAAATTTCGGTTTTTTATAAGATCAATATACCTTTTATTCTTTGGTAAATTTATATTCTCTTCCGGCCTGTTTAAAAACAAGTCCTTTCTTATCTTTGCTAAATAGCAGTGTTATTCCGGCTTCTTCAAAGGTAAACTGGTTGTTTCCGGCATATTCAAGGGGGAATTCCGGCTGGTTCCCTGCCTTCGCATAAAGCTTCCCGTTTTTATCAGTAAAGACCAGTTTGATGGGATCACTTGCAGTTCCGTATGTTCCTGCAAACTCTTTCGTATTAATCTTTTCAACCGGTTTTGTCTGTGCTGAAGGCCAGATATTATTTTTCGGATTAACATCTGGCACCATAGAATCCGGATCAAGCATTACTTCACTAATTTCTTTATCTGAATTGATATTGAATAACCATTCTGTATTGCGTTTCCAAACTTCAACAGGGATTTTTACAACCTGCTTGGTACCGTCTTTAAATTTTACCTGAACCGTAGTAGGCATCGGAAGCTGTCCAAGATTTTCAACTGTGATCTGGGCACCGTTTTTAAAATCTCCGTTGATGTATTGTACATCTTTTACAGACTGGTCGATCTTCCATTTATTGATAAACCACCCTCTCCAGAACCAGTTCAGTTCTTCTCCGGAAACATTTTCCATGGTATGAAAGAAATCCCAGGGCGTAGGATGTTTGAAAGCCCAACGGTTAATATAGGTTTTGAATGCTTTATCAAATTTTTCAGGACCTAAAATTGTCTCTCTTAACATCTGCAGCCCCATTCCCGGCTTAAAGTAAGCCAGAACTCCTATGCTCCTTTCCTTCATGTTATCCGGACCTACCATAATAGGCTCCATATTATCGCCCATCATAAAGGATCCACTTCTGGCAATATCTTTTTTCCTGTAATATTCTCCGTTGTTAAAAGCTTTTGTGGATAACTCATTGATAAAGGTATTGAAGCCTTCATCCATCCATGCAAACAGCCTCTCATTGGAACCTACGATCATCGGAAACCAGTTGTGCCCGAATTCGTGATCCGTAACTCCCCAAAGGTCTTCACCTGCGGAATCCATGTGACAGAAGACAATTCCGGGATACTCCATTCCACCTTCATTTCCTGCTACATTGGTTGCTGCCGGATAGGTGTATTCATACCATTTCTGAGAATAATGCTCAATTGCTGCTTTTGTATATTCTGTAGACCTGCCCCAAGCTTTTTCACCTGCACTTTCTGCGGGATAAGCGGATATGGCTACAGATTTTTTACCGCTCGGAAGGTTTATTTTTGCTGCATCCAGAATAAATGCCGGAGATGAAGCCCATGCAAAATCGCGGGTCTGATCAATTTTAAATTTCCATGTTTTTGTTCCTGAAGCCTGATTTTTCCCGATTTCGGATTCCAGACGGATCATAACTGTTTTATCACTGTTCCTCGCCTGTTCCCAACGGTTATTTTCTTCTTTGCTGTATACTTCTTTATAGTTCAGAAGCTCTCCGGAAGCCACTACATAATGATTGGCCGGAACTGTGATGTTGGCAGAAATATGACCATATTCCAGATAAAATTCTGATGCCCCAATATAAGGAAGGGTATTCCAGCCCATTACATCATCATACACACACATCCTTGGATACCACTGGGCTATAGTAAATATTTTACCGTTTTTTGTTTTCTGAATTCCCATTCTGTCCGATCCATATTCCGGGGAAGTAAAGGAATATTCAATTTTTATTTTAGCAACACCCCCTTTAGCTTTCAGTTCTTTAGGAAGATCAATCTGCATTCTGGTATCGGTAATTGTGTATTTTACATCTTTACCATCAAGCTTTACAGATTTAATTTTATAACCTCCATCCAGCTCTTCGCCGTGAGCTCCGTTTCTGCTTCCTGATGGCGGAACAACTGCGTTTCCACGGGAATCTTTTGAGAATAAATTCTGGTCAAGCTGCAGCCATAAGAAACCTAACTGGTCGGGGCTGTTATTGGTATAGGTAATTTCAGCCGTTCCGGTGATTTCATTTTTTACATCGTTAAGACTTACATTCAGATCATAATCTGCCGAGTTCTGCCAGTAGGCATGTCCCGGCTGTCCGCTTGCGGAGCGGGTTTCTGTACCGGTCTGGGGATAGAAGAAGGGCTTAAACGCCTCTACATAACTGTATTTCGGTATATCCTGTGCTAAAGCAGATCCTGAAAACAGGAAGACTGCCGCTGCTGCTGCAATAAGGCCTGGAAGTTTATAGTTCATTGGAATAAGTTATACTATTTCTGTGATAAGTTATAAAAAAACCCGGAATCGTTACAAATCCGGGTTCATTTTATAAAAATTTTAGTTTGTTTTTTTTGCTTTGATCATTGCTTCAAGCGCATCCCACATTTCTTTTGGAATATCTTCAAGCATATTAAACTCTCCGGCTCCCTGAAGCCATTCGCCACCATCTATAGTCACTACTTCCCCATTCATATAAGCAGAATAATCCGAAACCAGATAAGCGGCAAGGTTAGCCAGCTCCTGATGTTCTCCCACTCTTCTTAAAGGAACTTTTTTCCTCATATCGAATTTTTCCTGAAGATCTCCCGGAAGAAGCCTGTCCCATGCTCCTTTGGTAGGGAAAGGTCCCGGTGCAATCGCGTTGAAACGGATCCCATACTTTGCCCATTCCACCGCTAAAGATCTTGTCATAGCCAGAACTCCAGCTTTGGCACATGCTGAAGGAACCACGTAAGCAGATCCAGTCCACGCATAGGTTGTTACAATATTTAAAACAGTCCCCGGGCTTTTAGAATCGATCCAATGCTTTCCGATAGATAGAGTACAGTTCTTCGTTCCTTTTAAAACAATATCCAAAATAGAATCAAAAGCTGAATGCGTGAGTCTTTCTGTCGGAGAAATGAAGTTTCCGGCTGCATTGTTCAGTAAAATATCTATTCTCCCGAATTCTTTCAAGGCTGCTTCTTTCATTGCTTCCACCTCATCCCAGTTCCTTACGTCACAGGCAACACACAGAACTTTTCCGCCGGTCTCCTCTTCCAGCTCTTTTGCAGTTCCCTGTAATTTTTCCAGATTACGAGAAGTGATCACCACTTTTGCCCCCAGTTCCAGAAAATATTTGGTCATTGCTTTTCCAAGACCGCTTCCGCCTCCAGTTACAATCGCTACTTTATCCTGTAATGCACCTTCGCGCAACATTGGCTGTGTATATAAATTCATAGATTTTATTTTTTCCTAAAAATACTAAATATTGAACGGATGCCATTGAAAATAATGCGATAAATAATAATGTTATAAATAGTTATTCTCCTGCTCTGTTTAAAATCTTACCACAAAACAACAGTAAATTATAAATAAAGGATAAAACTAATTACAGATCGGAAAAATCATAAAAATAACCCTGTAAAGAATTACAAGGTTATTTCTATAATGGCTGCTGTAAAATTTTATTATGAAACTACTCCTTTGAAAGAAAGTGTTTTCGGAGTTTTGCTATCGCTTGTGGTTACATTCACTGTTTTCATGAATGCCCCTTTGCTTGCTGCATTATAACTCGCTTCTACAAATCCTTTTTTTCCGGGAAGAATAGGCGTTTTAGTATAATCTGCTGTTGTGCATCCACATGAAGGAGCCACATTTTCAATAACTATAGGCTTTGAAGAAGTGTTGGTAAATTCAAATCTGATCAGCTTAGGTTTTCCCTGAGGAATGGTTCCTACGTCTATAGATTCTGCTTTCCATTTAATAGCATCAGCGATCATTTTTACTACTGAATTGCTTTCAACAGGAAATACATTGGCATAAAATGGAGAGAACGCCAAAACTGCTAAAAGGGCTGTAATTTTTAATTTTTTCATGAGTATAAATTTTATGAGTTACAAAATTAAAATAATCAGTTATTATTTTTTGATATAACAAATGTAAAGCGCATTAACCGTGCAACTTGTTAATTGCTATCAAACATTTGTTAACAAGTTGTTAATGATAAAAAATTAATAGATATTTTTGGATAATATTGCTCCAGAAATGGAAATTAAAAAACTCAATATTATTATAACGCTCGGGTTCTTTGCTATCATCGGAATTATGACAGCTCAGCTTTTATGGACCCGGCAGGCCTATAATCTTGAGGATAAAAAATTTAACCAGAAGGTGAATATCGCTTTACTGGAGGTTGTTGAAAAATTATCCGGAGGAAAAACTTCTTTTACCGAAAATCCTGTACAGAATATTTCTAATGATTATTATGTAGTTAATATTAATAATGAATTTCATCCCGCAGTGCTCGAACATTATCTGAGAACAGAATTTACCCGTTTCCAAATCAATACAGATTATGTGTATGCCCTGTACAACTGCCATAGTGATAAAATGATTTATGGAAAATATATGTCGAAAAACCAGGAAGCTCCAAGTGATAAGGTTATTAATTTTCCAAAACATAAAAACCTGACCTATTATTTTTCCATCCGTTTTCCTGACAAAACAACCTATCTGATCAGTTCATTGCGGTTTTGGTACCTGCTTACACTGGCCCTTTTCATCATCCTTCTTGTTTATGTGTATTCTATATACACAATTATTCAGCAAAAAAAATTCTCAGAACTGCAGAGGGATTTTATCAATAATATGACCCATGAGTTCAAAACCCCTTTATCTTCAATACTTTTAGCATCGGAAGCTCTGAATAAGCACAATATCATACAGGAAAATCCCAAACTGGAAGCCTACACTTCCATCATCATCAATCAAAGCTATAAACTCAATAATCACATTGAAAAAATACTAAATATTGCGAAAAATGATGCTTCCGGACTGTTATTAAAACCTCAGAAAATAATACTGCTTCCATTTATCCGGGAAATTGCAGATACCTTGCAGCAAAAGAATGAAGATCTCACGCTCCATATAGAAATTGAAGATAACCTCTCAATTATTGCAGACGAATTTCACTTTACAAATATCATTTATAATATTTTGGATAACTCTGTTAAATATTGCGATACAAAGCCCGATATTACCATTTCATCGAATAAAGATTCAAAAGGTTTATATTTAAAGTTTAAAGATAACGGAATGGGAATTCCTGCGAAAAATATTCCTCATATTTTTGATAAGTTTTACAGGGTCAGTACAAAAAAAAGTGATGAGGTCAACGGTTTTGGGCTAGGTCTATTTTATGTAAAAAAAATTGTCCAGCAGCATCAGTGGAAAATTTCTGTTGAAAATAATCCGGATAAGGGAATTACTGTTACTCTGTTTTTTCCGTTTTAAATTTAATAATGTAAGCAATGGAAAAATCTAAAATTTTATATGCAGAAGACGACAAAACTATAGCTTTCCTTATCCAGGACAGCCTGGAAAGCTATTATGATATAGATCATTACCAGGATGGAAAATCCGCCCTTGAAGCCTTCAACAGCCAAAATTTTGATATCTGCCTGCTGGATATTATGATGCCTGGCCTCAATGGATTTGAGCTGGCACAACACATCCGTACCAGCAACTCTGAAATTCCTATTATTTTCATTTCTGCAAAAGCCCTGAAAGAGGACAGAATCAAAGGCCTTAAAATAGGTGCCGATGATTACCTGGTAAAACCGTTCAGTATAGAAGAATTAATTTTAAAAATTGAAGTTTTCCTGAAACGCAGCAGAAAAACAGATATCTCTCCGCTTAAATACAAGGTGGGGAAATATTATTTTGACCCCAAGAACTACACTCTTCAGGATACAGAAAATACCATTAGCCTTACACAGAGAGAATCTGATCTGCTTTTATATTTTATCCGCCACAAAAATACAGTTGTCAGAAGACAAGACATACTGAAAGCAATCTGGGGAGATGATGATTATTTTATGGGACGGAGCCTGGATGTATTTATCTCCAGACTGCGAAAAGTGTTCGCGGATGAGCAGAATATACTTATTGAAAATCTGCATGGAATAGGTTTTCGCTTCTCAGAAAAAAACTGAATACCGGATGAATTGTATATAAAGCAAAGCAATAAATGATTATTCTTCAATTTTTAATTAATTTTACTGTTGAAAATATATTCATTCATGAAAAACACAGCAACTCTTGCAGCTATACTCCTTTTACTTCTCGGTCAATATTCGAAAGCTCAGCAGTTTGAAAAGCTGATACAATATATAAATCCTTTAATAGGAACTGAAAAGATGGGCCATACCTATCCCGGAGCTACCGTTCCCTTCGGAGCCGTACAGCTGAGCCCGGAAACCGATACCATTTCGTATGAACTCAATGGAAAATACAACGGCGAGGTCTATAAATACTGTGCAGGATACCGTTATGAAGACAAAACCATTGTCGGTTTCAGTTCCACCCATTTCAGCGGAACGGGACATTCCGACCTTGGAGATTTCCTGATTATGCCAACTGTCGGAAAGCTGCAGTTGAATCCCGGAACAGCCTCCAATCCTGAAAGTGGCTACCGGAGCAGATTCTCTCATCAGAATGAAAAAGCTGAAGCTGGATATTACAAAGTGAAGCTGGATGACCATAATATTTTAGCCGAGCTGACTGCTTCCACAAGAACCGGAGTTCACCGGTACACTTTCCCAAAATCTGATCAGGCACACATCATTTTAGATCTTACTGCAGGAATTTATAATTATGAAGGCAAAAATGTATGGACATATGTACGCGTAGAAAATGACGGTACAGTAACAGGTTACCGCCAGACCAATGGCTGGGCAAGAACCAGAACGGTTTATTTTGCTATGAAATTCTCAAAGCCATTCAAATCATACGGACAGAAAAACTTTGACGGACCTCAGGTATACAAAGGATTCTGGAGAAAATTTGACCAGAATAAAAACTTCCCTGAGATCGCCGGTAAAAACCTGAAAATGTATTTTAATTTTGATACTCAGGAAAATGAAGCTGTTGAAGTAAGGCTGGCTATTTCTCCGGTAAGTCAGGTTAATGCCCTGGAAAACCTGGAAAAAGAAACCGGAAATTTATCTTTTGACCAGATCAAAGCAAAAGCCCAGGAAAACTGGAATCAAGAACTGAATAAAATTGTCATCGAAGGTTCAGATACAGAAAAGAACAATTTTTATACAGCGATGTATCATACTTTTATCAGCCCTACCACTTATATGGATATCAATGGGGAGTATAAAGGTTTAGACCAGAATATTCACAAGGCAGAAGATTTCACGAATTATACAACATTTTCAATCTGGGATACATACCGCGCCCTTCATCCTTTCTTTAACATCATCCAGCCTAAACGCAATAATGATATGGTTAAATCGATGATGGCCCATTATAATCAGTTCTCTATGAAAATGCTTCCGATATGGTCACATTATGCCAACGACAACTGGTGCATGAGCGGATACCACAGTGTAAGCGTAGCTGCTGATGCCGTGATCAAAGGCAACTACAACGGCAATCCGGAAGAAGTATTAAAAGCCTGTATTGCGACTGCCAATAAAAGAGATTATGAAGGCATCGGCTATTATATAGATATGGGTTATATTCCGGCTGAGAAAAACGGAACTTCAGTTTCCAACACCCTGGAATATGCTTATGATGACTGGGCGATTGCCCAACTGGCAAAACATTTAGGTGAAACAGAGATTTACGATCAGTTCATCAAACGTTCTGAAAACTGGAAAAATAACTTTGACCCAAAAGCCGGATTTATGCGTCCCCGGCTTGCTGACGGAAGTTTCAAAAAAGATTTTGATGTTCTGAGCACTCACGGGCAGGGCTTTATTGAAGGAAATTCCTGGAATTACAGCTTTTTTGTTCCTCAGAATCCCGAAGGTCTGATGCAGATGATGGGTGGAAAGAAAAAATTGGCCTCAAAACTGGATGAGCTTTTCACCATGCACCTTCCTGATGAGTTTTTTGCTGATACCGAAGATATTACCCGCGAGGGAATTATCGGAGGCTATGTCCACGGAAACGAACCGGCTCACCACGTTGCTTATTTTTACAATTGGGCGGGGCAGCCATGGAAAACGCAGGCTCAGATCCGACGTATTTTAGAAATGCAGTACAAAGCCACACCAGACGGTCTAGGCGGAAATGATGATGCAGGACAAATGAGCGCATGGTATATTTTAAGCTCACTTGGATTTTATCCTGTAGCACCGGGTTCTGAAGATTATGCAATCGGAAGTCCGGCTGTAGACCATGCCATCCTGAATCTGGAAAACGGAAAAACTTTCGAAATCGATGCCGTTAATCAGAGCCCGAAAAATGTGTATGTTGAAAAGATTCTTCTGAATGGTAAAGAGATTAAAAATTTCACCCTAAAGCATTCGGAGATCGTTGCTGGCGGAAAACTTACTTTTTATATGAGTGCTAAAGCGAAGAAATAGTTTTTTTTTAAAATCACAAAAGTGTTTTTTTACATTTGTGATTAACCACAAATGATTTACACAACTATTTACAAACATCTGTGTATATCTGAGAAATCTGTGGTTAAAAAATATATTAATAACCACGAAGACACAAAAGTTATTGAACACTTAAGTTCTTTTAAGTTGAACATATAATATATAAGAAGTACATATAAGTTTTTTGAAAGTTTCTGACTTTCATAATGACTAATATTCGTTGGATTAAAATTCCCCTCCGTGGAGGGGTGGCGAAAATTCAGAGAATTTTTGACGGGGTGGTTAACGCTCACAATCAACAATCATAAAAAAGGGCAATATGTTTATAAACACAATGCCCTTTGTTATTTTATCGTTCTTCTTACAATTACTCTCCCACTTCAAAAAGTAACCTCTCCCCGAATTTTTCTTCTGCAATTTTACCGTTATCATACACAAGATGTCCGTTGATAAAAGTCTGGGTTACTTTGGAGTGTAAATTCATTCCTTCCAGCGGGCTCCAGCCGCATTTGTAAAGGAGATTGTCTTTAGCTACAGTCCAGTCTGCATTTAAATCAACCAAAACAAGATCCGCCTTATACCCTTCTCTTACAAAACCTCTTTTCTCAATTCTGAAAAGTATCGCAGGATTGTGACACATTTTTTCAACAATCTTTTCCAAAGAAATTTTTCCCGAGTGATAGTTTTCCAGCATTACCGGTAACGAGTGCTGCACCAAAGGTGCACCGGAAGGGCATTTTGTATATGGATTCAGCTTTTCTTCGGCCGTGTGCGGGGCATGATCTGTAGCAATTACATCAATTCTGTCATCCAGAAGGGCTTCCCACAGTGCATCTTTGTCTTTCTGTGTTTTTACGGCAGGATTCCATTTGATCAGAGAGCCTTTAGTTTCGTAGTCTTCATTGGTAAACGTCAGATGATGGACACATACTTCAGCTGTAATTTTTTTATCTTTTAAAGGAATATCATTTCTGAACAGCTCCATCTCTTTTGCGGTTGAAAGATGGAATACGTGAAGCCTTGCTCCTGTTTTTCCCGCCAATTCAATGGCTTTGGAAGAAGATTTATAACACGCTTCCTCACTTCTGATCAGGTGATGAAATTTTACAGGAATATCTTCCCCATATTCATCAAGATATTTCTGGGTATTGGCTTTGATTGTCGCTTCATCTTCACAGTGGACAGCGATCAGCATTTTTGTGCTGCCAAAGATATTCTCAAGTGTTTCAGGATTATCTACCAGCATATTTCCTGTGGATGAGCCTAAGAATAATTTAATCCCCGGAACATTTCTCGGATTTGTTTTTAAAACTTCCTCCAGGTTATCGTTTGTTCCGCCCATCATAAAACCGTAGTTCGCGTATGCTTTTTGAGCCCCGATTTCATATTTATCGGCCAATAATTCCTGAGTAACAGCATTAGGAACCGTATTGGGCTGATCTATAAAGCTTGTAACTCCTCCTGCAACGGCAGCTCTGGACTCCGTTTCAATATCACCTTTATGTGTCAGTCCCGGGTCTCTGAAATGCACCTGGTCGTCTATTACACCCGGGAGAAGATATTTTCCGGAACCGTCAATGATCCGATCTGCTTCCTCAGAAATATTGGAGTTTATTGTAGAGATCAGGTCATTTTCTATTAAGATATCGCTTTCGAAGATCTTACCTTCGTTCACAATCTTTACATTTTTGATTAGGGTCTTCATTTTTAGTTTAGAAATTAGATGTTACAAGTTAGAGATGTCAGAAAATTTTTTAAATCAAAAATTATAAGTGATTGGTAAACTGCAATCATTAATTTCTAACTTCTGATATCTAACATCTACAAAAAACAAAATTAAGGTTTATGAATGAATTTTAATGTCGCCGATTATAAATCAATTTCTAAATATTTACATTTGCATAAAAATTTCACACTTTGAAAAAACTTCTCAACGAGACAATTATATATGGAATTGGGGCCATCATGCCAAGGATAATTGTAGTATTGCTTAATTATTTGTTCATTAAAAATATCAACAACAGCGATTTTGCAATATTTACCAATCTTTATGCATTAATTTCATTTGTAAATATTGTGCTTTCCTTTGGCTTTGAAACTGCCTATTTCAGATTTTCATCTGATAAGGATAACGAACAGAAAGTTTTCAATACATCATTCTGGTTTTTGACAGGATTATCAACTGTATTTTTGCTGCTTGTTTTACTGTTTAACCAACCTATTGCCAATATTTTTGGTTATGAAAAAACTCCTGAGTTTATCAGATGGTTTGCATGGATTGCTTTCTTTGACAACCTTCTCGTTATTCCTTTGGCATGGTTCAGATTTCATAATAAGCCCATAAAGTATACTGCTATCCGGGTGATACAGGCCATTTTCCAAAGTATTTTCGCAATTGCACTATTCCTTTATATTCCGCAGGAATTTTCATTTAAATTAGGCTTAAAAGAAAAAGTTTCTTATCCCTTCTTCAGTAATCTGGCTGCAAGTGGTTTAGGATTTTTACTTGTCTTACCTATTATTTTAAAGGTTAAGTTTCAGTTTTCAAGAGATCTTTTCCTGCAGATGATCAAGTATTCATGGCCCGTAATGATAGCAGGATTGGCCTTCATGGTAAATGAAAATTTTGATAAATTCATTCAGAAATTTATTATTAATGATGCTGAAGCGGGAGCTTATGGAGGATGCTATAAAATGGCTGTTCTAATGACTCTTTTTGTCACAGCCTACAGAATGGGAATTGAGCCTTTCTTTTTTAAACAAATGCAGAATGAAAATGCTAAACTTACCTATGCAAAAGTGACTGAATACTTTTCGTTTTTTGCATCCGTAGTTGCTTTAGGAATTATTGCCAATGTTTCGTGGATAAAGCTTTTACTGGTTCCCAATAGCAGTTATTGGATTGCTATTAATATCATCCCCATCATTGTGATTGCCAATTTATTCTTCGGGATTTATTATAACCTTTCCACCTGGTACAAAGTAACGGACAGAACAAGAGTAGGAACTTATATTTCCTGGACTGGTGCGGTTATTACGATTATTTTAAACTTTTTATTTCTAAAAGAATATGGTTTCATGGTTTCTGCATGGGTAACCTTAGCCGCTTATTTTGTGATGATGGTTCTTTCCTACTTTTTAGGTCAAAAATATTATCCCATCCCTTACAGAATGAAGAAAATATCATTTTTCATCATCCTGTTGGCAGTTTTCAGTTATGTGATTGTAGAATTATTCGATTACAATTTCTGGATCGGAAACCTTTTATTCCTTATGTATGCAGGTATCCTGGTGTATTCAGAAAAAGATATGCTGTTATCAAGAATCAGGAAAAACTAATTTATGGCCTTTAATTTGATACTATTGAGGTCTTTTTAAAAAATTAAACAGAAGATTAATAAAGATGATAATTATTATAATCACCAATGATTTTAATGATTACCTTTAGCCTAATCAAAATAACAAATAAAACATTGTCATATTATTTATGAAAATAATTGTTCCTATGGCTGGACGTGGTTCCAGATTACGTCCACATACACTGACAGTTCCAAAACCTCTTATCCCGATTGCAGGGAAGCCTATTGTACAGAGACTGGTAGAAGATATTGCTAAAGTGGCAGGCGAAAAGATTGAAGAAGTAGCATTTATCATTGGGGACTTCGGACCGGAGATAGAAAAATCTCTCCTTCAGATAGCCGAAAAACTGGGAGCAAAAGGCAGTATATATTATCAGAACGATCCGCTTGGAACAGCACATGCCATTAAATGTGCGGAAGATTCCATGCAGGGAGATGTGGTAATTGCCTTTGCAGACACGCTTTTCCGTGCAGATTTCCAGCTGGATAAAAATTCGGATGGGGTGATCTGGGTAAAAAGCGTAGAAGACCCTTCAGCTTTCGGAGTGGTAAAATTGGATAACTACGGTTTTATTACCGATTTCGTTGAAAAACCTCAGACTTTCGTTTCAGATCTTGCCATCATTGGTATCTATTACTTCAACAGTGCCGAAAAACTGATGAATGAGATCAATTATATTATGGATAATAATATAAAAAACGGAGGCGAATACCAGCTGACAACAGCACTGGAAAACCTTAGGGCAAAAGGAGCAAAATTCACTTTAGGAAAAGTAAATGACTGGATGGACTGCGGAAACAAAAATGCCACCGTAGAAACCAACAGTAAAATCCTTGAGTATGAAAGAGAAGCAATGCTTAACCACCCTGCATCAGCAGTTATTGAGAATTCATTGATCATTCAGCCTTGCTTTATCGGTGAAAATGTACAAATTTCCAACTCAAAGATAGGTCCCGGCGTTTCACTGGGGAATAATACGATCATTGTCAATTCCAATATCGAAAATTCTCTGATCCAGGAAAATACAAGAATCAACCATGGGAATCTTTCCAACTCAATGATTGGAAATTCTGCACAATACTTTGGAGTTTCCCGTGAGATCTCTTTGGGTGACTACTCAGTTTTAGATTTTTTATCTAAATAGATCAGAAATAATTAATATAAATAAGATACATTCAAACCACATAACATTTGTTGTGTGGTTTGGCGTTAATATTGCAGCGTATTTTTTTTAATCGAAAGACAAAATACATGAAAAACTGGATCCCGATACTTCTCCTGTTGCTTACCCTATCATCCTGTAAAACAAGAAATGCAGCTAAAAACAACGGCAGCAGCCAGGATAGTACCGTCATAACAGAAGACAACAGAAATCCCAAAGATGCCAATGAGCCGGTGAGAGACAAACTTACCTTCTACGAGCATGTACTTCTTCCTCCAAAATTTGACCAGATTAAGATCAACAGTAAAGTGAATGTGGAAACCGGAAACTTTATCCCAACCCTTGACGCCGTCATCTATATTGAAAACGATAAAAAAGTATGGATGAATCTTCAGGCATTTTTATTTACTGTAGCAAGAGGTATTGCTACGCCTGAAGGAATCAAAGGACAGGACAAAACCAGCAAAACCTATATTGATTCAGATTTTGACTATTTAAATAATTTACTGAATGTGAATTTTATTGATTACAAATCACTGGAAAAAATACTGCTGGGAAGAACCTTTGTGAAGATCAGTGATTCCCAGTTTACACTGACTAAAAATATGCAGGGCTTTAAAATGGTTTCCAATACCAACCAGAAAATTGTTACAGATCAGAAAACCAGAGAATACAAAATTGAGCTTCAGTATGATACAAATTATGATCTGCTGAGTGTGAATTTAAAGGATGTTTTATCTCCTGATGAGCTCGAAATCTCTTACAGCAACTGGGATGAATACAATGGAATCCGCCTTCCAAAAAATGTTAAAATAATTATAAAAGGCTCAAAATCTAGCCAAATTTTACTGGAAAACACGAAATTTGACTTTTCGAGGATGGAAACAGCTTATTCTGTACCATCCAGTTATAAGAAAATTGAGATTAAATGATTAAAAAATTTAGCTTTTTAATAGGTATTCTACTGTTCGGCCTGTATCAGGGACAGCAGAACAAGGAACAGCTTCAGAAACAGAATGCCGATCTTAAAAAACAAATTGTACAGATAAATACAGACCTGGCTAAAACCAGAAACGAATCTAAACTTTCAGTAGCCTATCTTAATAATGTCAATAAAAAACTGACATTAAGGGAAAAAGTATATACCAATACACAGAAAGAAAAAAGGTTTATTGAAGATGAGATCTATCTGCGTCAGCTGGAGATCAACCGTCAAAATAGAGAGCTGGCAGTTCTCAGAAAGAATTATGCTGACGTGCTTGTCAACGCTTATAAAAACAAAGGGGTACAGAACAAAGTAACCTTCATTCTTTCTTCCAAAAACTTAGGGGAAGCCATCAGAAGAGTTCAGTATCTGAAACAGTACGCTGACTATCAGGATAAAAAAGCTGCAGAAATAAGCAACGCAGCTGCCCAGATCAAAAAATCAATCGCACAGAAACAAAACTCCGCAAGAGAAAAAGAAAATCTCTTGGCTAACCAGCAAAAGGATCTGGCAACCATTAATGCAGAAAGAGCACAGAAAGAACAGCTGCTGGCAGATTTCAAGAAAAATGAAGCCAAGCTTACCGTAGAACTTAAGCAGAAGCAGGTTCAATCTAAGGCATTAGAAGGACAGATCAGAGCTATCATCGCAGAAGAAATCAGAATAGCAAAAGCGGAAGAAGAAGCCAGAAGAAAAGCGGAAGCTGAAAAAATCCGTATGGCCAAAATAATTGCGGAAAGAGAAAAAGCAAGAATTGAAGCAGAGGCAAAAGCCAGAGCTGAAGCATTGGAAAGAGAAAGAAAACTGGCAGAAATTGAAGCTAAAAAAGCTGCCGATCTTGCCGCTAAGAGAGCTGAAGAAGAGAAAAAACGTAATGAAGAGGCCGCAAGAGCTGAAGCCAGTGCAAAAGACGAAGCCAGAAGAGTAGCCGCCAAAAAAGCATCTGACGAAGCGAATGCAAGAGCAAAAGAAGCCACAGAAAAGCTTGTTGCCGCAAGAGCAGCAGAAGCCGCTCTGAATAAGAAGAAAGAAGAAGAGAAAAAAGCCGCCGAAACCAAAGCAATGACCAGCTATGGAGTAACTACAACTCCAGGTAGCAGTTTTGCAGACAGCAGAGGAAGGCTTGGCTATCCTGCAGACAGAGCGGGACAGGTTACCCACCGATTCGGAAGACAGCCACACCCGGTTTTCAAAAATATTGTTGAGGAAAATACAGGTATTAAAATATCAGTTCCATCGGGTACCCGTGCAAAATCTGTATATCCGGGATCCGTCTCTTCGGTATTGGCCAATAGTGACGGAACAAAAACTGTTATGGTAAAACACGGAAACTATTTTACGATCTATTCCAACCTGGGAAGCGTAAGCGTATCCAAAGGTCAGCAGGTTTCTTCCGGTACTCCTGTAGGTACGGTAGCTCAGGATTTCGATGGTTCTTATACTCTTGACTTCCAAGTATGGAATGGAAACACGCCAGTTGATCCATTAGGTTGGATTTCATATTAAAAAAAGCGTAACTTTGCAAAAATCTTAAGAGATGAACACACTAACAATACTTGCCTTATCTTGGCAGCACATCCTTATCGTAGCTATACTTTTGGTATTGCTGTTTGGAGGAAAGAAAATTCCGGAATTAATGAGAGGAGTTGGTTCAGGAATCAAAGAATTTAAAGATGCGGTGAAGGAAGAAGACAAACCAGGTTCTGAAAACAAAACCTCTTCTACCAATAATAATAATAATACGACCAGCAACTAAAATTCCTCAGCCATAATGAATTTTACTGAGACTGCATGGAAAGTCTTCAATCAATCGATCGAAGATTATCACGTGTCCGATGACGTTAACGCTCTAATTAATAACCCTTTCGAAAAAGATAGTTTGGAACGGATTTTGTATGCAAAGAACTGGATTGATACCGTTCAATGGCATTTGGAAGATATTATTAGAGATGAAAATATTGATCCCGCTGAGGCTCTTCAACTGAAGAGAACAATAGATGCATCCAACCAGAAAAGAACAGATCTGGTAGAATTTATCGACAGCTGGTTCCTTACAAAGTTTGAAAATATAACTCCAAAACCTGATGCAAAAATCAATACAGAAACACCCGCTTGGGCTGTAGACAGATTATCAATTCTTGCATTAAAGGTTTATCATATGTCATTAGAAGCCAATAGAGAATCTGCTTCTGAAGAGCACCGTGCCAACTGCCAGGCTAAACTGGATGTACTGCTTACTCAGAAAGAAGACCTTTCAACTTCTATTAATCAGTTGCTTACTGATATTGAATGCGGTAATGTTAAGATGAAAGTATACAAACAAATGAAAATGTATAACGATGATAGTCTTAACCCGATCCTTTATCAAAAGGGGCAACAGAAATGAGAAAACTATTTTTTTTTGGAGTACTATTATTAATCATAACTTCCTGCGCAACGGAGAAGCTTAACCTTTCGCCGTTGTCAAATAATTTTTACAGCGAAACCAAAGGTTCTGATTCCGACAGAGGGGCAAAAAAAGGCTTTGATATCAATATCAAAGAAAATGTAAATGCTTCTGAAATTTCAAATCTGATTTCTACTTTTCCCAAGTTTAAGAATAACAGTTTGAATGATGAAGTGACAAGCCTGAAATACAGCCTTCAGAATTATTTATATGCCATTGATGCCAACAATTCGCCGGGAAAGAGCAGAGCCATTAAAAGCTTCGAAAAATCATACAAGAAAATTCAGAAACTCAGACAACAGCTTAACAAAGATGATGATGAAGTTCTTAACAGATATCTGGTCCGTTTAAAAACCAATATTTCTGTAATCGAAGATTCTTTAATTAAAAACTAAACACTATTAATGATTAAAATTCAGGCAGAAGCCAATGTTCCTACGGAGCACGGCTCTTTCCGAATGATCGCTTTCTCTGAAAACGAAAACGACTGGATGCCGCACATGGCCATCGTAGCAGAAAATACAGATTTTTCAAAACCGGTGAACGTACGTTTCCATTCTGAATGCATTACCGGAGAAGTTTTCCATTCAAAAAAATGTGAATGCGGACAGCAACTGGATGCCGCAATGAAATATATCCATGAACACGGAGGCATTATTGTTTATCTCCGTCAGGAAGGAAGAAATATCGGAATCATCAATAAGCTGAAAGCCTACTCGCTTCAGGAAAAAGGTTTTGATACCGTTCAGGCTAATTTGGAACTGGGACTTCCCGCTGATGACAGAAACTTTGGAGTTGCGATTGAAATCCTTAACCTTTTAGAGGTGAAAGATATCAATCTTCTGACCAACAACCCTGAAAAGGTAAAATATGTGGTCAACAGCAATATTCACCTCAATTCAAGAGTACCTTTACAGATCCCGGCCAATGAGATGAGTAAAGGCTATTTAAAGACAAAAAAAGACTTCTTTGGACATCTTCTGGATGACAATGATAACTAAATAAAAAAAGCTTCAGAAAATTTCTGAAGCTTTTTTTATACCGGATTAATTTCTCTCTAATAAATGTAAGTCTATCCTATAATATTAAAATAATAATTGATAGGTGAGAGAGTAAGGCCTGAAATCCATGTCAAGGTTTAAAACCTTGACATGGATGCTTTCCCGCACTCGAGGTGATTTTATTATTCAATAATACAACTGTTATAAAATTATTTTTTTCTTCAACAATTCATACTTCAGACTTGCTTACTTATTGACAACATAAAAAATACCTTATCCTGAACTCAGGTTCAAATAAGCAAAAGCTCCGGAATTTCTTCCGGAGCTTTTTAATAATTATAAAAAACTGAAAAGATATTCTTACTTAGTGACTTTAGTCTGAATTTTAGACTCGTCAATATTGTAATATTTAATTACACTGTTGTAATCTTCATAGTTAACTGCTGCTTTTGCACTTTTTCCTGTTTTTGCAGGAACAACTACTACTCTGAAGTTTTTATTTTGGTAATAACTAGGATTAGCCGTTAAGCTAAAAGCAGTTGTAGAGTTTATGTTAATAGTAATTCCAAATTTGCTGAAATCAAATAAATAATCTACAGCATCATTAGCTAAATTTCCAACATAATAAGTATAAGGAAGCAGCTTCCAAACCGGCGCGCCGCCATCTGTACCATTTTGCATGTAAATAAGAACTACATCAGATTCTACTAGCGGACTGTTAAAATCATCACTGAATCTATAAAGGTTATCATTTACTTTGGTAAAGCTTGGGCTAATATCATATGCTGTTGAATAGGTATCATAGTCCACCGGATTCTGTGTAACAACATCATCATCATTGTCACAGCTATAAGCTGTAAAGCCTACTGCACCCAGAAATAAAAAGAGAAGTATTTTTTTCATTTTTAGAAAAGTTTAGTTATTATTTATAAAGCGTATTCAAATCATATACCAAAAATTGCAAAAACTTTGTTTTCATCATTTTTTTAATTGTATTTTTGTTCTTATTCAAAAGATCATGAAGAAATTGTTATATACTTCCCTCTTTATTTTTTCATTAATAAGCTTTACAGCCAAAGCTCAGTACCAGCCCAAAAACATTTCAAAAGAAGACCTGAAAAAGGCTCATCACTGGGTTGATAAAACCTACAGATCACTTTCTCAGGATGAAAAGTTGGGCCAGCTGTTTATTGTAGCACTTTACACGAATAAAGGAGAAGATTATATTAACCAGATCAGAAATATTGTGGTTAATGATAAGATCGGAGGACTGATTTTAATGCAGGATGATGCTGCAAGAGAAATCAGTTTGGTCAACGAGTTCCAGCAGAAATCAAAAATTCCGATGATGATCGGCATGGATGCAGAATGGGGTTTGTTCCAAAGAATTGCCACAGCACATAAATTTCCATGGGCCATGACTCTTGGTGCGATCCAGGATAAAAGCCTTATTTACCAGATGTCCGCCAAAATCGCAGAAGACTGCCACAGAATGGGGATCAACTGGGACTTCGCACCGGTTGTGGATGTGAATACCAACCCGGATAATCCAATTATCGGAAACAGAAGTTTCGGCTCAGAGGTAGATAATGTAATCAGTTCTGCATTGTCTTATTCCAACGGTCTTCAGGATAATACGATTCTTGCCGCCATCAAACATTTCCCGGGACATGGTGATACCAGTACAGATTCTCACCTGGATCTGCCCGTAGTTTCGCATAGTTTGGAAAGATTAAATACCGTTGAACTAGCTCCTTTTAAAGCCTTAATGGATAAAGGAATCGGTGGTGTGATGGTAGCTCACTTATATGTCCCAAGCCTTGAATCCGGCAAAGGAATTCCTGCTTCGGTTTCTAAAAATATTATTACTGGGGTCTTAAAAGATAAACTGGGCTACAAAGGTTTAATTATTACTGATGCACTGAACATGGGTGCTGTAGCTAATAAATATAAGCCTGGCCAACTGGATGCCCTTGCTTTTAAAGCCGGGAATGATATTATGCTTTTTTCTCAGGGAGTTTCAGAAGGGAAAAAATTAATTCAGAAAGCGATTGAAAACGGTGAAATCCCACAATCAAGAGTGGAAGAAAGCGTAAAGAAAATTTTACTGACAAAATATTTCTTAGGCCTTAATCAGTACACTCCAAAAAATCCCGAAAACATCAATAACGACCTGAACAATGATTCTCACAAAACATTGGTGCAGAATCTTTATGCCAATGCACTGACCCTGTTAAAAGATGATCAAAAACTGCTTCCTGTTAGTGGAAAACAGATTTATTACGTTCCTCTGGAAGAAGCTCCTTATCAGACTTTCGCGAATCAGCTGGGATCAAATGTCATAATTAAAAAAGCAAATGAGATCAATACAATTCCTGCAGGTTCTACCGTAATCGTAGGATTCCACAAGGATAATTCAACAGCATACAAACCTTATAAAATTTCGGCAGAGTCTAAGAAAGTTCTTGCTGATCTTACCAAAAATCAAAAAGTTATTTTAAGTGTTTTCGGAAGTGCTTATGCTTTAAAAGACATTGATATTACAAAAGTATCTACCGTTCTTGTCGCTTATGAAAATAATGATGACTCTATGACGGCAGCAGCCAATGCTCTGAACGGAAAGACAAAAATATGGGGCAGACTACCTGTTCTGGTTAATGATCAGCTGAAGGCAGGTATGGGAGTCGACAGTGTTCCGCCATCTGCTTCAAATATGAATACAACAGTTTTTACAACATCAAAACAACAATAATCTAATGAAAATAGGCATACTTTGCTATCCAACATACGGCGGAAGCGGAATTGTAGCAACAGAGTTGGGAATGTCTCTGGCCAATAAAGGCTATGAAGTCCATTTTATAAGTTCTGCACTCCCCGCAAGACTAGACATTACCAACCCGAACATTTTCTTTCACAGAGTGAATGTACAGACCTATCCGCTTTTCCAGTATCAGCCTTATGATATTGCACTAAGCTCGATGATCTATCGTGTAGTAAATCTTTATAAGCTTGACCTGTTACACGCTCATTATGCCATTCCTTATGCCTACGCTGCATTTACAGCCAAACAGATGCTGAAAGAGGATCATAATGACATCCCATTGGTCACTACGCTGCACGGAACAGATATTACCCTTGTAGGACAGCACCCGAGCTATAAACATGCTGTAGAATTTTCCATCAACCAGTCGGACGCGATTACTTCAGTTTCTGAGAGTCTGAAAAAGGATACGCTGCAGTTTTTCAATATCAAAAAGGAAATACAGGTGATTACCAATTTCATCGACAATTCTGAATTTGATGACTGCACAGAATGCCAGAGAACCCAGTTTGCCAATCCTGACGAGAAAATTCTGATCCATGTTTCCAACCTTCGTCCTGTAAAACGTGTAGAGGAAGTATTGCAGATATTCAAGAGTGTTGAGAAAAAGGTAAAATCAAAACTGATCATCATCGGTGAAGGGCCGGATATGGAAAAAGTGAATCAGTTTCTGGAAGAAAATCCTGAGCTTATTTCAAAAATCCGCTTATTAGGAAAAGTCAATGATCTGTACAAGATCCTGCAGCTGTCTGATGTGTTTTTACTTCCATCCGAGCAGGAAAGCTTCGGTCTGGCAGCTCTTGAGGCTATGGCCGCTTATACTCCTGTCATCAGCTCTAATGCAGGCGGAATTCCTGAAGTAAATATCCAGGGAGAAACAGGATTTTTAGCTGAAATTGGAAATGTGGAGGCTATGAGCAATTACACCATCAAGCTGCTAAGCAATGATGAGCTTTTAACCAAAATGAAAAAAAATGCGAAAGATCAGGCTATAAAATTCGATTTAAAAAACATTCTTCCTATATACGAGGAAATGTATAGAACGACTATAGAAAATTTCAAAAAAGAGCCGGCGAAAGTATAATATTTCTATTATATTTATCGTCACTATGACGGAAAAACTGCTTCAATATCTTTGGAACTATAAGGTTTTCAAACATTTTGACTTCAGGGATATTGAAGGGCATTCCGTTGAGATCATCAGCTTTGGGAAGTGGAATACGAATGCAGGCCCTGATTTTCTCGATGCAAAGATTAAAACGAAAGGCCTGGTTATTGCCGGAAATATCGAGCTGCACCTGCGTGCCTCCGACTGGGTATTCCATAACCATTCACAGGATCCTAATTACAACAACATTATCCTTCACGTCGTGTATCAGAATGATGCTGAGATCGACGACCTTGCCTCAAAAAATGTTCCTACTCTGGAACTG
Source organism: Chryseobacterium sp. UF-81 (assembly GCF_058245105.1). Lineage (NCBI taxonomy): Bacteria > Pseudomonadati > Bacteroidota > Flavobacteriia > Flavobacteriales > Weeksellaceae > Chryseobacterium > Chryseobacterium sp. UF-81. The sequence goes on along the minus strand of NZ_JBSIBX010000002.1, from coordinate 401,594 downwards.
AAAGATCATATTGACCAGAATATTCTCTGGAAATATGAAAAAATGATCAACGGAACTCAGTTTATTCCCTGCGAAAATATTTTTGACCCCAATAAAATCCCTCTTAATTTTCACGAAAGCAATGTCCTTAAAAAGCTGGATGAAAAGTCTCAGGAACTGGAAAAAAGCTTAGAAAAACATAAAAACAATTTTGAGGCGGTACTTTTTCACAGTCTGGCCTATTCTTTCGGATTAAAAGTAAATGCCCACATGTTCAGACAGATTGCTGAGTCCATAGATTTCAGTATTGTTAACAAAATCCGCCAGAATGAATCGCAGCTGGAAGCTTTATTATTTGGTATTTCAGGGTGGCTAAACCATCCAAAGGATGAAAGAACAGCAATGTGGAAAAGGGAATTTGAATTCATCAGGAAGAAATTCAGCATCCCGGATCTGACATTGCACCCGAAGTTTTTAAGGCTTCGTCCGCCCAACTTTCCCACCATTCGTCTTTCCCAGTTGGCAGATCTTTATTACAGGCATCAGAATCTGTTTTCAAAGATCATTAAAGCTGATAACATAAACAAACTGTACGAAGTTTTTGAACCGGTAAAAGCTTCAGAATATTGGGATTTTCATTTCAATTTCGGAACCGTTTCAACATTTCAGCCTAAAATATTAAGCAGGAATTTCATTGAACTGGTGATCTTAAATACGGTGCTTCCTTTAAAATATACCTATCACAAATATCATAATGAGGAAATTGCAGATGAGATCCTGGAACTGTATAAAAACATTAGTCCTGAAAAAAATTCCGTAACCTCCGGATGGAACAATCTTGGGCTGAAGGTTAGCAATGCGCTGGAAAGCCAGAGCCTTATTTTTCATCATAAAACCTCGTGTGAAGAAAAAAATTGCTTAAATTGCAGTATTGGATTTAAACTTTTAAAAGAATCTTCAAATGTTTGATAATATCCGCCACAAAATGGAAAGAGAATGGTTTGGTGTTCTTACGAGAATGGGCGCTAAACTGGGAATCCCTGTATCCAAATTAAGGGTTTTCTTCATCTATTCTACTTTTGCAACTGCCGGCTTTTTCTTTCTGATCTATCTGGGGCTTGCATTCACGCTTTGGATCAAAGATATTTTTATCACAAGAAGACCTAGCGTTTTTGATTTATAATTATGGAATTTTTACCGATTACTTCTGCCGAAGACTATAGAGTCCAGGACATCTATACGTCTTATTCCAGCACTTTTCCCGCAGATGAGCAAAGGGACTGGAAACAATTTACTGCTTTATTTTCAAATCCTCATGTCAAAGTAATTTCTGTACTTCATGAATCCCAGGCTATTGGCTATCTTATTATCTGGGAACTGAGTTCTTATGTTTTTGTAGAGCATTTTGAGGTTTTTGAGGCATTCAGAAGCCAGAAACTGGGATCACATATTACAGGATATCTGTTTAAAAATTATCCCAGAATCATTTTGGAAATAGAACCTGATCATTTGGGTGATGATGCCAAAAGACGTTATTCTTTCTATCAGAAAAACGGGTTTACACTGATTGATAAAATGTATGTACAGCCAAGTTATGGTGAAGGAAAAAAACCTCTTGATCTTTGGCTTCTGGCCAATTATACACCTGAAGATCTGAAACGCGTAAAAGACGAAATTTATGATGTTGTGTATCATTAAAATATAAAAACCGCCGGAGATTTTCCGGCGGTTTATTTTTTTGTCCACCCCGTCAGATCTTCGATCTGCCACCCTCCGTAGGAGAGGAATAGATAGACGGCTATTTACAGAGGTTTTTAGTTAACTTCGTATTCCAGTTTTATAGTAATATTGGCTTCTTTTTCTTTGGAAGAAGTATTGAATGTTCCGCCGTAAGAATAATCTTCATTGGAATTGGGTTCTGTAATCTGGATCACTCCCATTGTGGCCTTTTTAAGATTTCCAAGGCTGCTTCCTGAGTTTTCCGCAATTTTCTCTGCCCTTTCTTTAGCATCTTTGGTTGCGCTGGCGATCATTTCCTGTTTGACCGTGGCCAGCTTGGTGTAAAAATAAGATGGTGCCGAAGAAGTAAATTCAATACCGCGGTTAATGATCTCTGTAATGTTTCTGGAAAGATTTTCAATTTTCACAACCTCTTTGCTTTCGATAGATACTTTTTGGGTAAGGTTGTAGCCTGAAAATTCACCCTGAACATAGTTTCCGTTAGCATCATTATAGCTTCTGAACTGCTTTTGAATATCTACAGAGGAAAACACAATCTCGCTCTGTTTGATCCCTTTTGAAACAAGATAATCGTTGATTACTTTTCTGTCTACAGCCAGCTCATCATAAGCTGCTTTTAAATCAGAATTATTTTTGGAAAAACTTCCGGACCAGGTGATCAGATCGGAAGTAAACTGCTTGGTACCCAATCCGGTTACGGAAATGGTATTCTCAGATTTATTTCTGTTTTTAATAGCATTTCCTAAAAAGGTAAGCCCAAGAACGAATCCCAGTGCTCCGACTGCTACCGCCATAATATTTTTATTCATAGAAAATTGTGATTGATTTATTTAAACAAATGGTACATCAATTTCTATTCCGAATTTTAAGAATTTTTTAACATTATTGCTGTATTTTTTTCAGCTTCAATCTTTCAAGGTAAACTGGCATGGTTTCTTCCATTCTCAATAATACTCCGGATAAGTTTTTTGCTTTTACATATGTGCGTACCTGGGGCTTAGCCTCAAAAGAATACTGTATAAATTCTGAGATTCTTTCTTCCGGGATTCCCGCCTGAGTAAAGTATTCATTATCCACTCTATTCCGTACCCATGCAATATGTTCCTGCAGATCATCATACCTGTACTGCCTTTTCTGGCGCCTTGCTTTTCCGCTTATAAGATCATAAGCTCCCTGCACATCCAGGCTTCCTAAAAGTATCGGAAGAAGTACCTGTTTCACTTCCGCCGGCTTTTCCCGCATCTTTCCAACAGGCTGGGGTAAGCCTACAGCCTGTCGTACCATCTCGCCTTTATCCACTTTTGAGGCCAGCCTTGAATCTGTTTCAAGGTCTCCGGTTGGTTTTTTAACCACTTTTACCTCTTCTATTTCTTTTGGTATCGGAATCAGAACAACCAAAAGCTCGGAACTGAATCCGTTAGCCGGAACTATAGCAGAAACCCTTCTGAAATCTGCTTTTACAAACCTCAGCTCATCATTTTGGTAAGCTTCAATAGAGAACTGTCCCATAGCATTGGAATAGGTTCTTTGATCACTGGACATATTGATAATGGTTACTGAACTGAGACTTTCACTACTATCATCGGTAATACGGCCCGTAACCGTCTGCTGTGAGAAGAAACTATTAAAGACAAACACAAGAAGAAACGACACTTTCTTCCAGTTATCAATGTTCATATTTGCAACCCTGAAGTTCATACTGTCGGGTTAAACATTATCCAGTTTATGAGTTTTTTTGTATTCCGCAAAGGCTACTTTTAATTCATACTCTACAATATCTGCCTTAAAGTTTTTTCTGTATTTTTTTGCCATCATTCGGGTATCATTGGCATAGACTAAAAAATAATCTATCTGGTCTTCATTCATACCATATTTCCTCAGGAACTGTAAGTCTATTTCTTCTTTCACTCTTTTGATAAAATCCTGTGTTTCTGTATAATTAGCTTTGGTAATTTTAAGTTCTGTCGCTTTTTTGAACAAACCTACAGCAGCATCCAAAACTCCTAAAATGCTTACCTGCCCGGCATTATAATCCGGTTTAAATGTTTTTGAAACGGTATTATCCGGTAAAGCTTCATTCAGTGGGCTTTTCATATACTCATTCAGCTCTGATCTTAAAGAAACCACTTTTCTGGATTCATTAAGATGGTTGTTGTCCCGTTCCAAATTACCTGTGGGTTTATATGTGATCTTTACTTCAGGAATTTCTATTTCAGTTTTGTCAAGGTTTATCATTAAAGGGGAAGTGAAATCTTCCTTCTTCATCTTTTTATCAAAACGGTAATATCCTTCTTTTACAAATCTAATTTCATCATTTTCCGACGCTTCTATCGTAAAGTTCCCTGCAGTATCACTCAATGTACTTTTCCTGTTGGAAACATTGATAATTAAAACCGGGTTTATATTTTTTTTGCTGTTATCTGTCACTGTTCCGGTTATCTGCTGTTGGGAAAAAATTTCTGCAGAAACAAAAAGAGGAATTACGTAAAGGCTTTGTTTAATATAAGTTCTCATGTATGTTTATCTTTGAGTCTGTGGAGCGCGGTAAGAGGAAATTCTCGTCAGTACAAAACGTTGAAATCTATAAAGATCAGCATCACTGCAGAAACCATATTTCAGAATAGCTTTCCTTTCAAAGCCACCTGCCAGAACATAGCTTATAAAATGATCTATCTGAGACTTTTCAATTTTTAAATCCGTGAAGTATTCCTCACCAAGAGCTGTTTTCAGATAACTGCCGAGATCAATATCATCCCACTTGTTTTTCACTTTCCCAATAGAAAATCCCTGCCCTTTTGGCTGTACAAATTCTCCGGGTTTCGCCGCCAGTATTCTTGGGTCTGATTTCTGTGCAATATACCCGTCAATATCTTTGATCAGCTTTTCTACCTTTTTAGGTCTGTTCAGGTTTTTTGCATCAATTTTAAGATCACCAGTAATTCCCTGCCTGATTTCTACTTCGGGAATCAATATGGTGGCTCTTTCTAAAGTAATATTAATGGGAGATTCTATATTTTCTCTGGAAACTTTTTTAACGAGCCGCTCATAACCTGCCTTTACAAAACGAAGTTCATCACCTACCCTTCCGGAAACCATAAAGTGGCCGTCGCGGTTCGTAACCGTTCTTTCATCAGTTCTGATATTAATTACAGTTACATCCGGAATTTCCGAGCTGTCTTCAGAAGTCACTTTTCCAAAAATGTAATTCTGGGCATGAGCATTAACGAAAAGAAGGGTGGTAAAAAAAAAGAGTAGTTTAAATTTCACGGACAGTTTTTTATTAAGCAAATCTAAAATTATTTTTAAAGTAAATACCAAGTTTAACCACAGTTAACGTGTTTTAGGATTTCTTTTTGATTTTTGCTTGATAAACTGTTAAATCACCACTCTGAATTGTTAAAATTTCACTTAAAAATTAGCTAACTTGCAGTCTCAATTCTAAATTCAGCAATGCAAAATTCTTATACAGTGATCAATGCTTCAGCCGGGTCGGGGAAAACATATGCCCTTGTCCAGAGGCTTCTGATGATCTGTCTCCGCTATCCCAACCAGCAACAGTCGATCCGGAATATTCTCGCGCTTACATTTACGAACAAAGCTGCCAATGAGATGAAGGAGAGAATTTTAACCTGGCTTGGAGATTTTTCAGCGGACAATTTTGCGGAAAACAGTGATCTGAAAAACATTCAGAAATCATTTGAGGCTGATGGTTTGAGAATCACAATCGATGAGCTCCACAGCCGTTCCAAAAAACTGCTGGATTATGTGCTTCACAACTATTCAACACTGAACATCGGAACCATTGACCGTTTTAATTCAAGGCTGGTAAGAAGCTTTTCATACGAATTGGGTCTGGCTAAAAATTTTAACCTTGAAATTGAAGCCGAGCCTTATCTGATCGAAGCTGTGGATAAAATGCTTGACCAGATCGGTGAAAATGAAAGCATCTCGAATTCATTTATGGATTATGTGGATTACAGCCTGGAAAACAATGAGAGAATTAACCTCAATAAGAACCTTTACGATTCTGCAAAAGAGTTTGTAAAAGATATCCACTACGAACATCTGAAAAGCAACAAAAGCTTTGATGACACGAATTACGAGACGATAAAAAATACGCTCAGAAAAGAAATCGTTCAAAATAAAAAACGGTCTGCTGAACTTGCGACCCAATCCATTGAGCTGTTCCGGTCCAGAAATATTGAGATCGAAGATTTTGCCCAGGGAAAAAACGGAATCGGAGGATTTTTCACCAAGGTTCAGGATTTTTACAATCAGAAAAGACCGGGGTTCCCCTTTCCCACAACACTTGAGGAGTCAGTTGTCAGCAATTACAGAAAAGGAGCATCTTCAAAATCCAAGAGCAAGGAACCTGAGATCTTTGAGATCCTGGACCAGCTTCTTGATCACAGAATGCAGCTGATCCTTCTGTATATTGAAACTCAAAAGAAGGAAAAGATTCTGTCTGCACTTCTTCCGTTGAAAGTGAATAAAGACATTCAGGATGAATTAAGAAAAATTGAGGAAGAGAATGATCTCGTTCTCCTATCAAAATTTAATATTCTTATCAATGAAAATCTGAAGAATGAGCCGTCAGCCTTTATTTATGAAAAGGTAGGCTCACAGTTTCAGCATTATTTCTTTGATGAATTTCAGGACACATCGGAACTGCAGTGGCAGAATTTTGTTCCGCTGCGTGATCATAGTGTTTCTACGGAAAATACTTCTTTTACTCTGGTAGGAGATCCGAAACAGAGTATCTACAGATTCCGGGGTGGAGAAAGTAAGCTGATGCTGGATATTATCAACAAGAAGGAATTTTCTCCAAAAGAAGCATCTCTTCTTGTGCTGAAAGATAACTGGCGGAGCGCTAAAAATATTGTGCAGTTCAATAATGAGCTGTACCGGTATCATTCGGAAGGATTGGAAGACGAGCACCGGAATATTTTCGGGGAAGATGCCGAACAAAGCTCTAAATCCCAGATCGAAGGACGTGTAAAAGTAAGCCTGATCGAAAATATGACGAATGAAGATTTTTATAATGATACTTCGGAAAGAATGCGGAAGGACATTCAGGAAAGCCTGGATAATGGCTTTAAATTTTCTGATATTACGATCTTATGCCGTGGCAATTTTGATATTTTCAGCTATTCTCAAAAACTGGGAAATCTGAAAGTGAACTACCGGGGGGAAGAAACCAATATCAAAACAATTTCCGATAAGGGTCTGACGCTGGAACTATCCAATACTTTAAAGGCGGTTATTGAATTTCTTCGATGGGAAATTAACCCTAAGAATAAGCCCAATCTGATCATGATGATGTATTACCTGAATGCTTTGGGAAGGATTCAGATGACAGATTTCACCTTCGAAATGAAGGAAATCCTGGATATAGAAACCCATGAAGAGATTCTTCAGTTCATCGGTAAAACCTATTCCCTGAAGCTGAAACAGGAAAATTTCCCAAGATTCAACCTGTATAATTTTGTGGAATATTACATCAATGAATTTGCTGTGGAAAATAAGGAAACGGATTTTCTTCTGAATTTCCTTGAAATGCTTTTCAACTTTACACAGAATGCCGGAGCCAGCACAAAAGAATTTTTGAAGTACTGGGATGAAGAGGCTTCTGCATATACTATCCAGGCTTCGGAAAATATTGATGCCGTACAGATCATGACCATTCATAAATCGAAAGGACTGGAATTCCCGATTGTATTTATCCCGATGATGAATAAAAACCGGGACAGTGAATTCACTAACTGGTTTGATACGAATAATGACGATGCTTTGAAATCAGTCAACATCAATCAGTTCAGTAAAAACCTTGAAGTTTATGATGAAGAAATAGAGGCATTTAACAAAAAGAATTCCTATAAAAACTTTATCGACAGGCTCTGTCTTCAGTATGTAGCCACTACCCGTCCTGTTGAGCAGCTGTTTTTCTATCTCCAGAAGGCAAATAAAACGGCCAATAATCTTGAGTTGCTGGAATTCTTTAACGAAAAGAACAAAGAGAACGCCGATGAATTCGATCTGTATGAAGTGCATCCGGAAATGCTGAAAAAGCATTCTAAAGACAAAACATCGTTATTTAAGACCAAGGATATTGAGAACCTTAAAAATATTAATGAAAACAGAGCGTCCATAAAGATTGCGACTCCTTCCAAAAATTACCAGGTACGGAATGAAAAGGTAAGGATCGGGCTTTTTGTCCATGAATTACTTTCGAAAATCAATACGGAGAAAGATACGGCCAAGGTTCTTGAAAGCTATGTTCTGGACGGACAGATCACATTGGAAGAGAAAAATGAGATCCAGGAAACTTTAGTTCAGATTATCAGAAAATACGCTGAATTTTTTGACGAAAAATGGGAAGTGATCAATGAAAAGGATATTATGATCTCAGAAAGAGGGCAAAGCCATATTTTCAGACCTGACCGTATCCTGAAGAGTGAAGAAGGCTATGTAATTGTAGATTTTAAAACGGGTGAAGAAACGGAAAAGAATAAGCAACAAATTGAGAATTATAAACGTATTCTGGAAAGTCTGGGAAGAAAAGTGCTAAAGACACAGCTTATTTATCTATAGCGGGAATCTCTACTATCATTTTCCACAAAGTTTTCCACATTAGGATGTTGATAAGTTTAAAACAAGACATCAAAATACTGATTATCAAAAGAGTATAAGAAATTAAAAAAAATAATATTATTCACAATCTAAATTACATCTTTCACATAATTGTGGATAACTTTATAAACTAAAGAAAATCGCCCCGCCGTTCTCCGAACGGCGGGGCGATTTCTACAATATATAGTAATTAAGCTGTTGTCGCAGGTACAAAAACCCTCTGAGACAATTCCTGATCGAAAAGATAGAGTGCAGACGGATTGTCGCACACCATCTTGATTTTTGTAACATATTGTGAAGCGCTAGCCTCTTCTTCTACCTGCTCGTTGATGAACCACTGCATAAAAGATGTTGTTGCAAAATCTCCTTCATCATTAGCATTTTTCACAATATTGAAAATACTTCTGGTTACTTTTTTCTCGTGTTCCAATGCTTTTTCGAAAATATCAGTAGCATTTTCGAATTCATGCGGAGGTTTTGCAATCTCTCCGATAATGATTTCGCCGCCTACGTCATTTAAAAAATCAAACATTTTATCTGCATGCATCAATTCTTCTTTGCTCTGAACTCTGAAGTAATTCGCAATCCCGTCAAGGTCTTTTCCTGAAAACCAGGCAGACATTGAAAGATAATATTGTGCGGCATATTGTTCGTGAGCTATCTGTTCGTTAATTAACGTTGCAATTTTTTCGCTGATCATAAGTATAAATTTATAGTCAAAAATAAGCAATAAAAGCCCGACATCAAAGGTTTTAATGAAAATTAATACAAAAAGGACGGGAGAAAACCCGTCCTTCATACATTAAAAAATCAAAATTATGAACTGTTATTTTGCTTCCTGAACCGCAGTATTCATAGGCTTTTTCATCATTTTCCTATCCTTCATTGTCACTCTTCTCTGCTCCATTTTTGCTTTTCTGTCGGCCTGCCATTTATCATATTGATCAGGCGTCAGAATCTTCTTCATATCTGCATCCATCTGAGCTCTTTTAGCTTTCATATCCTCCATTTTAGCCTGTCTTGTTTCTTTATTTTTGTCAAAGTCGGCTTTCATTTCAGACTTTCTTTTTTCATGAAGGCTTTTAATCTGTGCTACCTGAGACTCGTTCAGATTAAGATCTTTCTGCATCTGATCAAGGTGCTCCTGTTCTCTTTGCTGCATTTTTTGCTGCATCTCTGCTCTTCTGGCCTGTTTGTCCTGTGGAGTTGTTGTGGTCTGTTGTGCCATTGCAAAACCTCCTATTCCGATAAATGCTATTGCTAAAACTAATTTTTTCATCTTAAAAAATATTTAATTAATTGTTATACATCTTTTTGATTATTAGTTAAAACATAAGTTAAATCAAAATATTCATAAAAAATGTTAAATTTTAATATTAAAATAATAAATGAAAAATAAAAAAAAGGACAGATCCTAAAACCTGTCCTTCACACCACTTAAATATAATATATGAAAATTATTATTTTATCTGTTTACCAGTCTCCCTCTGAAACCACCACCCCTGTTTTCACTGCCGCGGTTGTTCTGTGGTCTCGGTGAATTTTCTGATCTGAAACCTCCACTGTTTCCTCTAAATCCTCCACCGTTATTTTCTCTTTGTGGAGCTCTTTCTCTATTCGTTTCATTATTTCCTCTAAAGCCGCCATTACCGCCATTATTTCCAAATCCGCCGCGTGTTCCGTTATTTTCAGAATTCCCTCTGAATCCTCCGTTATTTCTTACTCCATTATTTTCATTGCGGAAACCATTGTTATGATCAGCCTGCTTACGGAAACCTCCGGAATTATCATCTCTGGATCCTCTGAATCCATTATCAGATCTGCTGCTTCTTCTGATCACATTGAAAGTAGGATTATCCATTCTTCGGAAGTGTGATCGGTCTACTCTATATATATTGATATTTACATTCCTGTACCTCGGCATTACTGCATATCTTGGTGCATAATACGTTCTTCTGTAATTCTGGAAGTAAACAATAGGGCTGGCTCCGCGGTAATAATTGTTTTGAAAAACAACAAACACTCTTGGCCCTAAAATCCTCTCCAATGCATAGAATCTGTCATAATACCATCTGTCCGGATTGTATCTGTAAAAATTATTCCATGTAGAAAAATTTACATACAGGTTATTTAAACTTAGGATCTGGTCAATCTGCCAACGGTTCAGCCTGTTATCTCTGAAGAATACATTCCAGTTGATATTTACAATACTGTTCCTGTAATCATTATAGTATCCCTGATAGTAATCGCTTGGATAATAATCCTGAGGATAGTTGTAATAATAATCATCCGGGAAATAATTTCTGTCATCCTCATCATTATAATATCCGTCTCCATTCCCATTCTGATAATATCCGTCATCTCCCCATCCGTTATTGTTATTTGGATACTGCTGGGCGGAAGACAAAGCTGCCAGTCCCAAGGCAAATCCCAAAAATATCTTTTTCATCTCTATAGTCGTTAATTGGTTAATATATAGCAGAATATCTCTATTCTATCTTTTGGATATAAATAAAAAAAAGAAGTTAAATCCTAAGATTAAACTTCTTTTAATTTATAGTTAAATAACTGATAATCAAATGTTAAATTTACGCCCTTCCACTATCTTTTATCCAATAGGCAACTTTTTCATTGAAGGATTTTTTATCTTTTAAATCTTCAAGTTTCAAATGCATCCTGTAACGCCAGTAGTGAGGAAACACCGCCGGATTATTGATTCTTTCGTTATCCATATTCGGATTGGTCAGTTCAGGGTCAGTAGCCAGAAACTCCTGGATTGGGAAAACAGCTAACATTGCCTCAGTGTAAAGGTGCTGCTTCATAATGATCTCAGCAAGATGAGAGTCCATTTGATCCGGAGCTTTTCCATATTGAACCAGCTGTTGGTTAAAATATTTCTGTATCAGTGCCGGGTCCTCTTTCCACCATTGTCTCAGTGTTGAGCTGTCGTGCGAAGAGGCGGTTACCACATTCATATAATCAGCTTTTTTAGGATTATAAAACGGAATATTGTCTGATGGCATCCTCTGTACTTTTAAAGCAATGATAGCCAGCTCATCCATTACAACAGGTACACAGGCAGGAACCATTCCCAGGTCTTCCCCACAAATCAGCATTTTTGTTGCATTAAGAATAACCGGAAGTTTTTCCATCGCTTTCTCATACCACAGATGATCCTGTCTTCTGAAGAAATAATCATGGTACAGGTCATAAATCGCCTTCCTTTCCCATTCTGAAAGATAGGTATAGGAATCGGTATTGTATACATTAAATCTTGGGTGATACACCGTTTCACCGTTTCTTTCTTCGGTAAGGAACAATACATTGGCACATAAAGAGATCAGCTTTTCTTCTATAGAGCCTTTCGGGTTCTTTTTGAAAAATTCCGCCAGCTTTCTCTGGGTATCAAATTCTTCTTTGAATGAGTAGGTACCGTCATTATTGCTGTTAATAAATTCAAAAACTTTACTGCTGTCTTCGCCGAAATATTTCCACAGGATTCTTTCATTGATAAAAGGCTTACAATATCTGTTGAAATCAAAAGGAATATGCCTTGCTTTAAATTCGTCCAGAACAATTGGAACAGCAGGATAAAAGTATCCTAAGATTCCCTGTGTAGCGGAAATCGGCATCCTCCAGATCCTGAAAAACCCTAAAATATGGTCGATTCTCATGGCATCGAAATACTGTTCAAGCGCTTTAAACCTGTTTTTCCACCAGCGGTAATCGTCTTCCTTCATGGCTTCCCAATTGTATGTTGGAAATTCCCAGTTCTGTCCCAGCTCTGTAAACTGATCGGGCGGTGCTCCGGCCTGGAAATCCATTCCGAAAAGCTCAGGTTCCGTCCACGCTTCCACAGAATGCCTGTAAATACCGATCGGAAGATCTCCTTTTAAGGAAACACCCAAACTGTGAATATAATCTACGGCATCTTTGAGTTGTAAATGAAGCTGATACTGCACCCAGGCATGAAGCATGGAAGCATCATAATCTTTACTTTTTGTAGTGAAAAACTGTGAAATTTTTCCTGCAATATATTTCTTGTGGGTTTTCCAGTCGTTGAAATTCGGTGTTTTATATTTATCCCTAAGCACGCAGAAAGCAGCATAAGGAGTCAGCCAGTAATCGTTATCTTTTATAAATTTTTTAAAGTTCCTGTCTTTATAGATTTTCTCTTTCTTCGCATTGAAAACTGCTGTTAAGAATTTCCATTTTCCTGCGATCATTTTTTCATAATCAATCAGATCAAGAGCATTCAATGCCTCTTTTTCAGACTGATATTCAGAAACTAATTCTTCCGGTAAAGCAAAATCAAGATTTTCCAGGGAAATATACTGCGGATGCAGAGCATAAACCGAAACTGCCGCGTAAGGATAGGAATCTGTCCAAGAATAATTGGCGGTAGTATCATTAATCGGAAGAATCTGGATAATACCCAGGTTGGTCTCTTTCGTCCAGTCGGCCAGCTTTTTAAGATCGGAAAATTCTCCCACTCCAAAACCACTTTCACTTCTTAAAGAAAATACGGGAACTGCCACACCCGCATCATGGTACATCTGGTAAGACTTAAATTTAAAATAATGATTTGAAACAATCTGCAGTACATCCTTAAGCGGATTGGCAAGTGTAAATCTGTTTTCACCCGTTTCAACATCAATAATTTTCCCTTCTTTTTTGCTGTAGAGGCAATATTTAAACTGGATAAATTCGTTCTCCGGAATTTCAACGGATGCTTCCCAGATTCCAAAGTCTGTCTGCGAAAGACGGATCGCTTTATCATAATTCCAGTTTCCCAGAGAAGCTGTACTTCCAAAGAGAGCAATTTCCCAGTCCGGATTGTAAACCGGTGCTTCAATTCTGAATAAATGGGTATGCTTTTTTAACACTGCAGCTTTTTCAGGAACAAACTGATTAAGCTTATTATAAAGGATTTTATTGTTTAAATAATTCTCCGGAAAATTCTTATTATTCCATTCATCAAAAATAACAAACTCTTTGTAGTTATGAGGGAAATTAAGATTGTGCAACACAAATTCCTCTCTAAGAATATTTCCCTTTTCATCCGCAAGCTGATATTTATATGAGATTGATTTCGAGAAATAATCCACTTCACATTTCCAGATGCCGTTTTCTGAATAAAACAGGGTATGAGTCTGGACAACAGCACCTTCCTCATCTACAATGAGGAGCTGTAGATTTTGTCCGGCCTTTGCATTATATCCTACATTAAAGTATAGCTTCATCTATATTTTTTTTATAAAAATACATTTTAATATCGAAAAACAAAACTTATTGAAGATCAAATAATCATTAAAAAACCTTTCCAAAATAACTTGAAAAGGCTTTATATTTTATTAGAGTTAAAAGGAATTTATATCAATAATCTAAGCTTTTATTCTGTAACAATAATTTTTTTACTTAATAATACTTTACCGGATTCATTTGCAATGCTTATAATATAACCTCCATTGACTAAACTTTTGAGATAGACCTGCTGATTGAGTGAGCCATCTTTTAGAGAAAGATTCTGTTCCATCACATTTTTCCCGGAAATGTCAAAAACACTAAGCTTCAGATTTCCTTTTACATTTTTATCATTTACATCAACGTTGATAAAGTGATTATTTACTCTGGTCGGATAGATCTCAATATTAGCTGATGTATTTACTGAAGAAATTCTGTCATTGGCAAAATATCGGCTTGCTAGATCATAAATATGTGGTTTTTCTGAACCAGGAAGAGCTTTTGCCTGCAGAGTCAACAGATCTACTTCATATAAATTATCTCCTTTAGCGCTTGCTATAATTACTTTTCCTTTTGCATTAACAGCAGAACCGTTCACAGAATAATTTTCAGGAATACCGGAGATCTTGCCCATAAATTTTGCCTTCAGTTCTTTTGTAGATACCTTAAAAACATTTCCCGAAGCTGAAAAAACATAAAAATTGTTTTCAGCATCCGCTATCATATCGCCTCCGAAACCCGTTTCAATAGCCGTAAATAAATTTTTTCCATTGGAAGCATCATCTTTAATAATCCCAAGGTCACTGACTGTATACTGACTTCCTTTTCTGCTGATCTGAAGCAATTGTGTTCCTGCATTATTAAGAGCGTAAATATTTCCGTCGTATCCTGTAGCCATCCTTGTTATGTGGGAATTGATATCACAGGAAGTTACTTTTGAAACCGTATTTTCTACCAGAGTAATTTCTTTAGTCCTGGCATCCAAAATATAAATATTGGAGGAAAACATCGGCATATACACCAGATTATTGTTGGATGGATCATAAGCCAGAGCCGCCATGGTAACTGCCTGGGAATGACTGTAAGAATTTTTGTCTTCCGACACAATGCCTTTCCTGTCCTGAGAAAATACTTTTGCCGCGGTATCCGCCGAAAACAGTTTTTCTCCGGAAGCACCGTTTGTCGCATCCACAACACGGAAATCACTAAAAACTATGCTGGAAGTATCTTTTCCGGCAATAGCAAAAATATCCTGCTGTGCCTGGACATTAGCACCGAACACCAGCAGGAAAAGAGGGAATAAATGTTTCTTCATACAATGTAGAATTTAGATTCGTGATCATTTTAGTATAACTAAGTTACACAATTTACCAATTGAATCATAAAAAAATAGCAGTATTTACATAACATTTACAATCATTTAACGCAAATGTTAATATTTCGATAAATCATTATTTTTTTAAACACAAATGGAACAAATTTTTTCACAAATATTACTAGTGAAAGACAGCAATATTGTATTATCTGTGAAAAAAGATTAGTGGAATTCGTGTTTTTTTTAAACGCAAAGGTTTATTAATTGAACTGTATAACTTAAAGGAGCAAAGATTGCCCGCACCGCCAACATGAGTAAGGTTTTCGGATTAAATATGCTGTATCTGCTACATCTGCGAGAGATGATAAGAAATTACTACATGAGCATAAAAAAACTCCCACAGATCGCACGGATTACAACAGATTTTTATGATATGTCTGCAGAATCCACACGAGCTGCGGGAGCTGTGTTACTTATTTTAGAGTTTAGTTCAGAACATACGTTGTTCCGTCTCTTCCGTCTTTTAATTCGATGCCTTCAGCAAGCAGCTTGTCTCTGATCTGGTCTGAAAGGTCGAAGTTCTTTGATTTTCTTGCCTGATTTCTCAGCTCTATTAAAACTTTTAAAGTCTGATCAAGCTTCTCGTTATTATTTTCTTCAATATTCTGAAGTCCCAGCACATCAAATATAAAGGCATGTAACGTTGACTTTAAATTTTCAAGATCTTCAGCTGAGATGGTCTCTTTACCATCATTTAAAGCAAAAATATATTTTACAGCTTCAAATAAATGAGCAATCAGGATCGGAGAATTGAAATCATCATTTAAAGCATCATAACATTTCTCTTTCCATTCTCTAAGATTGAATTCAGATTGTTTTTCTTGATCCGGAGTGATAGAGTTCAGTACTTTAACAGCCTCCATTAATCTGATAAAACCTTTTTCACTCGCAATCATCGCATCATTGGAAATATCCAGGACACTTCTGTAATGTGCCTGTAAGAAACAGAAACGTACAATAGTAGGATGGAAAGGTTTTTCAAAGAAGTCGTTTTCTCCTGTAACCAACTGCATCGGAAGGATATAATTCCCTGTAGATTTACTCATACGCTGAGAATTCATCGTCAGCATATTGGCGTGCATCCAGTAATTAACCGGAGCTATATCATTGCAGGCTTTTCCCTGTGCAATTTCACATTCGTGGTGCGGGAATTTCAGGTCCATTCCACCGCCGTGAATATCAAATTTTTCACCTAAATATTTCGTGCTCATGGCAGTACATTCCAGGTGCCATCCCGGGAAACCTTCACCCCAGGGAGAATTCCATCTCATAATGTGTGCAGGGGACGCTTTTTTCCACAGTGCAAAATCCTGTGGGTTTTTCTTTTCGCCCTGTCCGTCAAGATCACGGGTATTGGCAAAAAGCTCTTCGATATTACGTTTTGAAAGTTCACCGTAGTTCAGTCCTCTTCTATTGTATTCCAGAACATCAAAATAGACGGAACCATTGCTTTCATACGCGAAACCTCTTTCGATAAGCTTTTGCGTCAGCTCAATCTGTTCTACAATGTGACCTGTCGCTGTAGGTTCAATATTGGGAGGAAGAAGGTTGAACATTTCCAGCACTTTATGAAAATCTACGGTATATTTCTGTACGATCTCCATAGGCTCCAGCTTTTCCAGACGGGTCTGCTTTACGAACCTGTCGTTCTCTACATTTCCATCGTCTGTAAGGTGTCCTGCATCGGTGATGTTTCTTACGTATCTTACTTTATACCCCAAATGCAGCAGGGTACGGTAGATAAAATCGAAGGAAAGGAAGGTTCTTACATTTCCCAGATGTACATTGCTGTACACGGTAGGTCCGCAGACATACATTCCGATATTTCCCTCTAAAATAGGTTTAAATATTTCTTTCTCTCCTGTAAGGGAGTTATATAGTTTTAATTGCATTTTTTTTAATTAAAAGATTCAATGATTAAAGGAATTAAAAATTAGTTAAAATAATTCTAACCACAACAAATAATTGTTGTGAGAAAAATTTTATTGGAAACTTTTTTAAATATAACCATTATTAAATTGCTTTTAAATGATACTGCAGATGATCAATATAATCCTGAATAATATACTCTAATGTGAAAGTCTGAGGAACTGTTTTTGTGGTATCACAGGTTCTCTGCAAAGCTTCATCAGGAATATTTTCTACAGTATGAACGATCTGAAAATTCAAAGATTTCCAAAGAATAATCACTTCTGAAACCGGAACATTCTGATAATTCTGTGCTTTTACCCAGAAATCCTGATCATAAACAATATTATCGTTCTGCTTATATTGTGTAACCACAAATCTACGGATATTCGTCAGTGCACTGTCGCAAAGATGACCTAAAATTTCTTTTTTAGACCATTTTTCCGGTGAAATTTTATAGGACCATTCTTCTTCTGAAATTGTTTCAAATCTCTGAAGCTCGATATCCACAATGTTTTTTAGAATTTGATAGTCCATTTATTTATTAATAATCTAGTTTCGCATGACTTCCCACATAATGCAGGAATTCCTGTCTGGTGATCGGGTTGGTTCTGAAAATACCGCTCAATTCTGCCGTAATGGTAGAACTTGCTGTATCTTTTATTCCTCTGCAGTTGACGCATAAATGTTTGGCATCGATAATACATGCTACATCTTTTGTACCCAATGCTTCTTTCAGAGCATCTACGATCTGCATCGTCAGCCTTTCCTGAACCTGCGGTCTTTTTGCATAATAATCCACAATTCTGTTGATCTTGGAAAGACCGATCACTTCACCGTTTGAAATGTAGGCAACGTGCGCTCTTCCGATAATCGGCAGAAAATGGTGTTCGCAGAAAGAATATACCGTGATATCCTTTTCCACCAGCATCTGGCGGTATTTATATTTATTGGAGAACGTGGAAATTCCCGGTTTGTTTTCAGGAAGAAGTCCTCCAAAAATTTCATTCACATACATTTTGGCAACACGCTTTGGTGAATCCTTTAAAGAATCATCCGTCATATCCATCCCCAGTGTTTCCATAATTTCACCGAAAAGTTCGGTAATTTTTTCTATTTTTTCCTGTGGCGATTTATCAAAAGCATCTTTCCTAATAGGCGTATGTTCTTTTCCTGTGAAAATATCATCGTCGTTATCGGTAAAATCAACCATTTTTATTTAATTTGCAGCAAAAATACGGATAAAATCTGTTCATTAATTTCATTTTGAACGAAAAACATTATCCTTTCTCAATTTAGCCTTATGATTGTTGTCGAAGAAGTACATAACAAAAACCAGAAAAAGAAATTTTTAGAATTTCCTGCCCATCTTTACCGGCACGACAAAAACTATATAAGGCCCAGAAATCAGGACATTGAAGAGATTTTTGATCCTGAAAAGAATAAGTCTTTTCAGGATGGAGAGTGTGCCCGATTCTTATTTAAAAACAAAGAGAATGAAACGGTAGGAAAAGTAGCCGTGTTCATCTCCAATCTCTATAAGCAGAACCAGCCTACCGGAGGAATCGGTTTTTTCGACTGTATCAATGATCAGAAAACAGCAGATTTTATTTTTGACCACTGTAAAAACTGGCTTCAGGAAAGAGGCATGGAAGCAATGGACGGCCCGATCAATTTCGGGGAACGGGATAAATTCTGGGGACTCCTGACGGAGGGTTTCGATGAACCGCTTTTCGGAATGAATTACAATTTTCCTTATTATAAGGAACTGTTTGAAAACTACGGTTTCAAAATGTATTTTGAACAGCTCTGTTTTTCGAGACCAATTTTCGCGGAAGTTTCAAGGATTTTTACCTTAATGCATACCAAGCACAGCAGAAATCCGGCCATATCCGCAAGGCCCATGAAAAAAAATGACCTTCCCAAATTTGCAAAAGATTTTACTGAAATCTATAATCAGGCATGGGCTGCCCATGGTGAAGGCAAACAGCTGGAAGAAGCAAAGGTCCTCAAAATGTTCAAAACCATGAAGCCGATCATCAATGAGCATATTTCCTGGTTTGTGTATGAGAATGGAAAGCCGATTGCGATGTGGATGAATCTTCCGGATGTGAACCAGTGGTTCAAATATCTGGACGGTAAATTCGGAATTATAGAAAAACTCAGATTTTTGTGGATAAAGCAGTTTAAAAAGAATGAAAAAATGGTGGGACTGGTATTCGGTGTTATTCCGGAATGGCAGAAAAAAGGGATCGACGGCTATATGATCTGGGAAGGAACGCAGCATCTGAGAAAGCATACGGATTTTAAAACCACGGAGCTTCAGTGGATCGGTGATTTTAATCCTAAAATGATAAAGATAGCGGAAAGCCTGGATACTACTGTGACCAGAAAACTGACGACGTACCGGTATTTATTTGACCGCGAAAAAGAGTTTGAAAGGCATCCTATCCTTTAAATAAAAAACCCTGCCATTGAATGACAGGGCTCCTTTCATTTTGAACTCTATTAGAATAGCTCTCCGGCTACTTTTTTAATATTATCGCTTTTCCCCATGGAGTAAAAATGCAGCACAGGAACTCCAAAATCAAGCAATTCCTTGCATTGGGCAATAGCCCACTCTACGCCGATCTGTTTTACCGCTTCATTATTTTTAGCATTTTCCACTTCGTTGATCAGCTCTTCAGGAAGGTCTATTTTGAAAACCTGTGGAAGGATCTTCAGGTGCTTTTTGGTGGCAATAGGCTTAATTCCCGGGATAATTGGAACGGTAATTCCCATCTCTCTGGCTTTCGTCACAAATTCAATAAATCTTTTGTTATCAAAAAACATTTGGGTAACGATATAATCTGCTCCGGCATCTACTTTCTCCTTCAGCCATTTCAGGTCATAATTCATAGAGGGTGCCTCCATATGTTTTTCCGGATAGCCAGCTACTCCTATGCAGAATTTATTAAGTTCATCACAAGCCTTCTCGTCGTTATGAAGGTATTTCCCTCTTCCCAGATCATTAATCTGATGGACGAGATCCATAGCACTGGCATGACCTCCGGGTGTAGGTTCAAAGTACTGATGCCCTTTCATGGCATCTCCTCTTAAAGCCATTATATTGTCTATTCCCAGGTACATACAGTCTACCAGAAGATATTCGGTTTCTTCTTTGGTGAAGCCTCCGCAAAGAAGGTGTGGAACGGTATCTACATTATATTTGTGCTGGATAGCGGCACAAATACCTAAGGTTCCGGGACGCATTCTGGTGATCCGGCGTTCCATCAGCCCATTTCCTTTATCAATATAAATATATTCTTCTCTTGAGGTTGTAACATCTATAAAAGGGGGCTTAAACTCCATAAGCGGATCTATGTTGGTATACAGATCTTCAATCCCGATTCCTTTTTGGGGCGGAATGACTTCTAAGGAGAATAAAGTCTTGCCATTTGCATTTTTAATATGTTCAGTGATCTTCATTTTATAGTTTAGTTATTATTTTAGCTTTAAAGTGCCTGTTGATATATTATTAATCTGCTAGATTGGGTGACAACCACTTTCTTGCTTCCTGGATGCTACAGCCTCTTCTCTCTGCATAATCTTTAAGCTGGTCTTCTGTGATTTTCCCAAGTCCGAAATATTTGGCATGCGGGCTTCCGAAATAATACCCCGAAACGGATGCTGTCGGGAACATCGCCAGACTTTCGGTAAGGAAAACGCCG
The DNA here is from genome assembly GCF_058245105.1 of Chryseobacterium sp. UF-81. Lineage (NCBI taxonomy): Bacteria > Pseudomonadati > Bacteroidota > Flavobacteriia > Flavobacteriales > Weeksellaceae > Chryseobacterium > Chryseobacterium sp. UF-81. The sequence continues at coordinate 381,008 of NZ_JBSIBX010000002.1, read as the reverse complement.
GTGTTCTCTTCTACTTTTAAAAGATCCCAGATGGTTTTCTTTTCTAGGTGGTCCGGACATGCCGGATATCCCGGTGCGGGGCGGATCCCTTTGTATTTTTCTGCGATCAGATCTTCATTGCTTAAATTTTCCTGGTTGGCATAGCCCCAATATTCTGTTCTTACTTTTTTATGTAAAAATTCCGCAAAAGCTTCTGCGAATCTGTCAGCCAAAGCTTTTACCATGATGGCATTGTAGTCATCATTGGCTTTTTCATATTCTCCTGCAAGCTCGTCTGTTCCAAATCCTGTAGTGACACAGAAAGCGCCTACGTAATCTGTTTTGCCGGAAGCCTGCGGCGCAATAAAGTCACTTAATGCCAGATATTCTTTTCCTTTTGAACGCTGAGCCTGCTGTCTTAAAGTCAGAAACCTGGCTTGCTCTTCATTATTTTCGTTAAAGAGTAAAATATCATCTGTTTCATTGGAATTGGCTTTAAAAATTCCGAAGATGGCTTTTGCTTTCAGCAGTTTTTCATCAAGGATTCTTTTTAAAATGACCTGTGCATCTTTAAACAGTTCTTTAGCCTGGGCTCCTACAACCTCATCTTCTAAAATATTCGGGTATTTCCCGTGAAGATCCCAGCTTCTGAAGAATGGTGACCAGTCAACAAACGGAAGCAGTTCATTCAGGTCCTGATCTTCTATTACGGCTACACCTAAATTATTCGGTGTGAAAATTTCTTCGTTTTCCCAGTCGATGCTGAAATGGCTTTTTCTGGCTTCTTCTATGGAAACATAATCTTTATCGATCTGCCTGTTCAGAAACTTTTCACGGAAGTCGGAATATTCGTCTTTCAGCTCTGAAACATAGTCTTTATTCCTGTCTCCCAATAAGGAACTTACTACGTTTACCGCCCTCGAGGCATCATTAACGTGAACTACCGCATTTTTATATTTTAAATCGATTTTCACAGCGGTATGGGCTTTCGAAGTGGTTGCACCGCCGATCAACAGAGGGAAATTAAGATTTTGTCTTTCCAATTCTGAGGCAATGTATACCATCTCATCCAGACTTGGTGTAATCAGTCCGCTTAACCCGATAACATCAACCTTATGCTCTATGGCAGCCTGAATAATTTTTTCAGCTGGAACCATTACTCCAAGATCAACGATTTCATAATTATTACAGCCCAATACAACACTCACAATATTTTTTCCAATATCATGAACATCACCTTTTACCGTTGCCATCAGAATTTTTCCGTTAGCCGGTCTTGTGCCGTCTTTTTCCGCTTCAATAAAAGGTTGAAGATAAGCCACTGCTCTTTTCATTACCCTTGCAGATTTTACCACCTGAGGCAGGAACATTTTCCCGCTTCCAAACAAATCTCCTACAACACCCATTCCGGTCATAAGATTAATTTCAATAACATGCAGTGGTTTTGCGGCCTGTTTTCTGGCTTCTTCCACATCTTCTTCGATAAAACGGTCAATTCCTTTTACCAAAGAATGCGTAATTCTCTCCTGCAGAGGTCTAGTCCGCCATTCAAGTTCTTCTACTATCTCTTTTTTAACAGATTTATTCTTTTCAGAATATTCCAGAAGTCTTTCTGTAGCATCCTCCCTTTTATCAAGGATTACGTCTTCTACAAGCTCTAGGAGTTCTTTATTGATCTCATCATACACTTCCAGCATGGAAGGGTTCACAATTCCGATATTCATTCCGGCCTGAATGGCATGATAAAGGAATACGGAGTGCATGGCTTCTCTTACGGTATCATTTCCACGGAACGAAAACGAAACATTACTCACACCACCACTCACGGAGGCATAAGGAAGATTCTGTCTTACCCATCTTGTGGCTTCGATGAAATCAATGGCATTTCTTCTGTGCTCTTCCATTCCGGTTGCCACAGGGAAAATATTCAGGTCAAAAATAATGTCTTCAGCAGGGAAGCCAACCTGATTAACCAGGATATCATACGACCGTTTTGAAATCTCAAGTCTGCGATCATAATTGTCTGCCTGACCTGTTTCGTCAAATGCCATTACGATAACAGCAGCACCGTATCTTTTGACCGCTTTAGCCTGCTTGATAAATTCTTCCTCCCCACCCTTGAGGCTGATGGAATTGACAACGCATTTACCCTGCGCCACCTGAAGCCCTGCTTCCAGAATCTCCCATTTCGAAGAGTCTATCATAATGGGAATTCTCGATATATCCGGCTCTGAAGCAATTAAATTCAGAAATTTGATCATGGAAGCTTTTCCATCGATCAATCCGTCATCGAAATTAACATCAAGGATCTGTGCGCCCCCTTCTACCTGATGGCGCGCAATATCGAGTGCTTCAGAGAATTTCTCCTCTTTGATCAGTCTTAAAAATTTTTTGGAACCGGCAACATTGGTTCTCTCACCAACATTGATAAAATTACTTTCCGGCGTTATAATAAGAGGCTCAAGGCCCGATAATCTTAAATATTTCATTAATTTTTATTCTTCTAAAATATAATAGGCATTGTTTGCATTCTGCCGCAGCAGGTCTACATGCTTGCCTAAAGCAGTAAAAATTGGAAATCTTTTATATTCCAAGCCATGTTCTTTTGCAAATTCTTCGATCTCTTCTGTGATCTCGTTATAATACATATAGCTGTAATTCGGAAAAAGATGATGGGCTACATGAAAATTAAAATTTCCTAAAATATTTCTCACCAGCCAGTTATTTTCTTTTAAATCATTGGTTACTTCAAACTGGTGACGGAGCCAGCTGAACGGAAGCCCGTTTTTTGTATCCAGTTTTGGGAAAGCATTATCCGGAAGCGGATGCAAAGGCAATAATACAAACAATGCAAAAATGCTCGCTGCAATGATCTGAAGACCCCATGCTCCCAGAGCCAGGCCTATGGATACTTTAAAGAACAGGATAGGCACTATAATCTGATAAAAGAAATAGAACAGTTTGTAAATAACCATTTTTATTTTTTCAATAAAAGGAATTGCACCCTGTGTCTTTAAAATCACTCTTTCTTTATCAAAAAAGTCTCTGAAATCCCTGATAAACATCCAGTTGAAAAGGTAAAGAGGATACACCATGAAGAAAAATCTGTGTTGATATTTCTGAATCCCTTTGGCCTTAACCCACGGAATAATTAAAAGCAGACCGCTCTGCTCAATATCCGTATCCCATCCGTCCACATTCGGGTAGGCATGATGGCTGGCAATATGTCTTTTTTTCCAGATGTATGAATTGGCTCCTACAAAGTCAAAAATATGCAGTACCAGCGAGTTCAGTCTTTTACTTTTATAAATGTTATTGTGAGCTGCTTCATGGATCAGGTTTAAATAAATCAGCACCAAGGAGATTCCCATTAAAACAAAGCTTCCGATATATATCCATGGTTTGTCGGCATTAAATAAAGCAAAGAAATACAACGCAAAATAGACCAAAGGCAGGATAACCGCTTTGATCTGAATATAAACATCCCTGTTTTCGGGAATTTGTTCTAAACGCTGATTCACTTTTTTTCTTAGTTCATTAAAAAGTCTTATATCCTCTGAATTTTTCAAGTAACTTGGCTTTTCCATAATGTTAAATTTTGTGACTTATTTAAAGATAACATTTATAATCAAGCACTTACTCCTTATTTTAATTAAAAAAATCTATTAAATCAGACAAATTTTTTCAATTTTCTTGGAGCATATTCTGCTACCAGATCTGCAATAGCCCTGATGTGATCCGGCGTTGTTCCGCAGCATCCGCCTATGATATTGATCAATCCTTTCTCTACATATTCTTTGATCTGTCTTGCCATATCTTCCGGTGTCTCATCATATTTTCCAAAAGCATTCGGAAGCCCGGCATTTGGATAGGCCGAAACATAAAATTCTGAATTATGGGCTAATGTTTCCAGATACGGTGTCAGCTGATCCGCACCAAGCGCACAGTTGAAACCTACACTCAGTAAGTTGAGATGTGATACTGAGATCAGGAATGCCTCTGCAGTCTGTCCGCTTAAAGTTCTTCCTGAAGCATCTGTGATGGTCCCTGAAACCATAATGGGAATTTTTATATTTCTTTCTTCCTGAATCTCATCAATAGCAAAAAGAGCTGCTTTTGCATTCAGGGTATCGAAGATGGTTTCTACCAGAAGAATGTCCGAACCACCATCAAGCAAAGCTTCACACTGCTGTTTGTAGGCTAGTCTTAATTCTTCAAAAGTAATTGCTCTGTAGCCCGGATCATTGACATCCGGACTTAAGCTTGCCGTTCTGTTGGTAGGTCCTATGGAACCGGCAACAAACCTGGGTTTCTTCGGGTTTTTAGCTGTAAATTCATCACATGCTTTCCTGGCAATTTTTGCTGACTCATAGTTCAGGTCGTACACCAGATCTTCCATATGATAATCTGCCATTGCAATAGTGGTACCGGAGAATGTATTGGTTTCTATAATGTCTGCTCCTGCCTCCAGGTATTTTTTATGAACCTCTTCAATCGCCTGAGGCTGGGTCAAAGAAAGCAGATCATTATTTCCTTTTACCGGATGTTCCCAGTCTTTGAAACGTTCTCCACGATAATCTTCTTCTTCAAACTTGTAACGCTGAAGCATGGTTCCCATAGCTCCGTCAAGAATTAATATTCTCTCGGATATTGCCTGGTATAGTTGTTCTGAATTTTTCATTTTTAAATTATCTTTTGATCGCTAATTGTTATTAATAGGACTGTCATCCTGTGGCAGGTAAAGCCAGTTCCTGTTGAGTTAATCTAGGGCCTGCTTCAGATCCGCTATCACATCATCTACATGTTCAAGACCTACGGAACAGCGTACCAGCCCTGCGGTAATACCTACTTCATTTCTTTCCTCATCGGTCAGTTTTGAGTGGGTAGTTGATGCGGGATGAGTTACGATGGTTCTTGTATCTCCTAAATTGGCAGAAAGTGAGCACAGTTTTATTTTATCCAGGAAGTTTCTTCCCCCTTCTATTCCTCCTTTAATTTCAAAAGCTACGATATTTCCGCCCAATTTCATCTGTTTTTTAGCAATTTCATAACTAGGGTGGGATTTTAGGAAAGGATATTTTACAAGCTCTACATTGGAGTGGTTTTCTAAAAATTCAGCTACTTTTAAGGCATTTTCACAATGCTTTTCAACACGGATAGCCAATGTTTCAAGACTTTTTGATAATACCCAAGCGTTGAAAGGCGACATTGCAGGTCCTGTATTTCTTGCAAAAAGATAAATCTCTCTGATCAGATCGGCTTTTCCTACGGCTACTCCACCTAATACCCTTCCCTGACCGTCAATAAGTTTCGTTGCAGAATGTACAACAATGTCTGCACCATATTTAATGGGCTGCTGCAGATATGGTGTTGCAAAACAGTTATCTACAATAAAGATAAGGTTATGCTTCTTCGCAATCTGTCCGAAAAACTCAAGATCCAGAATCTCAATAGCCGGATTGGTAGGCGTTTCCAGGTACAGGATCTTTGTATTGGGCTTAATATACTGCTCTACATTTTCCGCATCTCCAGCTTTAAAGTAAGTGGTTTCAATATTCCATTTCGGGAAATATTTTGTAAACAAGGTATGTGTAGATCCGAACACCGACTGGCAGCTGACGATATGATCGCCTGCATCCAATAAAGCCGCAAATGTTGAGTAAATGGCAGCCATTCCCGTTGCAAACGCATATCCCGCCTCTGCACCTTCCATTATTACAATTTTATCCGTGAATTCTGTCACGTTCGGGTTTGAAAAACGGCTGTATAAGTTTTTAGGCTTTTCTTCAGCAAAGCTTGCTCTCATATCTTCTGCATCCTGAAATATAAAGCTGGATGTAAGATATAATGGTGTTGTATGTTCGTCAAACTGCGTTCTTTCAGTTTGTGTTCTTATCGCTGATGTTTCAAAATTCTCCATATAGTTTTAAAATGTAGCAATGTATCAGTTTAACAGTGTAACAATAAGATCATTGGTAAATTAGTACATTGTTAAATTGTTATATTAAATTATTATTTCGTTTCACTTACTCTTAAAATATCTCCGAAAACTCCTCTTGCTGTTACCTGGGCTCCGGCTCCGGCTCCCATGATTACGATTGGGTTCTCACCATAACTTTCGGTATAGATCTCAAAAATAGAATCTGAACCTTTCAGCTGACCTAATGCAGAGGTGCCGGGTACAGAAACCAGTTTCACATCGAGCTGTCCTTTGTCTTTCTGAAGGTCACCATGAAGATCGCCTACATAACGAAGCACATGTCCGGGCTCCTGACCTTCTTTAATTTTCCGGTATTCTTCATCCAGCTCATCCAGCCTTGAGATAAATTCGTTTTTATCTACAGACAGAAGATTTTCAGGAATTAAATTTTGAATATCAATATCCTGGAATTCATTGATCAGATCTAATTCTCTTGCCAGAATGAGAAGTTTTCTTGCCACATCGTTTCCGGAAAGGTCTTCACGCGGATCAGGTTCTGTATACCCTTTTTCCATTGCTTCTCCGATAATCGTTGAGAATTTATCATTTCTTACAGAGAAATTATTAAAGATATAGCTTAATGATCCTGAGAAAACCCCTTTTATTCTGGTAATATTTTCTCCTGAAAGATGGAGTAATTTTATGGTATCAATCAATGGCAAACCTGCTCCCACATTAGTTTCATAGAGATAGCGTCTGTTATTTTTACTCAACGTATATCTTAGTTTACGATATTCCTCTATGGGAAGTGTATTGAAAATTTTATTGGACGAAACCAGGTCAAAACCGTTTTCAGCGAGTGCATGATAGTTTTTTACAAAATCTTTGCTTGCTGTATTGTCTACTACAATCAGGTTTTCCAGCTGATTTTCTTTTGAAAAATTAATCAGCTCTTCAACATTTGAGGGATGATGTGCTGTCAAGACCTCATCATTCCAGTCCGCATTGAAACCTTTTTTATTGAATGCAATCTTTCTTGAATTGGCAACTGCAACCACTTTAAGATCTATCTTTTTACGTCTTCTTATTTCTTCAGACGACTGTAACACCTGCTCTATTAATGTTTTCCCAACGTTTCCGTGACCAATGATCGCCAGGTGAACAGTTTTAGGCTTTTTGAAAATTTCGGATTCAATGATATTTTTCGTTTTCTCATCCTGGGAAGAGGTAACGACAATATTGACTCTTTTTTCGGCCGCCACCTGGTTGAGAAGAAGTGGAAAGACATTATTTCTGGCTAATTCTGCTAGAACTTTATTAAAATCTTCCGCTACAAATCCAAGTACGGAAACATTATTGATGCTGTAAATCTGTGAAACCTTTCCTGATTTTCTTTCTGCTTCAAATTCGTCGATCAGGCAGGTAACTGCTTTTTCTGCATCGGCTTCATTGACCAGAATGGATATTCCGTTTTCAATGGCCTGTTGGGAGATCACTCCTACACTGATGCGCGCCAAAGTAAGCGCCTTAAAAATTCTTCCGTCGATCCCGATTTCACCCAGGAAATCTTCTCCTTCAAACTTGATGATTGATCTGTTTCTTAAAAACTTTATTTCGTTGGCATTTCTCATTCTACAAAATATTTTTTATGATAGTATTTAATTGTTCGTATTCCATTAGGAAGGCATCATGCCCGTGAATTGACTGTATTTCATGATAGAAAACCTCTTTGTTTTTCTCTTTCAGCTGTTCAAAGCACATTCGGATTTCCGAAGCAGGGAAAAATAAATCTGTGTCCACTGCGATAAGGTGCATTCGGGCACCGATTTTTTCCAACTTTTCTTCTTCGGCATTAATATTCATCAGCAGATGGTTCATGAGCTTATATGATTTTAAACTAAATCTTTCGTTCAATGAATTTCCGTGATAAACCAGCCAGTCTTCTGACTTTAACCGCTGTTTTTTATAGTCGTATCTGTTTTGAAATCTGTCATTTAAGGATTGAGGGGTTCTGTAACACAGCATCGCATGGATTCTTGCTTTCTGCAGGGGTTCATCATTTCCATTCAGCAGAAATTTCTGAACCAGGCACTGCGCGTGAAGCCAGTCGTGGGTTTTAAAATCACAGGCAATGGGAATAAAAATCTCTGCCAACTGTGGTTGTTTGGCAAGCATTTCCCACGCAATCCCTCCTCCGAGAGAACCTCCGATAATGGCGTATAATTTTTTGATGTGTAAAGCTTCGAGGCCTTTCAGAAATATTTCAGCAATATCTGATGGCGTGAAGTCTTCGTATTCGTCAATTAAAAAATGATCATATCCGTTTCCGGGAATATTGAAACACAGAACTGTATATTGAGTCGTATCAATAACCTCATTTTCACCGATCAGCTTTTTCCACCATCCTTTTTCTCCGGAAACATTTGAATTTCCGGTTAAGGCATGATTTACCAATATAACAGGTGCTGTAAACAGGTCTTTCCCGAAGACCTGATAAGTCAACGGGATATTGTATTCCTTTTGGGAATGGGTACGATACGAAAGATTAATATAGTTTAGTTCTGTTTTCAATTCTATTATTTTAATACAATTGAAAATGCCACAGGAAATGGCTGAAAAGAACTTCAGTAAGTTATCTGTCCAAAATAAATTGGTAGAACGTAGCACCTTCTCTGCTTGCACAAAGGGTTGCTAAGGTTTCATAGGGTCTAATCCCTCAACCTTTCTTGATAACATTTTCAATATTTGAATGAACGCTCTGCAAAGATAAGTCTTTTCTTTTAAAATTAAAAAGAAAAAATATTTAATATTTAAAAACACTGTAATAATAAGCGTTTCAGGGCTATGTTAATAATTCTTCAGGTGAGAGGAATTGGAATTATTTTTCAAAAAAACTAACTTCGTATTGAAAAAGTGATGAAATATGACTGTTGAGAAAGAAAGATTACAAGATTCTAAATGGAAAAACTGGGGTCCATACGTCAGTAACCGGCAATGGGGAAATGTACGTGAAGACTACAGCCCGAACGGAAATGCCTGGCATTACGCCAACCATAATAATGCAGAAAGTTATGCCTACCGATGGGGGGAAGAAGGGATCGCCGGGATTTCTGATGTAAAGCAGATTTTCTGTTTTGCCTTTTCCTTCTGGAATAAAAAAGATAAAATCGTAAAAGAACGTTTTTTTGGCTTAAGCAATCCTCAGGGTAACCACGGAGAGGATATCAAAGAAATTTTTTACTACTTAGATAATACACCTACCCACAGCTATATGAAAATGGTGTATAAATATCCTATCAATCCGTTTCCTTATGATGATCTTGTTGCCGAAAACGGAAGACGAAGCAAAAAGGAACCTGAATATGAACTATTTGATACCGGAATTTTTAATAATGATGAATATTTTGATATTTTCATTGAATACTGTAAAGCAGACCACAATGATATTCTTGCAAGGGTAACCATCCATAACCGGAGCCTGCAGGATGCTCCCATCGTTATAGCTCCTACTGCATGGTTCCGAAATAACTGGAAATGGGGCTATAATACTTATAAAGCCCAGATGAATGCGTCATATGACGGATGCATTGATATTAATCATGACAGCATTTCGATTAAAAAGCTTTATTCAAGAAATCTGGCTGCTAAAAGTGCTTTCTGCGAAAATGAAACAAATACTCCGAAATTATACGGAGCACCTTATCCTGGAAACACCTATTTTAAAGACGGAATAAATGATCATATCATCTATGGAAGCAATACGGTAAATCCGGAAAAGAGAGGCACCAAAGCCTCCTTCATTATCGATGAAATGATTGGGGCCGGACAATCCAAAACTTTTGATTTCAGGTTGTGCCCTGATGAAACGGATGAACCCTTTGATAAGTTTGACGAAATTTTCAGTACAAGAATTGCCGAAGCAGATGAGTTTTACAATGACATCCAGAGTGAAACAACTAATGAAGACGAAAGGAATGTCCAGCGTCAGGCTTTTGCAGGACTTCTCTGGAATAAACAGTTCTATCATTATAATGTAGGGAAATGGCTGAAAGGTGACCCTAATCATAAGGCTCCCAGAAATTTTAATGAGTATGTAAGAAATACAGAATGGAATCATCTTCACAATAAGGATATCATTTCCATGCCTGATAAATGGGAATATCCATGGTATGCAACGTGGGACCTGGCATTTCACTGCGTTCCTTTTTCTATTATTGACGGTGAATTTGCAAAAGGGCAGCTTCTGCTTTTGACAAAGGAATGGTATATGCATCCGAATGGCCAGCTTCCTGCCTATGAATGGAACCTGAGCGACGTAAATCCACCGGTACACGCATGGTCCTGTTTCCGGGTTTTCAAAATTGATGAAAAGCAAAACGGTAAACCTGATCTTTTATTTCTCGAAAAAGTTTTCCAGAAACTGCTCCTGAACTTTACATGGTGGGTCAACCGAAAGGATAAAAGCGGTAACAATATTTTTGGAGGAGGTTTCCTTGGTCTGGACAATATTGGTGCTTTTGACCGTAATATGGAACTGAAAGACGGACAACACCTTGAACAGGCCGACGGAACAAGCTGGATGGCGATGTACGCTCTTAATATGATGCGGATTGCTATGGAACTTGCCCAATACTACCAGGTTTACGAAGATATGGCGATCAAGTTTTTTGAACATTATCTGTATATCGCTGAAGCCATGGAAAATCTGGGTGACGGTAAGGAAGGTTTATGGAATGAGGAGGATGGATTTTTCTATGATGTACTGCAGCTCGGTAACGGGGACAGTGTTTCCTTGAAATTAAGAAGCATCGTAGGATTGATCCCGATGTTTGCCGTGGAAATTGTAGACCATAAATTACTGGAGAAAATGCCTAATTTCCAGGCAAGAATGGATTGGGTATTAAAAAACAAGCCGGAACTTACAAAGCTTGTTTCTCACTGGGATGAGGAAGGACAGGGAAGAAAACATCTGATGAGCATTTTGCGCAAAAACAGGCTGACAAAGGTTTTGAGAAGGATGCTTGATGAAAACGAATTTCTAAGTTCTTACGGGATCCGCGCCATGTCAAAAGTGTATGAAGAAAACCCGTTTGTATTCTCTGTTCATGGGACAGAAAATATAGTGTATTATACTCCTGCAGAAAGCGACAGCCGGATGTTCGGTGGTAACAGCAACTGGAGAGGCCCTATCTGGTTTCCTATCAACTTCCTGATTGTGGAAAGCTTACAGCGTTTCCATTTTTACTATGGCAACAGCTTAAAGGTAGAATTCCCTACCGGAAGCGGAGAGAAGAAAAACCTGGATGAAGTCGCCCAGAATATCAGCAAAAGATTATGCTCTTTATTTTTAAAGGATGAAGACGGGCAGAGGCCTTTCAACGGAGGCAATGCCAAATTTAATTATGATGAACATTTTAAGGATTATATTACTTTCTTTGAATATTTCCATGGAGACAATGGCCGTGGTGTAGGAGCTTCCCATCAGACAGGATGGACTGCAACGGTTGCCAAGCTTATGAAACCCAGATTAACGATATAAAAGCGGCCGGCCCAAATGGGCCGGCCGCTTTTATATTCAATTAAAAATAACTAAACTACCTCTCCATTCACCAAAACTTCATACCCGATTTCTACATTAGGCTCTAAAGTTTTTGATACGGAACAGTATTTCTCAAAAGACAGTTGGGCTGCTTTCAATGCTTTTTTAGGATCAATATTTCCTTCTAAAAGAAATTTCACTTTGATAGATTTAAATGGCTTTGCATCTTCTACAGGAACTCTTTCCCCTTCTACTTCTGCCCTGAAACCTGTGATTTCCTGACGTTGTTTTTTCAGAATAGCCACCACATCTATTCCACTGCATCCGGCTACGGCCATGAGTACACTTTCCATAGGAGAAACGCCTTTAGCTCCCGGCTGTGAGGTATTGTCCAAAAGGATCGAATTCCCCTGGGAATTGGTACATTCAAATAAAAAATCGTCGTTGAGTCTGTTGAGTGTTATTTTCATTTTTAATTTTTAAAGATTCCTCGACTTCATTCAGAATGACTGAAGCCTTTAGATTTATATTAAAGCAAAATTATAAAATTCCCCGCGCTTTTATTTCCAAATATTTATTGATAACGTCAATATTTAAGTTTTCAGGCAGTGTGTATACGGTGTAAATCCCATATTTCCTCAGTTCCTGAATGATCAGTTTCTTTTCAAATTCAAATTTTTCAGCGATAATCTCGTCATAAATTTCCTGCATGCTTTCTGGATTTTTATGGATAAGGGTCTGTAATTCTGAATTTTTAAAAAATACAACAACCAACAAATGGTTTTTGGCAATACCACGGAGGTATTTCAGTTGCCGGTTTAATCCGTCAAGAGTTTCAAAATTGGTAAAAAGCAAAACAAGGCTCCTCTGGTTCAGAGAATATTTTACATCCTGGTACAGACGATTAAAATCACTCTCAAAAAAATCGGTTTTAATATTGTACAGTGCTTCTGAGATCTTTTTCAGCTGTCCCGATTTGTTTTCGGCCGCAATTTTATTCTCGGTCTTTTTAGAGAAGGTCATCATTCCGGCCCGGTCGCCTTTCTTCAGAATGATGTGGGAAAGAGCCATAGCTGCATTGATTGAATAATCCAGCAAGCTCAACCCATTGAAAGGCATTTTCATTGTCCTTCCTTTATCAATCAGAATAAAGATGCGCTGAGATTTTTCATCCTGAAACTGATTGACCATCAGGCGGTTCGTTTTAGAAGTAGCTTTCCAGTTAATCGTTCTGATATCATCTCCGGGAACATATTCTTTGATCTGTTCAAATTCCATGGTATGCCCCAGTTTTCTGATCTTTTTGATTCCTCCCAACATAAATTCGCTTTGCAGTGCCATCAGTTCATATTTTCTGAGATGAACAAAAGACGGATAGGCAGGCAGCATAGCATCTTTCTGGAAATTAAATCTTCTGGCAACAAATCCTAATGGTGAAGAAGCATAGACATTCAGATTTCCGAAACTGTATTCTCCTCTTTCTTTAGGCTCCAGACTGTACTGAAAATAAGTATTCTTACCTGATTCAATATCTTTTGTAATCAAAAAGTCCCGTTTCTGGAACTGAAAAGGAATTTCATCAATGATCTTTGTGCTGATCTTAAAACCGTAATTATTTTTAATATCGATTTTTACAAAATTTTCATCCCCGTTGGACAGCTTCTCCGGCAGTATTCTTTGGGCAAGCACAGCATTTTTCTGATTAAACAGTAAAAGATAATCTACCATTGCCGCTAGAAAACATAGCAGTAATAGAATATGGGCCGCCCACATCAGAACCGGAAAGAAAAAAGCGAGGACATACACTATCCCTACTCCGATGAGCGAAAAGAAAAATCGTGTATTGATGTATAGGTTTTTCATTTTTTTCAGGGATTAGGGGATAGGTTTTAGGGATTAGGGACTTAACGGCGATTAATAATTACCTGTTAGACCTAATCCCTAAAACCTAATCCCTACAATCTATCTCGGAATTTCTATTCCTTCTAAAATCTGACGTATGATTTCATCTGCGGTAAGACCTTCCATCTCTCTTTCCGGAGAAACGATTACCCTGTGTCTTAATACGGCGTAGCTTGCCTCTTTAATATCTTCAGGTGTTACGAAATCTCTTCCTCTGAGTGCAGCGAAAGATTTGGAAGCCGTAAGAAGAGCCAGTGAAGCTCTTGGAGAAGCTCCCAGATACAGGAACTGGTTCTCTCTTGTATTGACAATAATTTTGGCAATATATTCCATGAGCTGAGATTCTACGATGATCTCTTTTACCAGGTGCTGATAGCTTTTCAGCTGCTCAGCAGTAATAACACGGTTGATGCCATCAGTTTTGTCTTCTTTTTTACTTTCGTGCTGGTTTCTGATAATGGCTATTTCCTGTTCAAGATTCGGATATCCCACATTGATTTTGAACAGAAAACGGTCCAGCTGGGCTTCGGGAAGCCTGTAGGTTCCTTCATGCTCTATAGGGTTCTGGGTAGCCACTACCAGGAATGGCTCATCCATTATATAACGGGTCCCGTCCATGGTGATCTGTCTTTCTTCCATTACCTCGAACAATGCCGCCTGGGTTTTCGCCGGCGATCTGTTGATCTCATCAATTAATATAAAGCTGGAAAAGATAGGCCCTTTTTTAAATTCAAATTCAGAGTTTTTTACACTGAAAACAGAGGTTCCCAGAATATCGGAAGGCATAAGATCGGGCGTAAACTGGATTCTGCTGAAACCTACGTCAATAGTTTTCGCCAGAAGCTTGGCTGTAATGGTTTTTGCCACTCCCGGAACACCTTCAATCAATACATGCCCGTTGGATAAAAGGGCTGCAATAAGATGCTCGACCATGCTTTCCTGTCCAACGATAACTTTGGCTATTTCGGATTTCACTTTATCTAAACTGGCGCGTAACTCAATCATATCAATCCGCGACTGAAACTGATCTTCTTTTTTATTTAGATTGATAGAACTTTGATTCTCTACATTCTGGTTTTCAAAATTTTCCATAATTATATTTTTTCAATATACAATGTAACCGTTTAACAATACAGCACCCGATATTTCTGCTTATCCTCTACTCTCTTGTTACATTATTACATTACTAGATTGTTATATTTATTTAAGTATTTCATCAAGAAGTTTATTCATTCTCACAAGGTCTTCTTTCATCACACTTGCATAAGGATCCTGCCCTTTTCTGATCAAAGCTATAGCTTCATCAATCATTTCCATTGGCTTCCCGGTTTTTAAATGAAGCTTTTTTGCAAATTCTCCATCCAGATTCTGAGTATCAATCAGCAGATCCATTCTTATTTTATTCAGAAAATACTGGGCTTTTTTAGCCATCATATCATGAAAGTTTCCTTCCTGAAGATAGAGATTTCCAATGCTTTTTACAAAATCTACCGAAGTATTTCTCAGTGGTTCCAAAACAGGGACTATCCGCTGTTTTCTTTTTGCATTAAAGAAAATAAACAGTACAAGCCCGCCTAAAAAGATCCACCAGGCATACTTCAATGCAGGATTGGACAAGACGAATCTCATGAAGAAACGTGAAACCTTGGTGTCGTTATCCACAAACCAGATGGTTTCCCTATCCTGAAGATACGAAAAAACATCCTGTGTATATTTTAAGCTTCCAGGTTTTAAAAGATAATAATTGGTCAGAAAAAGCGGTTCACTATGCACATAGATCGTTCCTTTTCCAAAGCTGGTCTTAATAAAATTTGCCTGGTCCGAATTGTTCTTTTCCACTGTTTTACCCAGGACTTCCACCTTAGGTTTAATATATGAAAATCCTCTGCCCGACGGAAACTTATCTAATTTAATAAAATCATTCTGATATTTTGTATCTGTAAGTTTCAGTACATTTTCTTCTTCAAAAGAAATATCTGAGCTATGATAGCCAATACTGTCTGAAATATCTTTTGAAATCCGGCTCATCAGAATCATCGCATCTGAACCGTTTGATACCTGGTCCAGAATTTTTTTCCAGGATTCTGTATCCAGATCTTTTTCTATGACAATGATATTATGCGGGGCTTTTTTTCTCTGGTTATAGTAATCGTAAGGGGTTTCTTCTGTCCTCTTTAGGTTATTCTTAAACAAAGCTTTGGCTTCATTATTAAAAACAAATAGGCCGAACGGAGATTTTTCGTTGATGTTAAAATTTTTACGCCAGTCTGTTGTTTCTTTTTTATTGACTTCAAGCAACGCCAGAATAAGCATCACAACGATGAATATCACAGCATATATTTTGAAGGTTTTTTTCATGGTTAATGGTTTAATTACGGTTTAAATGCCTGGTATTGATCTTTAAATTTCAGGTAAGCGTGTTCATCAATGGTGAACTCACCATACCAAACATAATCAAAGATATAAGACAGTCCGGAAAAATCATTTTTCAGATATTCTGTTTTAAGCTCCATCAGATAATCTTTATTGGTCTTTTCAGGATTCCAGTTTATATGCTTTTTATCACTCAGCTTTTTCAGGGTAAACAGAAACTGGTAACGAACCGCTGAACGGTAATCACCTTCCCTTTCAAATTTTGCAATACTTTCAGGAAAATTGATCTCATGGATATTCTCATGAAGCTCTTGTGCATTAATATCCACTTTTTTATTTTTTTTGCCGAAGAAAAAGTTTCCGTCTTTGCCCATTAAATATTTAATGATAAAATAAAGTAAAAATCCTACCAGAATAATTGCAAAAAGACGGATAAGAATGGTGGTTATTTTTGCAGAATTGGTAAAAACAGTTTCTCCAAAAATACTTTGCAGAATCTTATCTATTTTCCTCATCAGTTTCTGGAAGAAAGATTCTTTTGGCTTCGAAACCGAATAATCAAATTCTTTTCCTTTATATCTTGACTGAATATTCTCTTTGAACTTCTTTGGGTAAATCTGGTTCTCTGAAACTGGTTTTCTGATGAGTACAGAATCTGCCCGGAGCATATTTCTGTAATGCCCGGTTCCCAGAGAATCTACCATATAGTCTTCTACCGTTGCAGGTTCATGGTCATCCTGTGCATGAACAGGACCAATGGAGAAAAAAAGCAGCAGAAAAAAAAGAAATTTATTCATTAATGCCTATGGTTTCTATTTCTTCAAGTTCAACTTTCTGGTGAAGATCCGTTCTGCTGTCATAATACATCAGTCCGGCATTGATATACATCAGATTGGAAAGGAGTAACGATACAAGCATTGAAATTCCATAGAATATAAAGAAAATGATTCCTACTGCTCCTGTAAAGGGATTTTCTTCAAAATTTCCATTTGGAGCGGATGTCAGAAGTGATCCGTAAACAAAGAACATCGGAATAAATGTAAATACAGAAGTTATCATGTACATGATAATGAACATGATAATGGATGCTCCCCAATATTTCCAGTATGGGGATTTTTCGTTTCCGTTAGGGTAAGAAAACTGAGATCTTATGGAATAACTCAAACTTTCTATAAAGCCTCTTTTCGTATTAAAATAATCATACATCAGAAATGCTGAAACATTGAATGCGGTAGGATAAACAAGCAGCATCAGGAAAAAGCCAATGATAATCAGCATCAATACATAAGAGAACCCTACCAGGATCATCATTATGGGAAGCACAATAAAGAGCATTCCTATGCACATTTTAACAATTCTTCCCGCATTTTGTTTAAAATCGCCCAGGATTTCGTCTGTTTTTATCTTTTGGGCTCCTTCAGTAATCCTTTTCAGGTAGAAAACCGGATACAGATAATTAACGATTCCCAAAAGGACAAAAAGTATAAAAACCAGTATTCCGGCAATGATCAGCATTCCGGCATTTTCCGAAAAATACCTTTCAAAATAGTAACTTTCTCCACTGATATTGGACCCTACAAGCTGTCCGAAAATTTCTCTAAAGCCAAAAATTACCACTGCAACTGTTAAGATTAGCAGCAGTCCGTTGATCAGGATATAGTTTTTGAAATAGTTTTTTCCATATACTTTGAAAAAATTAAAGCTGTCACTGATGAAAGCTCCAAATTCTCTTTTTTTATAAAATTGCATCATGGGTGTGATTATTAATTTTTTTATAAACTACCGAAGGATAAACAAAGTAGTAAAATCCTATAATAGCAAGTGAACTGATTATTATGGTAAGGTTTACCGCCAGCGGCATTTTCAAAGCATGTCTGGTTACATAACCTTCGATAATTCCTGCACAAATGGTAAACGGAATGGTACTGAGAAAGATCTTAAAAGAATCTTTAAATCCTTTTTTAAAGGAATTGAATCTTGAAAATGTTCTCGGGAACAGAATGCTCGCTCCCAGAATCAGTCCACACATGGCTTCTACAACCATTGCAAAGATCTCGAAAACACCGTGAAGCCAGATTCCTCTCGCACTGTCTTTCAAAGCACCGTAATCATAGAAAAAATATTGAAAAGATCCCAGCATAACACTGTTGGAAAGCAGAGCAAACAATGTCCCTACTCCTCCCGCAATGCCATAAATATATAATTTCGCCCCTACTCCGATGTTGTTGAAAATGATCCCAATGGTGCTTCCCCAGGTAGAACCACTCTGGTAAACCCCTACAGCATTTCCTTTTTTAATATTTTCTATGGTCTCATTAACATAATTTTCTCCAAGAATGATATTCGCAAAGTCTTTATCATACGCTCCTGAAAGTACACCGATTGAGGTAAACAGAATAAAAAACAGAAAAGCATACATAAGGTATCTTCTGTAATGGTGTACCAGCAGGGGAACTTCTGTCCTGAAGAAATAGATGAATCTGTTCTCTTCTACCCTTTTGGTTTTATAGATTTTCTGGAATATCTGCGAAGACAGATGATTCAGATATACTGTGGTATTGCTTTTAGGATAATAGGTCTGTGCAAATGAAAGATCATTGATCAGGTTGATATACAGCGAAGACAGGTCATCAGGATTTTTTTTTATTTTCCCTTGAATAACCTGTTCAATTCCCAACCATTTTTCTTTATTTTGTTTAATGAAATAAACTTCTCTCATAATTGTAAGGCTAAAATAATAAAAATTATGTCTCAAATTGCGATAAATACCTCACAAAATGTAAATATTAATTTTAATATTGCCAGTGTTGGAGAAAGAATGCTTGCCTTCATTATCGATCTTTTGATAAAGGTTGCTTATGTCGTTATTGTATTCTATCTTTTCTTCAATGTTTTTGATCTAGGGTATTTATTGGCAGGACTGGATCAATGGTCTGTTATGGCGGTTTATATTGTTCTTACATTTCCTGTTTATATTTATCCCGTTGTTTTAGAAAGCCTGATGGAAGGACAGACTCCCGGGAAAAAACTGATGAAAATCCGGGTAGTAAAAATCGACGGTTACCAGGCGAGCTTTGGTGATTATCTGATCCGCTGGGTTTTCAGACTGATCGATACTTCAGCGGCCGGTGTTGTAGGCCTGATCTCCATGATTGTTTCTAAAAATAACCAACGCCTGGGTGATATTGCTTCCGGCACTGCCGTGATCTCTTTAAAGAATACTATCAATATTTCCCATACTATCTTAGAAAATATTCATGAAGACTATGTACCCTCATTTCCTCAGGTCATTGCATTAAGCGATAATGATATGCGGATCATTAAAGATAATTATACCAAAGCCCTGAAAGTAGATGACCGCCAAATCATCAGCCGGCTTTCTGATAAGATCAAAAGCATTTTAAAACTGGAAATAGATCCGAAGAAGATGACGGAGAGACAGTTTATTAATGTGGTGATCAAGGACTATAATTACTATACGGGAAAGGATAATTGATGATGAAAATGTCAATGGTCAATTTGCTTCGCAAGTAAATAGTCAATTTTTAAACGCAGAAAATAAATTATTTGGCGAATTGATGATAAAAATATGATTGGTTTTTATACAGGTTAAATTGACTGCGAAGCACATTAACGATTGACTGTTCACAATCAACCATTACCAATTACTTATCATTCAGTCATAATATTTCGTCGGTGCAATTTTTGCATCTTTAAAACAAAGATTTGAATTATGAAATTTGAAAATAACAAATCAGGAAACGGTGGCGTTCTAACGCTGAACAATGAAATAAAAGAAGTCGGAAGACTTACGTATACTATTTTCCCGGAAGAAAGTAAATTTATAATTTCTTTCGTATTGGTACATCCTGAATTTGAAGGTCGCGGAATGGGAAAATATCTGGTAGAGGAAGCAATAAAATTTGCCAGAGAAAACAGCTGGAAAGTATACCCTCACTGTTCCTATGCAAGAGCTGTAATGACAAGAATGAGCGATGTGGATGATGTCTTTTTAAAGAACTAAAACTTCATTGACCAGAATCTCCTCAATATCATCCGGATAATCTACTTTTAAGTGATGATCTGCAGCTACCCATTCCATAATCTCCTGAAGATTTAGAACTTTAGAATTAGAGATTCCCATAAGATGTAAAGCACTGGCATTACATTCCTGTTCGTATTGGTTATGAATAGGAATCACAAACAGTTTTTTATCCAGGAAAAGTGCTTCTGCCGGAGTTTCAAAACCTGCATTACATAAGATACCATCGCAGCTTTCAAAGTATTTCAGATACTGAACTTCATCAATAGGGAAAACTTCTATATTTTTTATTTTAACCTGTGCTTTGCTGTATTTAGAAAATACTTTCCATTGTACCGGAATCTGTTTTAAAACCCTGATGATATTTTCATCTGCAAAGCTGGGAAGATAAACAAGATAATATCCTTTTTTGTCAGGATTGAGATTCCGAATTTTATGCCTGATTACCGGTTTTTTTATTTGAGGATGGTAATTTTCAAAATGAAAACCTATTTTTCTTTCACTGGGAACGTAATATTTCAGGATCAGTTCACCCAGAAAATCTTTCTTTTCAGGTTTTGGTGTTTCAGCGAAACTCATGGAAGCCTGATGACTCAGTTCAATCATTGGAAGCTTCTTCAGTTTACTGGCCCAACCAGTCAGGGGCTCGTAATCATTAATGATCAGATCGTATTGAGAAAGGTCCAGTTCCCGGATTGTTTTTACGGCTTCAAGAAATTTATTTTCAGTAAACGTTTTGCGATAGGATAAACCGCCTGTTTTGTTATAAAGCAGGGAAATGCCCTTATGCTTAAAGTTAACGTCAAAATCAGCCTTTAGCTGAGACTGATGACCACTGATCAATGTATCAACTGAAGCATATTTTTTGAGAATGGGAATTATTTCCTGAGCTCTGGCAATATGTCCGTTCCCTGTTCCTTGAAATGCATACAGTACTTTCATTTAAGAAAAATTAGTTACTATTTTCAGAAGCTCGGAACTGTCCATATCCTGGATTTCTTCTACTTCGTCGTCTTTAAGCGAATCTTTATGGTCGTCATAATAAAATATTTTCCATTCTTTATCATGATATTCAAGTGCGGAGAGATTTTCGATCCAGTCTCCGGAGTTAAGATAAGTACACGCTCCTTTTTTAGTAATGACTTCACGGATCTGAGGCTGATGGATATGTCCACAGATCACATAATCATAATGATTGTCAATGGCCAGTTCGGAAGCAGTCAATTCAAAGTCACCAATATATTTAACTGCTTTTTTTACATTATTTTTGATCTTCTTGGAAAACGAATATTTCTCTCTGCCCATTTTCTCTAAAAACCAGTTGATAATATTATTGATGACAATCAGGAGATCATAGCCTTTTCCGCCAAGCTTCGCGATCCATTTGGAATGCTGAACAGAGGCATCAAAAACATCTCCGTGAAAAATCCAGGTCTTCTTCTGATCAATATCAAGACAAATTTTGTTACAAACCTTTAGTTTTCCCAATTCAAAATCGGTAAACTTACGGAACATCTCATCATGGTTGCCTGTAATATAGTAGACCTGTGTATTTTTAGTAGCCAATGAAAGGATCTTTTTGATCACTTTCAAATGGGGTTTAGGGAAGTAAGACTTTTTAAACTGCCAGATATCAATGATATCACCATTCAAAACTAACGTTTTAGGCTGGATAGAATTCAGATAACGCAACAGTTCTTTAGCCTTACATCCATAAGTTCCCAAATGAACATCCGATATGACAACTAGCTCAACGTTTCTTTTCATAGTTTTATACAAAGAAACTAATTGAAAGTTAACTGTATATGAATGCTATATTATTTTTACAGTGAGTTCATCAGATCATCTGTGATTTCCATATTATGGTAAACGTTCTGCACATCATCATCATCTTCGAAGCGCTCAAGCATTTTCATATTGGCCTTGAACTGCTCTTCATTCACTTCTTTGGTATTGTTCGGAATTCTCTGAAGTTCCGCACTTTTTGCTTCGATCCCCAATTCGTCTAATTTATGTGACAATGAACCGAAATCTTCAAATGCTGTAGTAATCATCACTTCATCCTCATCTTTTTCTACATCTTCGGCACCTCCATCAATCATTTCCATTTCAAAATCGTCCCAATCCATCTTAATCTGAGCAAGATCCAGACTGAAAATTCCTTTTCTGTCGAAGATAAATGCTAATTCTCCATTCTTACCCAGGTTACCATCAAACTTGTTGAAAATTGCCCTTACATTGGCAACAGTTCTGGTTGTATTGTTGGTCGTGCATTCAACAAAGAAAGCAACGCCACCCTGTCCGTATCCTTCGTAAGTAACTTCTTCGTAGTTTTCAGCATCAGCACCACTCGCTTTTTTGATGGCTCTTTCTACGTTATCTTTGGGCATATTTGCACCCTTCGCATTCTGGATACATCTTCTTAAAGCAGGGTTGGCTTCAGGATCTGTTCCTCCGGCTTTTACTGCCAGTGCAATATCTTTACCGATCTTAGAGAATGTTTTGGCCATTTTATCCCATCTGGCCATTTTAGAAGCTTTTCTATATTCAAATGCTCTTCCCATTTTAATTTTTAAATTTCAACAAAATTAACTAAAAGTCAACAAAAAAAAAATACCCCCAAAAAATTGGAGGTATTTATTATTTAGAAAAATTAATTATTTTTTCTTTTTAACTACTTTTTTCTTAGTAGTTTTTTTCTTAGCTACCGCTTTTTTCACTGGAGCATCTTCGTAATCTTTCTTAGAGATTGCATTCCACTCGTTAGCATCTTCGATAGCAGTTACAATAACTTTTCTATCAGCTTGTCTTTCAGCATCAGAAGCTTTTTCAGAAACTGTAGCTTTAGTTTCACCAACTCCGATTGATTTAAGAGCTGCAGTATCTACTCCTCTAGCTTCTAAAGCAGAAACTACTGAAGCAGCTCTTTGTCTAGAAAGTTTCAAGTTGTATTCAGCAGCACCTTTAGCATCAGTTTGACCTTCAACTAGGTAGTTACCACCGTCAGTTTTGATGATTTTAGCAGCATTATCTAGTTTAGCGCTAGATTCTGGTCTGATAGTCGCTTTATTGAAGTCAAAGAAGATACCTTTAAGAGCTTCTGTAGTTTCAATAGCAGTTTGTTTCTTAGGCTTAGGACATCCGTTGTATTCTGGAAGACCTGGAACTGTAGGACAAGCGTCATCTTTATCCAAGATTCCGTCATTGTCAGTATCTGGCCAAGGACAACCGTTGTTTTCAGCAGGACCTGCTACTGTAGGACAAGCATCATCTTTATCGATAACACCGTCACCATCTGTATCTGGCCAAGGACAACCGTTGTTTTCAACTGGACCAGCTACTTCTGGACATTGATCGTCTTTATCTGGAACTCCGTCACCGTCAGTATCAGGACATCCTTGGAATTCTGGTAAACCAGGAGTATCTGGACAAAGATCATCTTTATCTAGGATACCATCCTTATCTCTATCTCTGTTACCAAATCTGAATAAGATTGATGCAGAAGCTTGCCAGAAGTTAGCAACTGTAGATTTATCACCTGGAGTTGATACATAATCACCCTGAACACCAAGACCGAAGTTCTTAGTTACCCAGAAGTTAGCACCAGCACCTGTAGAAACTGTAAAGTGGTTAGCTTTACCGTTTTCGTTACCACCATCTCCGTTAGAAACAGCTTCACCTTTGTAATCGTTTCTTGGGAAAGTAAGAGCAGTATAATCATGTCTCAGGTAGTTAGCACCAACTCTCAAATATGGATCGAACCAAGATTCTTCATTCCATAGAAGACCCGCTGCTTTAGCCTGGAAACCAAGACCTGTCATTAGGAAAAATTCTTTTCCCATGTTAAATCTCTTGTTATCTACATTACCTACAGAAGTCTGCCAGTCGATAACTAAACCTTTACCGATGTTTCTAGCAACTGTCAATTTAGATAATGGAGGTGTAATAGAGAAGTTGTTCATATTGAACATCGTCTTCGTTAAATTATTAGCAGAGAACGTATTACTGAATTTTGACTGTGCTGCCTTATGGTTTTCCGCATGAGCACCAACTCCGATTAACCACGGATTATTGGTAGTCTGGGCAAAGACAGTAGAGGCAACAGTAAGCGCCAATGCTGAAATTCCTAATTTTAGATTTTTCATAGAATTAAATGATTAAATAATTGATAATGCAAAATAAATATAATTTTTCTTTATATACAAAGTTTTTTGAATGATTTTTAACTTTTCTTTAATATTCTGTCCAGGTTACGTTTATTTTCTCTATCTTTTATCGCCTCCCTTTTATCAAAGAGTTTTTTCCCTCTAGCAAGCGCAATGAGCACCTTTGCTTTACCCTTGTCTGTGATATATAGCTTAAGAGGTATAATTGTGTTACCAGCATCCTTTAACTTTTTTTCAAGTTTCTGCAATTCTTTTTTGTGCAAGAGCAATTTCCGTTCCCTTTTTGTTTTGTGATTGTAAAAAGTTCCCAATTTATACTCATCAATCATCATATTGATAATGTATAACTCCCCATCAATAAACTGACAGAAAGATTCTGTAATGGATGCTTTGGATGAGCGTAAAGATTTTATTTCCGTACCCGTAAGCACCATCCCTGCTTCAAATTCTTCAAGGATTTCATACTCAAAACGGGCTCGTCTGTTTAATATGCTTACTGTTTTTTCGATCTTCATTATAAAAAATTCGTGATTATACTGATTGGGTTCGTTCAATCTTTCATTAAATCGCCCCTTCGGGACTTCCCTCTGTTTATTTCGTTAGTGAAATATAGAAAAAATACGCCATATTTAAAAACTTGACTATTACATTATTACGAAATACCCAAATTCTTTTCGTAATTTTGCGCCAAATTTACAAAACTATATGTTAACAGTATCTAACTTATCTTTACAATTCGGGAAAAGAGTTCTTTTTGACGAGGTAAATATTATGTTTACCAAAGGAAACTGCTACGGGATTATCGGAGCAAACGGTGCGGGGAAATCTACATTCCTTAAAATATTAACAGGAAAGCAGGATCCTACTACAGGGCATGTATCTTTGGAGCCGGGGAAAAGAATGTCAGTTTTGGAGCAGGATCACTTTGCTTATGATCAGTTTACTGTTCTTGAGGCTGTTTTAAGAGGAAATAAGAAATTATACGAAATAAAAGAAGAAATGGATTCTTTATATGCTAAAGAAGACTTTTCTGATGAAGACGGAATCAAAGCAGGTGAACTGGGTGTAATATACGATGAAATGGGAGGATGGACTGCAGAGTCTGATGCACAGACCATGCTTTCAAATGTTGGGATTAAAGATGATATGCACTGGCAGATGATGAGCGAACTTGAGAACAAGGACAAGGTAAAGGTTCTTTTGGCTCAGGCTCTTTTTGGAAATCCGGATGTACTGATCCTGGATGAACCTACGAATGACCTTGACATTGATACGATCTCTTGGTTGGAAGATTTCCTTGCTGATTATGAAAACACGGTAATCGTTGTTTCTCACGACCGTCACTTCCTGGATACAGTTTGTACGCACATCGGAGATTTGGATTATGCAAAACTTAACCTTTATACAGGTAACTATACTTTCTGGTACCAGGCTTCTCAGCTTGCCACAAGACAAAGAGCTCAGGCTAATAAGAAAGCAGAAGAAAAGAAGAAAGAACTTCAGGACTTCATCGCAAGATTCAGCTCGAACGTTGCAAAGGCAAAACAGGCTACAGCCAGAAAGAAAATGATTGATAAACTGAACATCGATGATATCAAACCTTCTTCAAGAAGATACCCGGCCATTATTTTCGAAATGGAAAGAGAGGCAGGAGATCAGATTCTAGATGTAAAAGGTCTTGAAAAAACAAAAGACGGAGAACTTTTATTCTCAAACATTGATTTAAACCTTAAGAAAGGTGATAAAGTTGCTGTGTTGTCTAAAAACTCTTTAGCGATCACAGAATTTTTTGAGATCCTGGCAGGAAATGTTCAGGCAGATAAAGGAACAGTAGCCTGGGGAGTTACCACAAACCAGTCTCACATGCCTTTAGATAACACTAATTTCTTCCAGGAAGATTTAAGCCTGGTTGACTGGTTAAGACAATTCACCAAAAATGATGAAGAGCGTCATGAAGAATTTGTAAGAGGATTCTTGGGAAGAATGCTCTTCTCCGGTGATGAAGCTTTAAAATCCTGTAAAGTACTTTCAGGAGGTGAAAAAATGAGATGCATGTTCAGCAGAATGATGCTTCAGAAAGCCAATGTTTTATTATTGGACGAACCTACCAACCACCTGGATCTTGAAAGTATCACAACTTTGAACAACTCATTGTCCAACTTCAAAGGAAACCTTTTATTAGCGTCTCATGACCACGAAATGCTTCAAACAGTTTGTAACCGAATCATTGAACTGACCCCATCAGGAATCATTGACAGAGAAATGACTTACGATGAATATCTTGCAGACAAAAAAGTAAAAGAAATCAGAGAAAAAATGTATTCTTAATTTTTCAGGACACATTAAAACTGAATACAAGTAAAATTCCTCAAAGATAACTTTGAGGAATTTTTATTTTAAATGAAGATTGAATTAATTATTTGGTCAGCTTCGTTTTAGGAATAGCAATCGTTCCCGGATCTTTCCACAAACCATCCTTCTCAGCTCTCTTCTTAATTGCCTGCGCTCTTTTTTCACTGTCAGGGTGAGAGTTGAACATTTTTTGAAAACCAGTCTGAGTGCTTCCTTCCGAAAGCAAGGCCAGCTTTTTGAATGCAGAATACGCCCCTACTACGTTATAGTTATTAGCTTTCATAAAATCATAAGAGTAAGTATCTGCCTCTGATTCCTGTTTTTTGCTGTGTGAAGCATCCAGAAAAGCATTAGCCATCTGCCCTATCTGACTATCATTTAACGTTGCTACAGCTCCTGATGCTGATGATGCCGCATCCAGTGCCGCTGCCTTCAGGTAAGCAGATTTAATGGCGTCTTTGGTGTCCTGATTCTTTACGTGCCCGATTTCATGCCCGATTACTGCTAATAATTCATCATCCGTCATGATATCCATTAATGAAGAAAATACCCGAACGCTTCCGTCTGCACATGCAAAAGCATTAATATCCTTCACTTTATAAACTTTATAGTTCAAAGCAAGCCCGTCCTGAGATTTGTGTTTGCCGAAAAGTTTGTTCAGTCTTACTGTATAAGGATCTTTAGGTCCTGCGACAGGATTGTTCTTGTCCATCCAGTCAACAGATTCTTTTGACAGTTTCACAGCATCTTCATTGGTAAAAGTAAGGGCTTTTGCTCCTTTAGAAACAACGCCTGCAGCTTTTCCAAGATTAATTTTCTGTGCCGATACAGCATTCATAGCGCCTAAGAATAAAAGGCAGAGTGTAATTTTTTTCATGATTATTTTAATTTGGACCGCGAAGATAGATATTTTTTTCAACAACCGGTCAGTTAAGTTCAACCTGAATCATTTCAAAATGCTATTTTTTTTCCTTATTTTTGTGAAATGAGTCAGAAATGGATTTACAAGCCCGAACCCGATGAGGAAGTTGTGGACAGATTAAGTTCGTCACTTGGTTTTGGTACTTTTGAATCTAAGCTCCTCGTTCTAAGGGGAATTGACAATTATCAAAAGGCCAGAGAATTCTTTAAACCCAACCTCACCGATATACACAGCCCGTTTTTAATGGCAGATATGCAGAAAGCCGTAGAACGTATCGCAACTGCAATTGAAAATGGCGAGAAAATACTGGTTTATGGAGATTACGATGTAGACGGAACTACAGCTGTTGCTTTGATGTACCTTTACCTCAGCAAAATTGTTGAGAAAAAATATTTAGATTATTATATTCCCGACAGGAATTCTGAAGGATACGGAATTTCTACCGAAGGGATTGATTTTGCCAAAGAAAACGGTTTTTCGCTGATCATTGCTCTAGACTGCGGGATAAAGGCGACCGACATGGTACAATATGCCCAGGACAAGGGTATTGATTTTATTATCTGCGACCATCACCTTCCGGGTGAAGAGATTCCTAATGCGGTAGCTGTTCTGGATCCGAAAAGAAACGACTGCAGATATCCTTTTAAAGAACTTTCAGGATGTGGTGTAGGCTTTAAGCTCTGCCAGGGACTGAATACCATCTATAAAATCCCTGAAGCCGAATTGTTTGAGCTGACTGATCTTCTGGCTATTTCCATAGCAGCAGATATTGTCTCAATGACCGGAGAAAACAGGGTTTTGGCTAAAATGGGATTAAAAGTTCTCAGAAAAACAAGAAATCTTGGATTAAGATTATTAATTCCTGAAGATAAACTTTCTCATTTCGAAATTTCAAATATTGTTTTTGAAATTGCTCCAAAAATAAATGCTGCAGGAAGAATTTCCCAGGGAAAGGCTGCAGTAGAGCTCATGGTTTCTGATAACCTGAAACACGCCAACCAGATCGTCAGCGATATTATGGATCTTAATGACGAAAGACGGGAGCTTGATATGAATTCCACGCTTTCTGCGTTGAATCAGATTGTTGAATCCCAGCAGCAAACAAAGTATTCTACCATTGTTTATCATCCTGAATGGAATAAAGGTGTGATTGGTATTGTAGCATCAAGACTTATTGAGACTTATTACAAGCCGACTCTGGTATTTACTGACGGCAATAACGGGGAAATGGTGGCTTCTGCGAGATCGGTTTCTGATTTTGATGTGCATGAGGCACTTGATATGTGCTCTGAATATTTCCTTAAATTCGGCGGGCATCATGCAGCTGCAGGACTTTCGATGGAAAAGGATAAATTTGAGGCTTTCAAAATAAAATTTGAGAAAATAGTTTCTGAAAAGATTCAGGAACACCAGCAGGAACCTTCTATCACGATTGATTCTGAGATTAAAGTGGATGAAATTAATAGAGAATTTATCAATTTCCATAGAAAGCTGGCTCCATTCGGTCCTCATAATATGAAACCTATTCTTACCCTGACTGACCAAAAACTGTCCGGTTATGTAAAAACAATGGGCAAAGACAACAATCACCTGAAGTTTTACATTAAGCAGGAATCTACGGGCAGAAATATAGAATGTGTAGGCTTTAAGCTTGGGCAATATGTGGAAGATTTTAAAAATAAAAAGTTTGATCTTGCCTTTACCTTAGAAGAAAACCACTGGAAAGGAAATGTAACCCATTATTTGAATATAAAGGATGTAAAATTCAGGGACTAGGAATCAGTAAATAGGTATTAGGCTAATGGGGAATTATAAAGAATTATTGGTATGGCAAAAATCAGTACATCTTGTAACTGAAATTTATACCTGCACCAAAGTTTTTCCCAAAGAAGAAATTTATGCTCTTACCAGCCAGATCCGACGGTCTCCGGTTTCTATACCATCCAATATCGCAGAGGGGCATTCACGAAGATCAACCCTGGATTATATCCAATTTTTAAAAATTGCCCGGGGAAGCTGTGCAGAGCTGGAGACGCAGCTCATTATTTCAAGAAACTTAAATTACTTAAGGCTTGAAGATTTTCAAAAATTAAGTGAAATAACATCTGAAATAGCAAAAATGCTCAACGCTATTATTACAAAATTACAATCCATCCCTAATCCCTAATCCCTTAAACCTAGGCCCTGGCACCTATGAAAAAAATCGGCTTATTTTTTGGTTCTTTTAATCCGATCCATATCGGACATTTAATTCTGGCTAATTATATTCTGGAAAATTCCGACATGGATGAACTGTGGTTTGTTGTAAGTCCACAGAACCCTTTTAAAGATAAAAAATCTCTACTGAAAGATCATAACAGACTGGATATGGTACAGCTTGCCGTAAAAAGCTATCCTAAAATGAGAGCTTCAAATGTAGAGTTTTCACTTCCTAAGCCAAGTTATACTATTGATACGCTTACCTATCTTCATGAAAAGTATCCTGATTATTCCTTCAGCCTGATTATGGGAGAAGATAATCTGGACAGTCTTCATAAATGGAAAAATTCCGATATTTTGATTAAGAATCACCATATTATCGTGTATCCGCGGGTTTTCGAAGGGGAAAAGAAAGATTCTGAATATCTTCAGCATGAAAATATTTCTGTTATTAAGGCTCCGGTCATTGAGCTTTCGGCCACAGAAATCAGAAAGATGATTAAGGACGGAAAAAATGTACGTCCGATGCTTCCGCCGGAAGTCTTTGAATATTTGGACGGAAGCAGTTTTTATAAATAATTAAGATGAAGTTCTATTTATTTATACTTTTTTTCTTTTTCCAAGCTTTTGCTTTGGGGCAAGCTACCTCTAATGAAGATTCTATCAGTAAGCAAAAAAACTTGGAAGAGCGAATAAGAATTTCTAAAGAATCTATGAAAATCTATAATGAACTTTGTCATCAAGATTCTCTTAGAGCTAGCATTGATTCTAAAATACAAAATAAATATTTTCTTTATAATATAGCTCCCGTCGGAAGTGATTTCCCTGCGAAAGAAGAGTTTAAAACTATTTTAGAAAAACATAATATTATTTGGGGAGGAATGGGTATGAGTAGTGATATACCCCATATTTATACTCCTGATAAATGTTATAATATTTTCATGAACACTTTTACAGAACAGAAGTTTGGTGAAAATTTCATGCAAAATCTTGTACAAAAATCTCTTATAGAATACATTTATAAAAATCCCGCAATTATTTTTGAGCACAATGATCATCTTGATTGGATTTATGAAAATAACGATGCTATTGCAGATTCATTAATTAATAAGCTTTTCTTTAAAAGCTTTACTTATCCAACAGGTTATAAAACTTTAGCTCAAACAGAACAATCTTTTACTGAAGTAAATTTAGAATTAAATGAAACAACATACATTCTAAAACTTGAAAGTTTTAAGCATCGTATTAATAATAATCATAACGAAAAATTCATCCCTTATTTTGAAAAAGAGATCAGTAAATTTATTAAATCTCATAACTTTGTACTCTCAAAAAGAGAGGTTTTACACAATGGTGTAAAAACGTCCTTTAAAATATACTATAAATAATTGTAATGAATTTCATCGAAAAATTTTTCTCAAAATATCCTCAGGAAAAAGTCATCAAATGGTTTAAGCAAATCTGTTTGGCTGAAGCTGTTTCGTGGTTTTTGCTGTTCATAGCAATGACCTGGATTCGCATGGATCCGGAAGGTATTTTCCCTATTGTATATATTAGTACTATTGGTAGCATCCACGGATTATTCTTTACACTTTACCTCATCTTTCTACCTGCCATCAGAAAAATATACATTTGGGATGATGAAGACAGTGTCTTCGCTTTAATTGCTGCGTTTTTCCCTTTTGCAACCATTTGGGTCGATAAAAAGCTGGCCCGATTCGACCGGGAATAATATTATTTTTTTATAAATTTTCTGTTTTGCTGTAACAAAATTCTTGTTACAGTTGTCTTATTGTGTAGAAACTCAAAAGTATCTGAAATTTAATTTAAAATTTTTAACCCTGTAAATCAGCATGTTAAATTCATATTAAAAATATTTTAAGTACTTTGTATTGCATGATACTATTTTTATTATATATCTTTGCTATGTTAAATAATAACAGATACAAGCTATTAAACCACAAAAAAAATAATGACCATGAAAACTCATATTCTAATTGCCGCCTTATTCTTCAGCGGACTGGCAGCTGCCCAGCAGTCAAAGGATACCCTGAAAGTAAAAAACATTGAAGCTGTCAATATCAAGAAGCAGGTTTTCAAAAAACAAAGTGACCGTTTCGTATATGATGTAGCTTCCTCTCCTATTGCAAAGGGAACCAATACATTCAATCTTCTGAAACAAACTCCGATGATCTCAAGCATTGACGGAAAATCTCTTAAGATTATGGGAAAATCTGATGTGGTGATCTACATCAACAATAAAAAATCCAATATGGATGCTGAGGCTCTGATCGAAATGCTGAAGGGAACTCCATCTGAAGATATTCAGAAAATTGAAGTGATCACAACTCCCGGAAGTGAATTTCAGGTAGAATCGAATGAAGGGGTGATCAATATTGTGATGAAAAAGAAAAAAAATGACGGCTACAACGGAACCTTGAAGATGAATAACGAACAGGCTTATTATAATAATCCTTCTGCAGGTGCTTCATTCAATTTCAGAAAAAACAAATGGTCTGTGAATTCAAACTTCAATGTGGGAAGCTGGACTGACAGAGAAAGATATACGCTATCTAACGGGGATTCCACTTTCAGAAATGAATCTTTGGGATACAATGATGATCCCAATAAGAATGTGGGAGGAAGTCTGAATATCGATTATGAGCTCAATAAGAATCACAGTTTAGGGTTTACCTACAACATGAGATACAATAAAAGTTTCAATTCAATTCTTGATGTGACGAACTGGCAAAACGGCACACTTGTCAACAGAACCGTTAATAATGAGAACGCACAGACGAGAAATCATTCTTTCAATCTGAATTATGAAATAAAAACAGATTCTATCGGAAGTAAGCTTACCTCTAATATTTCTTATTTATGGTTCAACAGGGATAAAATGAGTATGAATGAAAGCTTTCCGCTCAATACTGATAAGAAAAATATATACAGTGCACTGCAGCAGTCGGTTCCTCAGATCATTAATAATTATGCCGCGAACATCGATTATCTGAAAAAAACGGCTAAAGGCAGTACATGGCTGATGGGACTAAGCTATAACCACACGAATACGGATAATGACACAAGACAGGATGATATTGAAAATGGAGTGATCATCAATAATGTGAATCAGACCAATCATTTCATTTATAAAGAAAGAATCCTGGGTGCCTATCTTACGTATGAAAGAAAGCTAAGCGAAAAATTATCAGGAAAAATAGGAACCCGTTATGAAATGACCCGAAGTAGCGGCGAGATTATTGGTAAAACAAGTTTTGACAGGAACTACAACAACCTGCTTCCTTATCTTAATTTAAATTATGCCATCAGTTCAGATCATAATCTTACCTATAGTTTTTCGAGCAGGATCAGAAGGCCAAGGTTTTGGGAACTGAATCCATCAAGAACGTATTTTACACCTAATAATTATACACAGAACAATCCTTTCGTACTGGCTTCTAAATTTTACAATCAGGAACTCAGCTATATGTACAAAAATGCTTTTTTTGCCAACCTGAGCTTCAATTATGTAAAAGATGCTTCCAACCAAATACCACTACAGGGAACTGTAACCGGGCCTGAAAAGGATGAAAATGGAAACACGGTAGTTGTTACGAAAAGGTTTCTAAGATATATAAGAACGAACTATGGGGACAACAAACAGTTTGGACTGACTTTAGGAATGAACAAATCCTGGTTCCAGGAAATCTGGACAACCAATTATTCAGTGAACCTGGGATATAACATCTATAAAGGCTCGGTAACGGAAGATCCTACCTCGGTTCCGGTTGCAGGCCAGACAGAAGTTGTTGAACCTTATGTAATCAATTTCAAGAACTTCAACATATCCGGTAATATCAATAATACGGTGCGTCTTTCTTCGAATAAAGACTGGTTCCTGGGAGTTAATTATTACTACGGCAGCAAAGTAAAAATTGAAAGCGGAACATTAGGCGTAAGACAGAGCTTTGATGTGAGCTTAAAAAAGATCATGGGCAACTGGACCTTTGTAGCGGAAGTGTATGATCTGTTTAACCAAAACTATAACAGCATACAGGGAATACAGCCTAACGGAAGCTATAATAATGTTGTCAATTTCGAATATCCAAGAATCCTGAATATCGGGGTGACCTACAACTTCGGAAATCAGAAGCTGAAAAAGGCAAGAGAAATGAAATCGGCCAACGATGCTATAAAATCAAGAACTTAAGTTTTATAAAAATTACAACCACCACAACTACTCCCTATCACAACGTCATCTAAATAGAAGAATCATGAACAAGATCATTATACTGGCAGCAGCTATCTCAGGAAGCGTAGTTTTTGCGCAGGAAAAAAAATCCGACACGGTAAAAACAAAGTCCATAGAAGGCATTACACTTACGAAACAGGTCTTTAAAAAACAGAGCGACCGTTTTGTGTATGATGTTGCAGCATCTCCGGTTGCCAAAGGAAACACCACTTTTGATCTATTGAAGCAGACTCCGCTTCTGTCGTCAACGGATGATAAAACATTAAAGATCGCAGGAAAAAATAATGCGCTGATCTATATCAACGGCAGAAAAACGAATATGGATGCTGAATCTCTGGTACAGTTTCTGAAAAATACACCGGCTGAAAATATTCAGAAAATAGAAGTGATTACTGTTCCCGGAAGTGAATTTCAGGTGGAATCTTCAGACGGAATCATCAATATCGTTTTAAAGAAAAAAATGAGCGACGGCTTGAGCGGAAA
Organism: Chryseobacterium sp. UF-81; assembly: GCF_058245105.1. Lineage (NCBI taxonomy): Bacteria > Pseudomonadati > Bacteroidota > Flavobacteriia > Flavobacteriales > Weeksellaceae > Chryseobacterium > Chryseobacterium sp. UF-81. The sequence goes on along the minus strand of NZ_JBSIBX010000002.1, from coordinate 346,879 downwards.
TATGAGGATGGCCAATTCACAAAATAAATACAATGCAAGCTCAGCAGCCTTTTCCATAAATTATAGGAAAGATAAACTGGGAATCAGCGCCAACCTTAACGGCGGTGAAAATATAGAGACTCAAACCTATACTTTAAGAAACGGAAACAGCCTTTCTTCCAACGAATCTAAAGGAGACATCAATGATCCGAATAAAAATTTAGGCGGTTACCTCAACATGGATTATCAGCTTACAGAAAACAGCAATCTGGCACTAACATGGAATACCTGGGCCAACAGAAGCTATAATTCTACTGTAAATCTGTACAATACCGTTCGCTCCTATGATGCAGACAGCAAAGATTATATTTTTAATTACAGCAATTCAAAAAATAACGAGAATGCCCGTTCTTATAACAATTCATTAAATCTGAACTATGAGCTTAAAACAGATTCTTTGGGAAGTAAGTTAAACCTTAATGCAGCCTATCTGAATTACAAGAGATTCCAGTATACTGATAACAGGACTCTTCTTCCAGATGCTTCCGGAAATTATTCTTTGCCGAGCAAGCAGGTGATCCAGGATCTGCCTCAGATTATTAATAACTTTTCGGGAATGGCCGATTATATTCAAAAGTTCAAAAATGATTTCACTGTATCTGTGGGAGGAAATTATAACAAAACCAAAACAGACAACGATACTAAAAATTATACCTACGAATTCGATAAAAAAGGTCAGCTGGTAAAACAAAAACCTGAACCGAATCATTTTATCTATGATGAAAGTATTTACGGGGTTTATCTGACACTTGAAAAAAAGTTCTCTGATAAGTTTTCGGGAAAAGTAGGAACCAGATATGAAATCACACACAGTTTAGGAACTTCTGATAATGCTCCTACTGCCGATCTGCAAAGAATTGAGAGAAACTACAACAACCTTTTACCTTATCTGAGCCTGAATTATGCCATCAATGATAAAAACAATATTTCCTATGCATTTTCAAGCAGAATGAGAAGACCGAGCTTCTGGGAAATAAACCCGGTAAGGAATATTTTGACTGATGATAATTATACACAGAACAATCCTTTTGTAAAAGCCTCTTCCACTTACAACCAGGAACTTACGTATATGTATAAAAATTCATACTTTCTGATTTTAAATCATTCCTTCTTTAAAGATGTGATTACACAGGTTCCTTTGCAAAGAGACATTCTGAAACCGAGGATTGATGCACAGGGAAATCCTGTCCCTGGTCCAGATGGACAGCCCATTATGGATCCCCACACTCAATTGAGGTACATCCGTACCAATTTTGGAGACAAGCAGGAGATGTCTGCAATGGTAGGAATACAAAAATCCCTTTTCAAACAATACTGGACGACCAATTTTAATATTGGCGTACAGCATAATATTAACAACGGAAGTTTAAGTATAGATCCTACTTCGGGAGATGTTTTTCCAACTTATGAAAACAAAAGAAGGTCAACGAGCATTGTTATCCAAACCAACAACACCATCCGTCTGGATAAAAAGAAAACATGGTTTGCCGGAGTTAATTATTTCTTTGTAGACAAGCAGCAGATCGAGCTTGGAGTATTGCGAAATCTTATGAGCCTGGATTTGAGCCTTAAAAAAATCTGGAACGACTGGACATTTGCCCTGAATGTAAATGATGTCTTAAAAACAAATATCATTGAAATTGAAGATTACCAGGACAACGGAAACTATAACTATATCCACCAGAACAGATACAACAGAGGCATGACGCTAAGTATAACTTACAATTTCGGAAATCAGAAAGTGAAAAAAGTAAGGGACATAGAGGGCGCATCAGATGCCATCAAGAGCAGAACAAGATAAAGACATCTTTCTTCATATTCAATTATTTTTGTGGTAAGACCCGTCGGAAATTCCGGCGGGTTTTCTATCTTTATGAGTATGAATAAAAGTATTGTAACATTTCTATACTTTCTTTTAACATGCTCCCTCTGGACAGGGTGTAAAGAAAAAACCGTCAATCTTGGAGAAAATGTTTCTTTTGATTTAGAGGAAAACGTTTCCTACGGAAATAATGCTGAACAAAAAATGGATCTTTATACTCCTAAAAACAGAGATTCAATAAAAGGAATCTTTGTGATCATTCATGGAGGAGGCTGGAGAGGCGGTGACAAATCGAATCTGACGTTTTTTGCGCTTTCAATAATGAAGAAGTTTCCTGATTATGTTTTTGCCAATATGAATTACAGGCTGGCAACTGATCATTCTTTTATTCTTCCCAATCAGACCAATGACATTGACAGTGCTTTAGATGTATTGGTTAAAAAATCTGCAGAAATGAAGTTCAAACCTGAATTTATTTTGCTTGGAAACAGTGCCGGCGCACATTTATCAATGTTATACGGATACAACAGAATTTTTGACGGTAAACACAGAACAAAGGTAAAGGCAATTGTAAATATTGTAGGACCTGCAGATTTAAACAGCAGTGATTTCAGGAAATATTCCGACTATTCTTTTGTTGAAAAACATATGATTGATTCCTCAAAACCAACTCCGACAGACATTACAAATCTGGATATCCCTAATCCTGTTTTCTGGATCAGTGAAACCTCTCCACCTACCATTTCTTATTATGGGAACAGAGATCAGGTTATTCCTTTATCCCAAATGAAAAAGCTGGATTCTACCTTGATTCAGAATAAAGTTAAGCACGAAACGTATGAATTCAACGGCGGTCATCTGGATTGGGATAAAGCCCCGAATGATGAGTTCCTGATCAATAAAATTGCCGCTTTCCTTCAAGCTGATAAAAAATAAACGCTTTGAAATTCTCAAAGCGTTTTATTTTCTATTCAGATTTTACAATCTCCGTTCTTTCCGAAACTCCATTCGCATTGAAAGCTTCAATCTGGAAATAATAAGAATCAGTCCGGTCGGCGCCGGTGAAGAAATATTCATTCTTTCCATACACCATGATGCTTCCGTATAATTTATCCGGAGTTTTTCCCCAATAGATCACATATCCGTCTGCGTCCTGGTTTTGCTGCCATTTCATCCAGATGCTTCTCCTTTCACCGTATTTTTTAGGGTCGGCTCTTAAAGGGACAAATCCTTCCACTTTCTTTGGCTTTTCTCCATCTCCTTTTCCAAATACCCTGAAACCGCTCAAAGCAAATTTCCCGGTAGGCATTTTCAGATTTTCCATTTTCAGGAACCTTGCCCTTACAGGTTTTTCAAGCTCTACATAATCGTGGGGAACATCCTTGATATTTTTACTTTTATCTACAACAACATTCCACTTCTTTCCGTCATTTGAGCCGTAGATCTTATATTGATGCATTTTTCCAAGCGTTTTCCCCAAAAATTCGACATCCTGATCCGCATAATTGATCTGGATCGCAGTGATTGTTGATACCTCGCCAAGGTCTGTCTGGAACCATTCTCCGGAATTGCCTGTTTTTGCACTCCAGTAGGTCTTAATATCTTCATCTACCGCTGCATTCGGCTGATAACCTCCCAAAGTAGAGGAAACCTGGACAGGTTTGTTATAATTGAGCAGCATCCAGCCCGCAAAAAGACCTTTTGAAAAATCCTTTCCCTGTGCATATTGCGGAAGATAAGTAGGATAATCTCCGTAAGCGGTATTGGTGTACATCACATCATCCTTGTCAAATCCTGCCGGCCAGATTCCCAGCCTTCTTTCAAAATTATTTTTAGTGGAAATAAAGATTGTTGATACATGCCACCAGTTTTTGTAATTGTCTTCAAAAGTGGCTCCGTGTCCTGCTCCTCTTGCAAAACCTCCGGGTTTATAGGAAAAAGGATTGTGCTGTTGGTATTCAAAACCTTCCAGAGGATTCTTGCTGACATAAACTCCATCAGAATATCCGCTGAATTCTGTGGCCGGAGCTCCGTACTGCATATAATATTTTCCGTTGTGCCTGGTCATCCATGCGCCCTCCACAAAAGGCTGAAGGAAAACATTGTCATTATATTCCCCAAACCTTTCCCAACCGTGATCTTCAGGCTTCAGCTTTATAATAGGTTTTACAAAGCCTTCCGACTGCAGATTTTTAACCTTCACTTCGGTTCCCAGAAGTGGCCATTCATTGCTGGATCCCCAGTAGAGGTACAGCTTATTTTTATCCTCATCGTAATGGAATGCAGGATCCCAGGCCCCCACTTTTAAAGTATCCACCGCAATTTTCCAGTCGTCTTTGGTAGGATTGGTACTTTTCCAGATCGGGAAATCCTGTTCCCAGGTAGACCCGTAAACGTAAAGGGTATCTTTCATTGCCCAAACTGCCGGAGCATTCAGGTCATGAATATATTTATTATCTCTCAGAAATTTTCTCTTCACAAACTTCCAGTCCAGCATATCATCGCTGTACCAGTATCCCTCCTGGTTGGTAGAAAAAAGGAATAACTTATTCTTGAAATTAACGATTACCGGATCGGCGGTAGCACGGTGTTTTCCCTGTTTTGAAAAAGCTTCGAACGGTGTATAGCCATAATCAATGTTAATCGGGTTACAGAATGTTTTCTGCTGGGCACCAACAAATATTCCCAACAAAACAGCGAATGATAAAAAGTACTGCTGTATCTTCATAGTTTTTTGCTTAAAGAACAAATTTAGGTAACTTTTTTGTCTTTTGTCTCAAATTGAAAGAATGAAACCGATCAAAAAAATTCCGGCCCTGAAACAAGCCGGAAGAATATTTAAATAAAATCTTATTAAAACTGTTATTTTTTCGGAAGGAAAACCTCAGCAAGCATACATCTCGCACTTCCTCCTCCATTTACTTCGATGGTATTCAAATCTGAATAAATGATCTCACAGTATTTTTCTATGGCAGCCACCTGTTCAGATGTTAAGGACTGATAGGCGGTCTGGCTCATCACTAAAAATTTCTGCCCGTCTTTATTCTGAACCTGAAGCATATTCCCTGCAAACTGCTGCATCTGCTCTTCTGAAATTTCTACAATTTCTTTTCCTGAATTTTTGATCGTTTCAATTACCTTTTCTCTTTCCAGTTCATCATCGATGCAGTCAAGACAGATTACTACAAATTGATCTGCCACACACATCATAACATTGGTATGGTAAATTGGAAGTCTCTCCGTTCCTACAGTCTGGTAAGAATGGAAAATAATGGGTGTAAAGCCGTACTTTTCACAGAATTCTCTGAATAAGTTTTCGTCAAGTCTTAGAGAAACCGAGCCATAGGCGATTTTATTATCGTGATCAAAGATCATACTTCCGGTTCCTTCCAGGAAGTGACCCTGTGTTTCAGGAAATGACCAGTCATCGATTTCAGCAACTTCAAATCCCTGATTTTCGATGCTTTCAATAATATCCTCCCTTCTTTCCACTCTTCTGTTCGAAGCGAACATTGGGTATAAGACTACTTTTCCGTCTTTATGGAAACTTACCCAGTTATTCGGGAAAATAGAATCCGGAGTATGTGGATCCAAGGTATCTTTTATTGTGATCACATTCACGCCTTTGCTTCTCAGTTTTCCAACAAAAGTGTTGAATTCTGCCAAAGCTTTAGACTGAATATCAGAACCTTTCTGTTCTACCTGAAAGTAATTGTTTTCTGCGGTCTCTGCGTTATAGCCGAATGCAATCGGCTCTATCATTAATACTGTATCTGTTGTTTGCATTTTATCTGAGTTTTTTGAGTTGGAGCGTTTGAGAGTCGGAGTGTATTTGAGTTTAAGAGTTTCTCTGATATGTTTTCCTAAGAAAATGTACACCACATTTCCGACTGATTTATCATATTCACCAACATTCCTATTATTTGATTGTATTGACTATTTAAATTATTAAACTGCTCTTCACTAATATATTGACAGGCAAAAGCAAATTGAAGCCATGTCTGGGTTTCTCTTGCCTCACCTTCAGAATCAGTTAATTTTGCTATAAAAGATTTCTCATATTTTCTTTTTCCCCAGCCTTCGCTGATATTAGCAGAAACTGATCTTGATGATCTTCTGATTTGATCTGTAAGAGAATAGAGTTCTTCTTTAGGAAAGAATTTTGAGAGCTCATAAATCTGCATAGCCATTTCAAAAGACTTTTGAAAAACTTTTAAATCCTGATGAAACTTAACTGTTGGCATAAGTATAATTTATTTTTAAGTAAACAAAACTCCCACGCTCCTACTCTAAGACTCTAAAAACACTCTTACTCTCTCACCAATGGCATTGTAGAGCAACGTAAAAGCCCCCCCATTTTGGAGATCTCTCTGTAAGGAATTTCTTCTACGGTCATTCCCCACACGTTTCTCAGATGATTGTTCATTCTTGTGAATGTTTTGTCTGACACAACTACTTCGGGAGAGATGGAAAAGATATTCGGGAACATTTCAAACATTTCTTCATCATTGAGATGGAAACAGTTTTCCTCTCCGAAAATATCAATGATCAGGCGGTAATCGCTTTCGTCTACAAATCCTTTTTTATAGATAAGACATTTATCTTTTCCAACCGGATTGAATGTGCAGTCCAAGTGCAAAATCCCTTCAAAGGGAACTTTATCATTTTTCTTTAATTCCAGGTCGATGATTCTTTTCTTGGGAAAATATTCTTTCAGAATTTCAATAGCATATTCGTTGGTTCTTGCTGTTTTATAGTTTCTGTAATCTTCGCTGAAACATGTTCCTATAAAAAGAAAATCGTCCCAGACAATAACATCACCACCTTCTATATGGGCAGTTTCCGGAAGATTGATGATCTTTCTCCACGCTACTTTTTCAAAAACTTTCTTGTAAGCGTCCTGCTCGTCGGCTCTGTCAGCGATCACGTTTGAGATGATCATTTTATCGTCAATCACAAAAGCCACATCTCTTGCGAAAACCTGGTTATAATCTTTGATAATGCTTGGGCGAAGTACTTCCACATCATATTTTTTCAATACGGCTTCAAAAGCATTCATTTCGCTGATAATATCCTCTTCTTTAGGATACATATTATGTTCGATGGAGTAATATGACTTGGCGTCATAACTTTCCTCCAGTGTGGGAACGGGTCCCATTGAATTAGGCTGTCCTAGAACAACTGATTTCAGCCTGCCCGTTTCGTTTTTAATGTTTAGTTTCATAAAGATTTATGCAATACTACAAATATAAGTAAAGGTCTCTATCTGGAAAACTTTTGATTTGTTTTATGCATCAAATTTGATCTTATTGATGCCTATCTTCAAGAATATACCTTTATATTTCATTCTTATTGGGTTTACTTTTCAAGGCATCACATTAAATCTAATGCCATAATAAATCTACAACTGACTATTTTTCATCTACATAAGAAATAAAAAATAAGATATTTTATAAAATAAATTCATATCTTAGTGATATAATTTCAATGGAGTTATAAAATTAAAACTTAACTATTAACATCAAAAAAATCAAGATCATGAACAAGAAAAACCCGGTGCTTAAAAATGCACAAAAATTAGGAAGAAACGAGCAGAAATTAATTACAGGAGGGGGAATAAACAGACCCAGATACTGCTGTGAGTGGGACGACAACGGAAACTGTACCATTTGGACGTGTGGTAACTGTGTTTGTCCATAATTAAAATAACAAACCTGCTTTTGATAAGCAGGTTTTCTTTTTATCTTGCTCTATTTTCTTCTTCTGTTTTCTGAAGTTCTTTGGCTTGATATTTTGAGCTTCCGAAGCTATATCCTATAGAAAGGATCAGGCGGCTGGTATCCCACCAATGTGTAAAACGGTTGTCCATGATCTGTTTATGCCTGAATTCCAGACGCTGATCATAAGAATCAAAAATATTATTGTAGCTGATCTTTGTATTCAACATGTTATCAAACCATGATTTCTGCACAGACAGGTCAACTGTATATCTTGGTTTGATAATGTACAGGCTGTTTCCGGTTCTGGATTCATAATTTACAAAGAGATTAACGGTATATCCTTTAGGCAAAGTAAAAACCTGGTTTACCCGTATTTCATAATTATACACTTTCAAAGCATACACCTCTCCCAGGTACGGTCTGAACTCATCGTTATAGTATCCGGCGATCTGGCCAGTAATGGTCCACCATTTTGTCATTTTAACGGGAAAACTGGTTTCGACAGAGGCAAATTTCCGGTATGGAAGATTGGTCCCAAGATATTCCAGGACATTGGTTTTGGGATTGTAAAGGGGATAGCGGGTCATTACATCTTTTTCCTTTCCCGCTATAAAGCTGGTCACCCAATTTTTATAACGATACGTAAGTTTGATCTGGCTGGTGAAAGAGGGCTGGAGATAAGGATTCCCGATCCAGTAATTCAGCGGGCTGAAATAAACACGGAACGGATTAAGCTGGGAAAATACTGGTCGCGTTATTTTTCTGCTATACGAAAGTGATAGTTCACTGGATTTACTGAACATATAGGTTGTACTGAAAGACGGCAGCCATTCGAGATAATTTCTTGAGACTACAGAATCTCTGGTAACAGCATCCGAAATACTCTGCGTATTTTCAAACCTCAGTCCTGCATTCATCTGAAGCTTTCCAAACTTCTGCCTGTATGAAATATAACCTGCCCATATTTTCTCTTTGTACGAAAACATATTGCTGCGCTCCGGATCAAAGATAAAAAGGTCATTTACAGACAGGGTATCATATCGGATATTATTATGGGTATCGGAATGGCTGTATTTCATTCCCGCCTCCAGGTCTGCATTCCCTATCTTTTGAGAAATATCGATTTGCGCGGTCTGGATATCAATTTTATTAAGCAGGTCAGACTTCCAGTAGGATAAGAGTTGAGAGGTAGATTTATCTTTATTGATAAAATCATCCTTCTGCCTATTTTTGACGGAAAGATAGTTGCCTAAAAAATTCAGTTTAAAATTTTTATTTTGAAGCGAATAATCCGCAGTTATCCCATAATTTTCCTGAGTATAATCTGTTGGGTTTTCACTTTCGGTGTTAAAGATCAGCTGTGAACCTTCTTTATTGGTGGTATACAGTGAACCCAAGCGAATCCTGTCACTGGTTCTGAAATTCCCTCTTAAACCGATGCCTAATCTGTTCTTATCATTGATCCTGAAATCTGCCCCGGTCTGAATGCCGTACACCTTCCCCTCATCCTCCTGGTACGTATTGGTTCGCATGACATTGGTATTGGCAAGTTTCTGTAGTGCATTATAGCGATAAGTAGAAATACCGTTATTATAACTGGCCTGCAAGCTGTATGCTGTCTTTTCTGTATTATAAGAAAGGTTTAAAGAGTTTTCCCTGTAGCTGAACTTATTGGCATAGGTATTTCCGCTATAATTCCCTTTCCAGCCGAGGTTTCCGTTTCTTTTCAGCTTGATATCGATAATTCCTTTAAACTCTGCATCAAATTTGGAAGAAGGATTGGCATTCACTTCAACAGATTCTACCATTTCCGGCGGTAACGAACGAAGATAGGCCTGCAGTTCCTGGCTGCTCATGGTAACTGGTTTCCCGTCAATAAATATGGCAGGAGTAATTCTTCCGCCAATAAAAATGCCGCCTTCCTGGTCTATGGAAACGCCCGGTGTCTTTCTTAAAACCTCAAGAAGATTCGCAGAGGTTTTGAAATCTTTATTTCCGGAAACACTCATTACCACGTTTCCGTCATTGAGCCTGATATTTCTGGTCGCTGAACGGATCACTACTTCAGAAATATTTTCAGGAGCAGGCTTCAATTCGATCAAAGAAAGATCTTCTACAGCATTAAATTCTTTTGTTTCATATTTATTTTTCCGGACTACAAAGTAAGCATCAGGAACTATATTATCCAGCTGGAAAAAACCTGAGGAATCCGTCTGAACTTTTTGAATGATGCTCCGGTCTGATTTATTTAACATAGAAACTTCAGCCTGAGAAACCACTGTCCTGGTTTCTGAATCCAAAATTTTTCCCCGTATTGTTTCCTGAGCTTTTCCAAAGAAGGAAAGGAATAGTAGCAACAGAAAAAACCATAATCTGATATTCATAAATTTTAATTTTTATGAAATCAAAAGTAGCAGGCTACAGAAAAAATAAGGTTTTGAAGTTTAAATTCCGCAGTACGAAATTATAATTCTGAACTCTGAAACCTGGCTTCAGAAGGGATTTGCGACTGCTTGTACAAAAGCGGTGTAGTATTTTTAATTTTTTTGAATGTGGAAAAGAAGGTAGATTTAGAATTAAACCCTACTTCATAGCCAATCTCTTCGATCTTGAGGAAGGAACCGCTTTCTATTTTCTCACAGGCTTCGCTGATCCTGTATTCATTGATGTATGTTGAAAAGCTTTTACCGAGATTATCATTCAGCAATTGGGAAAGCTGATGGGCAGACATGTTCATCTTTGCTGCCAGATCACTTAATTTCAGATTTGGATTTTTGTATAATTCTTCTGAATTCATCAGCCGTTCAAGTTTTGAAACAAAACTGTCTGCAAGTTCTTCTGAAATCTTTTTATTGGTGTATTTAGGACTCTCTTTTGCAGGATCTTCATTATTCTTTTTACTGAAGAGAATTAAAAAATTCGCGTACAGCACAAATGAAAATACCAGACTTCCGCCCGCACAATACACCTGTACCCATCCTGTAGAAATTAACTGATACGCCAGGAAAATGATCACATTGCTAATGAGTACCGGAAGAATAAATTTATTGGGATTTCTCACCGCCTGTCGTGTAAAAGTATAATACTGATACACCGCAAGCAGGACAAACACTGACCAAACTGTATAAATAAAGGTTCCGAAATATTTGTCCCATGTAACCGGAAAGAACAAATACAGCAACCCGACACCTCCAAGAACCAATGTTAACACTCCGAAAAATGATCTGCATTGCTTTAAATCAAATTCTTCTCTCTGGAATGATGATCTGATGTAATAATATAAGGCCGGCCCTGTGAAAAACAGCGCCGACATCCCGAGGTGCGGAATGATTCGCGGCCAGTCCGGATAGAAATAGATGCAAACCGAAATCCCGACTCTGATGCTTAAAGTCAATAAAATCAGGCCTAAAAAGAGATCCGGAATGTTTTTAAGTTTTTTGACAAACAGAAGATAGATTCCGAGCAGCAACCCATTAAAGGCCCCTACCGCACTGAAGAAAAATAACATCTGCTGTCCGAAAGTCATTGTATTGATTTTTTTAATAAAGTCCTTTCATTGCTGTTTAAACCAAACCAATTGAAAGTGATTACTTTATGAAGGTAAATTTAATAAAATTATCCATCCCAATTTTATAAAAAATGCAACTCCTTAAAATAAAAAATCCCAAAGCAAGCTTTGGGATTTTGTTTATGATAAAAACAGAGGTTTATCTGTTTGTAATATCGATGTAATCTCTTTTTTGAGCACCCTGGTAAACCTGTCTCGGTCTTCCGATAGGATCTCCTTTCAGCCTCATTTCTTTCCACTGAGAAATCCATCCCGGAAGTCTTCCCAAAGCAAACATTACCGTGAACATTTCTGTAGGGATTCCCAATGCTCTGTAGATAATACCTGAATAGAAGTCTACGTTCGGATATAGTTTTCTTTCTACGAAGTACTCATCTTCAAGAGCTACTTTTTCTAACTGCATCGCAATGTCAAGAGCTTTATCCTGAATACCTAATGCATTAAGGATGTCATCAGCAGCTTTTTTAATGATTTTTGCTCTTGGATCAAAGTTTTTGTACACTCTGTGTCCAAAGCCCATTAGACGGAAGCTGTCATTTTTATCTTTTGCTTTTGCTACCCACTTATTAACATCACCACCATCTTTGTCGATCAGCTCAAGCATTTCGATAACCGCCTGGTTAGCCCCTCCGTGAAGAGGTCCCCAAAGTGCAGAAACTCCTGCAGAAATAGAAGCGAAAAGACCTGTATGAGCGGAACCTACCATTCTTACTGTAGAAGTGGAGCAGTTTTGTTCGTGGTCAGCGTGAAGGATTAATAATTTATCAAGCGCGTCAACAATTACCGGATTTACTTCAAATTCTTCGTTAGGTAATCTGAACGCCATTTTGTAGAAGTTTTCTACATAGTTCAGGCTGTTATCTCCGTGGTTAAGCGGAAGACCCTGAGTTTTTCTGTAGGTCCATGCGCAAAGGTGAGAGAATTTAGCAATCATCAGTTCTGCGGCGTGGTCCATTTCTTCTTTAGAGTTTACGTTAACGGCTTTAGGATTAAAAGCTGTCAAAGCGGAAGTTAAAGAAGATAAAACTCCCATAGGGTGAGCAGAACGAGGAAAAACATCAATGATCTTTTTCATTTCATCTGCTATAAAGTTATATTTTTTAATATTATTGTTGAAGGAAACAAATTGGTCCTGAGTAGGTAATTCACCATGTAATAAAAGGTACATTACCTCTGAAAAGTTAGATTTCTCAGCAATCTGCTCGATTGGATAACCTCTGTAGAATAATTCTCCTTTATCTCCGTCTAAGTAAGTGATGTCGCTAATGGTAGCTCCTGTATTTTTGTACCCTAAATCCAGAGTGATTAAACCTGTCTGGTCTCTTAATTTTGAAATATCAATTCCTCTGTCTCCGATAGTACTATCCACAATTGGATATTCATATGAATTACCGTCATAATTCAATATTACTTTGTTGTCTGACATTTATTTATTTTTTTTTAAATATACTACTTATTACAAAATACGGCAAACAAAAATTATCGCTTGCCGTTATTTATAAATTCAATTATCTTTTAATTTTAAATGCGTCTAAACCTGGGAAAAAAGCTGTATCGCCCAATGCTTCTTCAATTCTTAAAAGCTGATTATACTTCGCCATTCTGTCTGATCTTGAAGCAGATCCGGTTTTGATCTGTCCGCAGTTCATAGCTACTGCCAAATCAGCAATTGTGGAATCTTCTGTTTCTCCTGATCTGTGAGACATTACTGAAGTGAATTTGTTATTCTGAGCCATTTGTACAGCATCCATTGTTTCGGAAAGAGAACCGATCTGGTTTACTTTTACAAGGATTGAGTTGGCAATACCTTCTTTTACTCCTCTTGACAATCTTTCTACGTTGGTTACGAATAAATCGTCACCTACCAGCTGTACTCTGTCCCCGATCTTATCGGTAAGCATTTTCCATCCTTCCCAGTCATTTTCCTGCATTCCGTCTTCGATGGAGATGATAGGATATTTAGCTGCTAATTCAGCAAGGTAAGAAACCTGCTCGCTGCTGGAGAACTGAGCGGCATCCGGAGTCTGGAATTTTCTGTAGTCGTAAATTCCGTCTTTGTAAAATTCTGAAGCGGCGCAGTCAAGTGCTAACATGATGTCGTCACCTGGCTTATAACCTGCTTTTTCGATAGCCTGAAGTAATGTATCCAAAGCATCTTCAGTTCCTTTGAACGTAGGTGCAAAACCTCCTTCGTCCCCTACTGCTGTAGAAAGACCTCTTGAATGAAGAATGGATTTCAGGTTGTGGAAAATTTCAGTTCCTTTTCTCAAAGCGTGAGAGAAAGAGTCTGCTTTTACCGGCATTACCATAAATTCTTGGAACGCGATAGGAGCATCGGAGTGTGATCCTCCATTGATGACATTCATCATCGGAACAGGAAGTGTATTGGCATTAACACCGCCTACATATTTGTATAAAGGTATTCTTAATTCAGCGGCAGCAGCCCTGGCTACGGCTAAAGAAACGCCTAAAATTGCATTCGCTCCAAGGTTTCCCTTGTTTGGAGTTCCGTCAAGATCGATCATAATCTGATCAATAAAGTTCTGCTCAAAAACCGGCTGCCCGATTAAGTTTTCTGCAATTACTTCTTTTACATTTTCAACAGCTTTCAGGACTCCCTTACCCATATAATCTGAACCACCGTCACGTAATTCCACTGCTTCATGTTCACCTGTAGATGCTCCGGATGGTACTGCAGCACGCCCCATGGCCCCGCTTTCCGTAAATACATCTACTTCAATGGTAGGATTACCTCTGGAATCCAAAATTTGTCTCGCTTCTATGAAAGAAATTGCACTCATATTGTTTAGTTTTAAACCATCCGCAAAAGCTTCAAGTTGTTTATTATTAAAATTATACTTGATCACAAATTTAATGAAAAAACTAACCTGATGAAAAAAGTAAGCTTTAATATTTAGCAATACATAAAAATTCTCCAGTGTTTTTTATGACATTGAAGAATTATGGTTTAATTTTCCATTTAAATAAGATTTTACTTGCCTGATAATGTCTTTTCTTTATGCCGTAAGGAAATATTTTTTTGCTTTTTTGAAGGCGTAACTCTATAAATATTTTCCGGGGTATTATACTGTAGTTCTAAAAAGTATCTGTGTCCCTGATCCTTCAGATAAAATCTGACATTCGCCGTTCTGTTCCTGCATCCGCCGTTTCATATTCCTCAGCCCGTTTCCCTCCGTATTTTCATGAATGATCCCGACTCCGTTATCAGAGATTTTCATGATGAATTCTTTATCTTTTTGAATAAAAGAAAGTTTCAGCTGATCGGACTGGCTGTGTTTATAAGCGTTATTCAGAGCCTCTTTTAAGCATAAAAACATATTCCGCCTCAGTTCTGTGGAAATAGGCGTTTCTGATATGATATCTTCGCTTTCTGACATAAGTTTAATTTTTGTTCTTTTCAGAAAGTTGCCGGTATATTGTATGGAATAATCTATAAAACTTCCCAGAGTATCATTTCCTGAGTTCAGGCTCCAGAGCATTTCGCGCATGGAAAGATTCATTTCTTCTGAGGTTTTCAGCAGCTCATCGATATCATTCTGCAGATCTCCGTCTTCCGCTTTCTGCTTGAGGAATTCTGCCTGAAGCTTCAATGCTGAAATCCCGGCTCCGAGATCGTCGTGCATATCATGGGAAATACGTTCCCGCTCCTGTTCTATGGATTTTTGCTTTTCAAGCTCCTTTTGAAGAAGCTGATTTTGATATTCTGCTTCTTTAAGCTGTTGTTCTTTAAGGTACAAAAGCTGTTTTTTATTATACATTAAAACAACGAAAATAATGAAAGCAATGAATAGCATTATTACAATAACTGCAATAATGTAAGTGAGTTTTATTCTATCCAAATCATTCATTTTCTATCTTAATTAAATGCTGAACGCTTATTTTCTGCAAAAAATACCTCTCAGGAATAATACATAGCAAAAAATAGTAATTCCCTGATAAAAATAATTTATACCTTGAAAAAAAACACTGTCTTTTTCGGCAAAAAATAATGACGGGATTATTCGCATTAAAAAAACAGTACTCCACAATAAAAGTCCGGCACAAAACCAGAATTTCTGTTTATTGTAGATCGAAATTTCATTAGGGTTTTTAATTTGCCACATCATCCATTCCAAGCTAAGAAAAACATAGACAGAACTTTGTATTACCGGCAATAAATTTTCATCTCCAATACTATGTTTTATAAGCAGGCAGCTACTGACTATCAATAAAAGAATATATCTATTATAATGTAATGTAAAAAGTTCTTTAAAATAAAATATAAAAAAAAGAATATAAAAAATCTTAGTGTACTTATAAATGCCACCATCAAATATTCCCATGAAGATCAGAATTTCTGATAAAAAAACAATCAAAAAATATAAATACAGGAATCTTTGTCTTGCTTCTTTATTTATAACTGAAAAAGCAAGACAAAGAAAGGTCAGAATTAAATAGAATATATACATATTTAACAGCCTGGCGGCTTTAAGCAAAAGTCATCAGAAAAAACTATTGGAGGATTTCTAAGAGCTTTGGTAGGACTTAATTCCATCAAGCACATGATTAATGTTAAATGATGCATTTTACTTTTATTTTTACTGTTAACGGTGTTATTCGTTAATACCCCTGGTAAAAAAGATAAAGTATGTTTTGTTGGCTCATATTGGCTAAAGTCAGCATACGGTATTAATATTTCAGTAGTATTACCATACGTTTTATCACCTGAATGTTCGGAGTCTACCAAACTTGTCTTAGCTTTTGTCATTTCATCATAAATACCGGTTTTAAAGACATTATCCATTTCTTTAAATGCTTTCTCATCAACCTGCTTGATAGCATCTTCTGTAATAATGTATTTATTATTATTTGAGTCGGCAAAAAGAATTTCCAAATGATTTTCTCTTGTGGTAAGGATTAGCCGTATCGAGTCATTATTTTTCACCATCTTTTTCATTTCCTCTCCTACACTTGGAGCTATATCAAAAGAATATGGATATTTTTTCCCCAATCCTAGATGTGGTTTATATGTAGCTGAATACTTCCCATAATACTTATCTACATCCGTATCCGGTATTGTTGTTAATATAGTATATAAGCTTAAATAATCATATTTCTTTATATAGATACTGTCTCCATTAGAATCAACAGGAGCAGCATTAGCTTTATGTTCCGCCCGGTCCAAAGTGCCATTTTTTATTTCTCCGGTCTTATCCTTCCTGCAGCTTATCAAAAACAACATTAAAGTTATCAGATAAATAATTCTCAGTAGTTTAATTGTTCTCATGTCTCTTAGTTTTTAAAATGGTTAAATTTATTTATTGCTTCTACTTTATTGCTTACGTGCAGCTTCCTGTAGATATTTCCTACATGTTTTTTCACAGTGTCTATACTGATGAACTTTCTGTCGGCAATTTCTTTGTAAAGGAGTCCCTGAGAAAGGAGCCCGAGAATTTCTTTTTCACGTTCTGTGAGGTCATCGTAATCTTTAATTTCGGGAAGTTTTTTTTCAAAATGGCTCAAAACTCTCCGGGCGATGGACAGGCTCATGGGTGCGCCGCCATTATACACATCGCGGATGGAAGAAAGGATTTTGTCCATGCTTTCCCCTTTGATGAGATATCCCATAGCACCTGCTTTTAATGAATTAAAGATCTTTTCATCATCTTCAAAACTGGTACACATGATGAACTGCGTCTTTGTCATTTCTTTTCTGAGCTTTTCAATGATTTCAATACCCAGCATATCCTGCAGCTGGATATCCATCATAACAACATCCGGAGAAATAGCGGGAAGATTTTTCAGGGCTTCCTTTCCATTAAAGAACTGGGCAGTTACCTGCATATCCTTCTGGTAATTGATGACCTTCTTCAACGCGTTGTTGTAGTTCTTTTCGTCTTCTACTATGGCGATAGAAATGCTCATTGTTTTTTGTTTAAGACAAATTTCGTAAGAAAACAAGGCGGAAACAATTACACTTTTGTGTAATTTAGTGACTTGAGTTCAGGGTTATTGGTTTGTTTTTTGTTTCTATTAAATTTAGTTAAAATTTCTATTACAATAGAAAAACAATTACCCTACACATTAAAAAATAAATATCATGAGAAAAAGCCTTTTAATAGCAGCTTCAGCTGTGGCATTATTATTCACCAGCTGCAAGAAAAGTGAAAGCGGAAACAAAAGCGTAATCAAAACTGACAGTTCAGAAACGGTGATCACCGACAACAATGGAAAAATTGATTCTGTAACCCAAAGTTCTTCAACAACTGAAGTGAACGGTCAGAAGACAGAGAAAACAGATTTCGTTTACAAGGCTACGGACGGAACATTAGTAAAAGTAGTATTCAAAAATGATCCCAAGGAAAGTAATGTAGCGATCACCAGCAACAAAAAGACATTTACATTACCAAAAACAGACACAAAAGACGGTGAGGTTATCTACAAAAAAGATGATATGACTGCCAGGGTAAAAGGTGATAGCCTTCATCTGGAACAAGGTAAGAATGTGATTGAATTGAAGAGAACGAAAATTTAATCGGGATAAATTTCGGAACCGAAATTTTAAAAATAATGGTGAATGTGAATACTGAATTGTCAATAGTGAATTCTGAATTCACTTCATTGGTGAAGTAAAATTTACGGTTCTTCGCAAAAGCCGGCCAATAAAAAAGCCATCCAGATTCTGGATGGCTTTTCAATTATATCTGAATGAATATTATTCTTCAGTTTTCTCTTCTGCAGAGTCAGCTGCTTCAGCCTTAGGCTCTTCAACTTTCTCCTCTGCTTTTGGAGCTTCAGCTACTACAGCTTCAGCTTTTTTTGCAGTTGCAGATCTTCTGCTTCTTCTTGTAGCTTTTTTCTCCTCAGCATTAGGATTGTAAAGTTCGTTGAAATCAACAAGCTCGATAAGAGCCATGTCAGCAGCATCACCTTGTCTGAAACCAGTCTTGATGATTCTTGTGTACCCGCCGTTTCTTTCTGCGATTTTAGGAGCTACTGATCTGAAAAGTTCAGTAACTGCCTCTTTACTTTGAAGATATGAAAAAACAATTCTTCTATTGTGTGTAGTATCTTCTTTTGCCTTTGTTAATAGAGGTTCAACATATACTCTTAAAGCTTTTGCTTTAGCTACAGTAGTGTTGATTCTTTTATGCTCAATTAGAGAACAAGCCATATTAGAAAGTAAAGCACTTCTATGAGAAGCTGTTCTTCCTAAGTGATTGAATTTTTTACCGTGTCTCATTATTAATTATTTATCAGCGTCTAACTTATATTTTGCAACGTCGAAACCGAAGTTAAGACCTTTTGAATGCACTAATTCTTCTAGTTCTGTCAAAGATTTTTTACCAAAATTTCTGAATTTCATCAAATCAGACTTACTGTAAGAAACCAGTTCTCCAAGAGTTTCTACTTCAGCTGCTTTCAGACAGTTAAGGGCTCTTACAGAAAGATCCATATCTGCTAATTTAGACTTAAGTAATTGTCTTGTATGAAGTGTTTCTTCGTCATATTGGATAGATGCTTTCACAGCTTCTGTTTCAAGGGTGATTCTCTCATCAGAGAACAACATGAAGTGATAAATTAATATCTTAGAAGCTTCAGTTAAAGCATTTTGAGGACTGATGGAACCATCAGTTTCTATATCTAATACAAGTTTTTCGTAGTCTGTTTTTTGCTCTACACGATAATTTTCAATGCTGTATTGTACTTTCTTAATTGGCGTGAAAATAGAGTCAATAGCAATAGTACCTACCGGTGCATTGTTTGACTTATTCTGTTCTGAAGGAACATACCCTCTTCCTTTTTCTATATTGAAAGTAATTTCGAAAGTTACATCACTGTTTAGGTTGCAGATCAAAAGATCCGGGTTCAGCACCTCAAATCCGTTGATAGACTTCCCTAAATCACCAGCAGTAATAACTGTTTGACCTGAAACTTTAGCAATTACCTGCTCGTTGGCCTGGCCTTCTGCTGAAGCTTTTAATCTTACCTGCTTAAGGTTAAGAATAATTTCGGTAACGTCTTCGATTACTCCTGGAATAGTTGAAAATTCGTGCTCTACACCTTCTATTTTGATAGATGAAATAGCATATCCTTCCAGAGAAGAAAGCAACACTCTTCTCAAAGCATTACCGATTGTAAGCCCGAAACCTGGTTCTAATGGTCTGAATTCGAATTGACCTTTAAATTCATCAGAGTTAAGTAAAATTACTTTATCGGGTTTTATGAATTGTAAAATTGCCATATTATTGGGTTGAGCAAAAATTTGATTAAAAAATTATTTAGAGTAAAGTTCGACGATAAGCTGTTCCTTGATGTCCTCCGGAATCTGGATTCTTTCAGGAGCAGAAACGAAAGTACCTTCTTTCTTCTCATCGTTGAATTGTAACCACTCATAATTAGCTTTAGAAGCTAATGAATCAGTAACAACCTCAAGAGATTTAGATTTCTCTCTTACAGCGATCACATCACCTGCTTTTACTAAATAAGAAGGAATGTTAAGGATTTCCCCATTCACAGTGATGTGTCTGTGAGAAGTTAACTGTCTAGCAGCAGATCTTGTTTTAGCAAAACCTAATCTGAATACTACGTTATCCAATCTTGATTCACAAAGCTGTAATAGAACTTCACCTGTTACACCTTTACTTCTGTGTGCTTTTTCAAATAAGTTAGCAAACTGCTTTTCTAAAATACCGTAAGTATATTTAGCTTTTTGCTTTTCAGCCAGCTGAATTGCATATTCAGATTTTTTAGCACCTCTTCTTTTGTTAGGACCGTGTTGTCCTGGCGGTTGGTTTTTTCTTCTTTCGAAGTTTTTGTCATCTCCGTAGATTGCAGCACCAAACTTTCTAGCAATCTTAGTTTTAGGTCCAATATATCTTGCCATAATGGGTAAATTCTAAAAATTAAACTCTTCTTCTTTTCGGTGGTCTACATCCATTGTGCGGCATAGGAGTCACATCAATGATTTCGCTAACTTCAATACCTGAATTGTGGATAGTTCTGATTGCAGATTCTCTACCTGCACCAGGACCTTTCACATACACCTTTACTCTTCTTAGTCCAGCTTCGTGAGCAACATTAGAGCAATTTTCAGCCGCCATTTGAGCAGCAAATGGAGTATTCTTTTTAGAACCTCTGAAACCCATTTTACCGGCAGAAGCCCAAGAGATAACTTCTCCGCTTTTATTTGTTAAAGAAATGATGATGTTATTGAAAGAAGCCTGAATGTGCGCTTCACCAATAGCTTCAACTTTTACTTTTCTTTTTTTAACTACTTTAGTTTGTTTTGCCATAATTCCTAACGATTATTTACTTGCTTTTTTCTTGTTAGCAACTGTTTTTCTCTTTCCTTTACGGGTTCTAGAGTTGTTTTTCGTTCTCTGGCCTCTTAAAGGTAGTCCTAGTCTGTGACGTATTCCTCGTTGGCATCCTATGTCCATCAATCTCTTGATGTTCAATTGCACTTCAGATCTTAATTCTCCTTCTACTTTTACGTTTTCAGAGATATATGTTCTGATTGCAGCCAATTCATCGTCATTCCATTCGTTGACTTTCTTGTCTTCGCTGATACCGGCAGCTTTAAGGATTTCGGAAGAAGTACTTCTTCCAACTCCGTAGATGTAAGTTAAACCGATAACACCTCTTTTGTTTTTTGGTAAATCAATACCTGCAATTCTCGCCATAATTTAATGTTAGCCTTGTCTTTGTTTAAATTTTGGGTTCTTCTTGTTGATTACGAACAGTACACCTTTTCTGCGTACGATTTTGCAATCAGCACTTCTTTTTTTAATTGATGCTCTAACTTTCATTTGAAATATTTATTTTTTTTACTGACCAATGGAAACTTGCGATTTCATTTTGATAGTATTCATTTTCAACAAGAGCCAAATGGAACATACATTCCATTTGGCGTTTGTATTAATATCTAAATGTGATTCTCCCTTTAGATAAATCATAGGGAGACATTTCTAGTTTTACCTTGTCTCCAGGTAAAAGTTTAATATAATGCATTCTCATTTTACCGGAAATATGAGCGATAAGTATATGCCCATTCTCCAGCTCTACACGGAACTGGGCGTTCGAAAGTGCTTCCGTGATAACGCCGTCTTGTTCAATATGTTTTTGTTTTGCCATAAATTAATATCCAGTCGTTCTTGACAATTTAGACTGCATTAAGCCATCATAATGATGGTTCAGCAGATATGTATTAATCTGTTGAACGGTATCTAAAATAACTCCAACCATAATCAATAGTGATGTTCCCCCGAAAAATAGGGCGAACGCATCTGTCTGAACAAAGCTTCCATGCACTATTGCCGGAAGGACTGCAAAGATAGACAAAAATATTGCACCTGGCAAGGTAATTTTTGATAAAATATCATCTAAATAATCAGCTGTTTCTTTACCGGGTCTTACTTTCGGTACTAAACCTCCATTTCTCTTCAAATCATCAGCCATTTGGTTTACCGGAATTGTAATTGCAGTATAGAAGAATGAGAAGATAATAATTAATAGCGCGAACAATACATTGTACTGCCAGCTAAAAACATTCTTGAAACCTGCAAGAAAGGTATTGGACTCATCGAACTTAGTCAATAATCCTGGTACGAACATCAATGCCTGAGCAAAGATAATCGGCATTACACCAGCAGCATTTACTTTCAATGGGATCCACTGTCTTGCTCCCTGCATAAGATTTCTGTTTACACCTCCTCTTGCTTGAGCTCTGCTTACATACTGAATTGGAATTTTTCTGACAGCAACAGATAATACTACTGCTAAAAGAACTACCAGCATCCAGAATATTACTTCTATAAGGATCATGATAGATCCCATTCCTCCTTTTCCGTTCTGCACGGCCATTTCCTGTACGAATGCTTCAGGTAATCTGGATAGGATCCCCACCATAATAAGGATGGAAATACCGTTTCCGATACCTTTGTCGGTGATTTTCTCACCTAACCACATTGCGAATACTGAACCGGCAACCAAAATAACAATACTTGGTAACCAGAACATGATAGAATTTGGCTCTACATAATATGCAGAAGAGAACTGAGCATACGGTAAGAATAATTGAGTAATAGACGTTAAATAAGAAGGGGCCTGTACAAGACAAACACCAATCGTTAACCATCTAGTAATTTGATTCAATGTATTTCTACCAGACTCTCCATCCTTCTGAAGTTTCTGAAGATAAGGAATAGCCATTCCCATCAACTGAACAATAATAGAAGCAGAAATATAAGGCATGATTCCCAACGCCATTACGGAAGCGTGGCTGAAAGCTCCCCCCGTAAACGACGAAAGCAAGCCAAGGAGACCTGCTCCTTGCTTGTTACCGCCTTGATTTTTATAATGCTCTAAGAGATCTCCCACTTCTGCAAGGTTAATTGCGGGAAGCGAGATATAAGATGCGAATCTATACACAAGGATAATACCTAACGTAAAGAGAATTTTATCTCTTAATTCCTTTAGGCTCCAGATATTTTTAAGGGTTTGTATAAATTCTTTCATTAGTAAGTATTATAAGGTAATTGCTTTTCCACCTGCTTTAGCAATAAGCTCTTCAGCAGATTTAGTGAACTTGTCAGCAGAGATTGAAACCGCAGATTTCAATTCTCCTCTACCCATAATTTTCACTAATTCGTTTTTAGAAACTAAACCGTTTTCAACTAAAACTTCTTTCGTGATATCTCCAGTGATGGATTTGTTCTCGATTAAAATTTGGATAGTATCAAGGTTTACTCCTCTAAACTCTTTTCTGTTTACGTTTTTGAAACCGAATTTAGGTAATCTCCTTTGTAAAGGCATCTGTCCACCTTCGAAACCGATTTTCTGAGAATACCCAGCTCTAGCTTTCTGACCTTTATGACCTTTCGTAGCAGTACCTCCTTTTCCTGTACCCTGACCTCTACCAATTCTTTTTGAATTGAAAGTAGATCCTGCAGCAGGTTTTATGTTATTTAAATTCATTTTAATTTCTTTTGTTAAAAATTATTTTTGAACTTCAAGTAAATGACTAACTGCAGCTATCATTCCTAAGATAGAAGGAGTAGCTTCGTGTTCTACAACTTGGTGAAGTTTCTTAAATCCTAATGCTTCAAGCGTTCTCTTTTGGGTTTTTGTTCTTCCAATAGCGCTTCTTACTTGCTTTACTTTGATTGTTGCCATTGTTCTAATATTAACCGTTAAACACTTTACTTAGAGAAACTCCTCTCATTCTAGCGATCTCTTCAGGTCTTCTGATATCCAATAACGCTTTGAAAGTAGCTTTCACCACGTTGTGAGGGTTAGAAGATCCTTTAGATTTTGAAAGGATATCGTGAATACCAGCAGACTCCAATACTGCTCTTACCGCACCACCGGCGATAAGTCCTGTACCGTGAGAAGCAGGTCTTAAGAAGATATCTGCACCACCGTATCTGGCAGTAGTCTGGTGAGGAATTGTGTGGTTCATTACAGGAACTTTCACAAGGTTTTTCTTAGCATCTTCAACAGCTTTAGCAATTGCAGAAGCTACTTCTTTAGATTTTCCAAGACCATGACCGATTACTCCGTCTTCATTTCCTACTACAACGATAGCAGAAAATCCGAAAGCTCTACCTCCTTTGGTTACTTTTGTTACTCTGTTAACAGCTACGAGACGATCTTTTAATTCTAATCCTCCCGGTTTTACTCTTTCTATATTATCTAGTCCTAACATATTTTCCGAAATTTTATGATTAGAATTTAAGTCCTCCTTCTCTCGCTCCATCAGCAAGAGCTTTCACTCTTCCGTGGTAAACGAAACCGTTTCTGTCAAATACAATACTTTCGATTCCTGCAGCGATAGCTTTGGCAGCGATAGCTTTACCAACAGCAGCAGAAACTTCAGTCTTAGTACCATTAGCGTCAACACCTTTCTCTCTTGAAGAAGCGGAAACTAAAGTTGTACCATTTTTATCATCGATTAACTGAGCGTAAATTTCCTTATTACTTTTATATACAGATAATCTTGGCAATTCAGAAGATCCAGAGATTTTCCCTCTTACTCTTCTTTTGATTCTTATTCTTTTTTCTAATTTACTTAATGCCATAATACTTATAATTTATTAAGCAGATTTACCAGCTTTACGTCTAACAATTTCTCCAAGGAATCTTACACCTTTTCCTTTGTAAGGCTCAGGCTTTCTGAAAGAACGGATCTTTGCAGCTACCATTCCTAGAAGTTGGTTGTCATGAGACGCTAAAGTAATAATTGGGTTTTTACCTTTTTCAGTCAATGTATCTACTTTTACTTCGCTTGGAAGCTCTAATACGATACCGTGAGAGAATCCTAAAGCTAACTCAAGTTTTTGACCTGTGTGTGAAGCTCTATATCCTACCCCTACTAGTTCCAGTTTCTTTTCGAAACCTGTATTAACACCAGTGATCATGTTGTTGATCAACGCTCTGTATAGACCGTGAAGTGCTTTATGTTGTTTAGACTCAGATGGTCTGTTAACGTTAAGTTCACCATCTTTCTGTTCTAAAGTAATTCCTGCTGTAAGCTCCTGGGAAAGTTCTCCTTTAGGACCTTTAACTGTTACAACACCGTTATTTTCAGTGACAGTAACTCCAGCTGGAATTGTTATAATTGCTTTACCAATTCTTGACATTTTCCTCTGATTAAAAATTAATAAACATAGCAGATTACTTCACCGCCTACTTTTTCTTCTCTAGCCTTCTTGTCAGTCATTACTCCTTTAGAAGTAGAGATAACAGCTATACCCAAACCGTTCAGTACTCTTGGAAGTTCAGTAGAACCTTTGTACTGTCTTAAACCTGGTCTAGAAGCTCTCTGAATAGACTTGATAGCCGGTTTGTTAGTTTGCTTGTCATACTTTAAAGCGATTTTGATCACTCCTTGAACAGCGTTATCTTCAAACTTGTAGTTTAAGATATACCCTTGGTCAAATAAGATCTTAGTAATCTCCTTTTTGATTTTCGATGCAGGAATTTCCACCACTTTGTGGCCTGCGCTTTGTGCGTTCCTTACTCTTGTTAGGAAATCTGAAATTGGATCTGTTACCATTTTTCTATTTTAAATTATTGGTTAAAGACAATCAGTATTGAAAGGACTTGAAGATTAAAATATCAGACTTCAGAAAATCTTGGGTCTGATATTTTTATTCTTTAGTATCCAGACAACTTAATTGTCCCGATTAATTAGTAATTATTACCAACTGGCTTTTCTTACTCCCGGGATAAGACCGTTGTTTGCCATTTCTCTGAAAGTTACTCTGGAAATACCAAACGTTCTCATGTATCCTCTAGGTCTACCTGTTAGTTTACATCTGTTGTGTAATCTTACAGGAGAAGCATTTTTAGGTAATTTCTGAAGTCCTTCATAATCACCAGCTTCTTTTAAAGCTTTTCTTTTGTCAGCGTATTTAGCAACTAGTGCTTCTCTTTTGCGCTCACGCGCTTTCATTGATTCTTTAGCCATTTCTTAGTTCTTTTTAAATGGTAAACCGAAGTGAGTTAATAAAGCTTTCGCTTCTTTATCCGTTTTCGCAGTTGTAACGAAAGTGATGTCCATTCCCTGGATTTTTTTCACTTTGTCAATTACGATTTCAGGGAAGATAATCTGCTCAGTAATACCTAAGTTGTAATTACCTCTACCATCGAACCCGTCTGCCTTGATACCAGAGAAATCTCTGATACGTGGTAAAGCAGAAGAAGTAAGTCTGTCTAAGAATTCATACATTTTATGAGCTCTCAATGTTACCTTAGCACCTACAGGCATACCTTTTCTCAATTTGAAAGCCGCTTCGTCTTTCTTAGAGATAGTACCTACTGCTTTCTGGCCAGTAATCATTGTTAATTCTTCTACAGCATAATCAATGATTTTCTTGTCTGCAGTGGCATCACCTAATCCTTGAGACAGGATGATTTTTTCCAATCTAGGTACCTGCATTACAGATTTGTACCCAAATTCTTCCATCATTGCAGGAACAATTTTCTCTCTGTATATATTTTTGGGTCTTGCTATAAATTCCATGTGTTAATTCAAATTATAAAGTTTCACCCGTTTTTCTATCGATTCTTACTTTCTTATCTCCATCGATTTTATAACCGATTTTGATAGCTTTTCCGTCTTTACCAACTAGGGCTACGTTTGAGATATGAATAGAAGCTTCCTTTTCAGTAATCCCACCTTGAGGGTTAGAAGCTGAAGGCTTAACGTGTTTTTTAACGATGTTAAGTCCTGCAACGATTACTCTAGGGTCTTTTCCTTCTTTCTTGATCACTTCAATAACTTCACCAGTCTTACCTTTGATATCTTTCTTACCAGTAGTAATGATGACGTTATCTCCTCTTTTTATTTTTAACTTTGACATTTTCTTTTAAAAATTTTAAAAATTAAAGTACTTCAGGAGCTAATGAAATGATTTTCATATATTCTTTGTCTCTCAACTCACGAGCAACCGGTCCGAAAACACGTGTTCCTCTCATTTCTCCCGCTGCGTTTAGTAATACACAAGCATTGTCTTCGAATTTGATGTATGAACCATCTTTTCTTCTCACTGCTTTTTTAGTTCTTACTACTACAGCTTTAGATACCTGACCTTTTTTAGCGTTTCCTGATGGTGTAGAATCCTTGATAGTAACAACGATTTTATCACCAACTGAAGCATATCTTCTTCTGGTTCCTCCCAGAACTCTGATAACTAGTACTTCTTTTGCACCTGTGTTATCAGCAACTTTTAATCTTGATTCTGTTTGTAACATTATTACTTAGCTTTTTCAATGATTCTTACTAATCTCCATCTCTTGCTCTTGCTCAAAGGTCTAGTTTCCTGGATAAGAACTGTATCACCTTCTGTGCATTCGTTGTTTTCGTCGTGTGCAGTATATTTTTTCGTTTTTAATACGAATTTACCGTACATCGGGTGTTTCACTCTCGTAGTCTCACTTACAACAATGGTCTTTTCCATTTTATTGCTGGAAACTATTCCGATTCTTTCTTTTCTTAAGTTTCTTTCCATAATGTATGAAAATCTTATTGTTGTTTAGTGGTTAACTCAGTGTTTAGTCTAGCGATCGATCTTCTCAAATCTCTGATTTGAATCGGGTTTTCAATTGGACTGATCTTGTGAGCCAATTTCAGTTTTGAATATTGAGTTTTCAATTCAGCAAGTTTTGCTTGAATATCACCCGCGCTTAAATTTTTAATATCAGCTTGTTTCATTGTATCAAAGATTATAGAGGTTTAACAAAATCGTTAGCAACTACGAATTTAGTAACTACCGGTAATTTCTGTGCAGCAAGTCTTAAAGCTTCCTTAGCGATTTCGTAAGATACTCCTCCGATTTCGAACATAATTTTACCTGGTTTTACTACAGCTACCCAATATTCCACGGCACCTTTACCTTTACCCATACGAACTTCGGCTGGTTTTTTAGTAATTGGTTTATCCGGGAAGATTTTGATCCATAGCTGACCTTCTCTCTTCATATATCTTGTCGCAGCGATACGAGCAGCTTCGATTTGTCTTGCAGTAATCCAAGCACCTTCTATAGCTTTGATTCCAAAAGTTCCGTAAGCCAGTTGATTACCTCTTTGAGCAATCCCCTTCATCTTCATCTTATGAACTCTACGGAATTTGGTTCTTTTTGGTTGTAACATAATTTCTAAATTTTAGATTTTAGATTTTAGATTTTAGATTTTTTATATTTTAAAAAAGTAACGGTAATTTAAAATTCAAAATTTCTAACCTAAAATTTTTAATTATTATTGTTATTATTGTTATTTTTTCTAGGTCTTCTGTTGTCTCTGTCTCCTCTGTTTCCGCCTCCTGAAGGACCTCCTTTTTTCTGTTGTCCCACTAGTGGAGAAAGATCTCTCTTACCGTAAACCTCCCCTTTCATGATCCAAACTTTCACTCCTAATCTACCATAAGTAGTATGAGCTTCAGCCCAGTGATAATCGATATCAGCTCTGAAAGTAGACAAAGGGATTCTTCCTTCTTTGAAAGATTCGCTTCTTGCCATTTCAGCTCCGTTCAATCTACCAGAGATTTGAACTTTGATACCTTCAGCACCCATTCTCATTGTACTGGCCATTGCCATTTTAACAGCTCTTCTGTAAGAAATTCTGTTTTCAATCTGCTTAGAGATGCTGTCAGCCACTAATACTGCATCAAGTTCAGGTCTTTTGATTTCGAAAATATTGATTTGAATATCCTTACCTGTAAGTTTCTTCAATTCTTCTTTCAATTTATCAACTTCCTGACCTCCTTTACCGATGATAAGTCCCGGTCTAGCAGTAGTGATTGTCACTGTTACTAATTTTAGTGTTCTTTCAATATAAATTTTTGAAATACCACCTTTAGATAATCTAGCCTCAAGGTATCTTCTGATTTTGTAGTCTTCCGCGATTCTGTCTCCATAATCGTTTCCGCCAAACCAGTTAGAATCCCATCCTCTGATGATACCTAATCTGTTACCAATTGGATTTGTCTTCTGTCCCATACCTTGATTAATTTTCTTTATTACCTAAGATTAATGTAACGTGGTTAGATCTTTTTCTGATTCTATACCCTCTACCTTGCGGCGCTGGTCTTAGTCTCTTCAATTGTCTTGCACTATCCACGAAGATTTCTTTAATGATAAGGTTTGCTTCTTCAATATCAGCACCTTCATTTTTAGTCTGCCAGTTTGCCATAGCAGAAAGAAGTAATTTCTCTAATTTGTTAGAGGCTTCTTTTTTAGAATATTTTAGGATATAAAGAGCTTTATCTACCTGCTCTCCTCTAATGATATCAGCAACTAATCTCATTTTTCTTGGAGATGATGGGCAGTCATTTAATGAAGCTTTTACAACGTCTTTGTTAGCTTCTTTTCTTGCGATTGAACTATCTTGTTTTCTTGATCCCATGATTATCTGCTTCCTTTATTTTTGTTACCACCATGACCTCTGAAAGATCTTGTTGGAGAAAATTCGCCTAACTTGTGACCTACCATGTTTTCTGTAACATAAACAGGGATAAAAGATTTCCCGTTGTGTACTGCAATAGTTTGTCCTACGAAGTCCGGAGAGATCATCGATGCTCTAGACCAAGTTTTAATAACTGTCTTCTTACCAGACTCTATGTTTGTCTGAACCTTCTTATCTAAAGTATGATGAATGAATGGTCCTTTTTTAAGTGATCTTGCCATAATTATTTTCTTTTAGATATGATATGACGGTTAGACGCTTTGTTTTTCTTTCTGGTTTTGTAACCTTTAGCCGGCATACCGTTTCTAGATCTTGGGTGACCTCCAGAAGAACGTCCTTCACCACCTCCCATTGGGTGATCTACAGGGTTCATTACTACCGGTCTAGTTCTAGGTCTTCTACCTAACCATCTGCTTCTACCAGCCTTACCTGAAACAGTTAACTGATGATCCGAGTTAGAAACAGATCCAATCATTGCATAACATTCAGTAAGGATCATTCTAGATTCTCCTGAAGGCAATTTGATGATTGCATATTTTCCGTCTCTTGAAGTTAATTGAGCTGAAGAACCAGCACTTCTTGCTAAAATAGCACCTTGACCAGGCTTCATTTCAACACAAGAAATTACAGTACCCAATGGAATGTTTTTCAATTTCATTGCGTTACCTACGTTTGGTTCAACGCTTTCTCCTGAAACTACTTTCTGATCTACTTTGATACCGTTTGGAGCGATGATGTATCTCTTCTCTCCATCTGCGTATTCTAATAAAGCAATAAATGCAGTTCTGTTTGGATCATATTCTACAGTTTTTACCGTTGCTTCAACATCATGCTTGTTTCTTTTGAAGTCGATAATTCTGTATTTCTTTTTGTGTCCACCTCCGGTGTAACGCATGGTCATTTTACCAGTTTGGTTACGTCCACCTGACTTACTAATACCAACTGTTAGAGATTTCTCTGGTTTGTTGGTAGTAATTTCCTCAAAATTGTTTACAATTCTGAATCTCTGTCCTGGGGTGATAGGTTTTAATTTTCTAACAGACATTACTATTATTTATAATTAATAATTAATTTACAGCAAAAATATCGATAACGTCACCTTCAACAAGCTTGATTACCGCCTTTTTCAATTTGTTTGTCTTTCCTACTTGAAGACCTTTTTTAGTGTATTTTGAAGAAACCTTCGGAGCATAAATCATTGTGTTAACGTCTGCTACTTTTACACCGTAAGCTGCTTCAACAGCTTTTTTAATCTGGATCTTATTAGCCTTAGGATCTACTAAGAAAGAATAAGAACCTCTTAAATCTGTAAGGTAATTAGCCTTTTCTGAGATAACTGGTTTAATAATAAGTGACATGATTTATTTCTTTAAATTTTCCTGGAATTTTTCAACTGCACCTTCTAAGAATACGATCTCACCTGCATTCATCAAGTCATATGAACTAATTTCGTTGAAGTTCATTACTTTAGTTTTAGGTAAGTTTCTTGAAGATAAATACACATTCTTGTTAGCTTCAGGAAGAACAAATAGAGATTTCTTATCGTTCAATGCCAATGCATTTAGGATAGTGATGAAATCTTTAGTTTTAGGAGCGTTTAAGCTCATATCCTCCATTACTCTGATGCTGTTGTCTCTCATTTTCTGAGATAAAACAGATTTTTTTGCTAATCTCTTAAGAGCTTTGTTCAATTTGAATCTGTAGTCTCTTGGTTTTGGTCCGAATACTCTACCTCCACCTCTGAAAGTTGGAGATTTGATATCACCATATCTAGCAGAACCAGATCCTTTTTGCTTCTTAAGTTTTTTAGTAGAAGCAGTAATTTCGCTTCTTTCTTTTGATTTATGAGTCCCTTGTCTCTGTGCTGCAAGGTACTGTTTAACTTCTAAGTAAACCGCGTGCTGATTTGGCTCAATTCCGAATACTGATTCGTCTAGAGTTACTTTTCTTCCGGTCTCTTTTCCTGATGTATTTAATACTACTAGTTCCATTTTCTGATAATTACATAAGAATTTTTAGCTCCCGGAACAGCACCTTTTACTACTAAAAGATTTTGTTCTTGATCCACTTTTAATACCTGAAGGTTTTGTACAGTTACCTGTTTACCTCCCATTCTACCCGCCATTCTCATTCCTTTGAATACTCTTGAAGGATCCGATCCAGCACCGATAGAACCTGGAGCTCTAAGTCTGTTGTGCTGACCATGAGTAGCTTGCATTACACCTCCAAAGCCATGTCTTTTAACAACACCCTGGAAACCTTTACCTTTTGAAGTTCCTGTTACGTCAACATACTCTCCTTCAGAGAATAAATCAACTTTTACTTCTTCTCCTACTTTTACTTCGTCTACGAATTCTCTGTAGAATTCTACCAACTTAGCTTTTGGAGCAGAACCAGCCTTTTTGAAATGGCCAGCTAACGCTTTACCTACGTTCTTTTCACTCTTGTCATCGAAACCTAACTGAACTGACTTATAGCCGTCCTTTTCTATGGTTCTGACCTGTAAAACCGAGCATGGACCAGCCTGAATAACTGTACAAGGAATATTCTTTCCTTCTTCGTTAAACAAAGACGTCATACCGATTTTTTTACCAATAATACCTGACATTGTTTATATTAAATAAAATTTATCTTTCTAATTTCCACATTTTTAGGAGGTCTGAAGCAATTTCTACTTTTGATATAGGCATACTACGCCCCTAAAATGGAGTGTGCAAATTTATGAATATTTTTATAACTGACAAATATTTAAGGTAAAATATTTTGATTTTTAATCAATTAGGTAATTTTGAAAAAATCCGGATGGATTTTCAGTGAAATTATTTTGGATTTTTTAAAAAATAATTTAGAAGAAGCTTATTTTACAATAACCGTAACCCCTATTTCTTCCAATGCCACTTTATCTTCGGCACAGATACCATTATCTGTGATCAGATAATCAACCTTATCCAGAGGAGCAATCTTACCGAACCCTTTTTTATTCAGCTTCGAAGAATCACCAAGAATGACCACTTTTTCGGAACATTCTATCATAAGCTGATTCAGATGAGCTTCTGCAGCGTTTGAAGTACTGATTCCAAAATCGATGTCAATTCCATCCACTCCCAGAAAAAGTTTATTACAGGAAAACTGCTTGAGAATCCCTTCAGAAATGGAACCTACAATGGAGGTCGAACTTTTCCGGACTTCGCCACCCAACTGTATAATATTAATATTAGGATTATTACACAGCTCAATAGCCACCCTTAAAGAAGAGGTTAAAACCGTAAGAGGTCCAAAGTTGACCAGCATTCTCGCCAAATAATGCATCGTAGTCCCTGAAGCTAAAATAACACAGTCATTTTCCTGAATAAGCTGCAAAGCTGCTTTAGCAATATTCTGCTTGGCTTCTACATTGATGTTTTCTTTTTCGTCTACATTCCTTTCGTAAGCATAGCGTACATGCTTGCTTGCCCCTCCATGGTTTCGGAAAAGCAATCCTAAGCTTTCGAGATAATTCAGATCCTTTCGGACCGTAACCGACGAAACATTGAACTTCTCGCACAGATCCTGTACAAGAACATGTCCTTTTTCATCCAGTTCCTTTAATATATCATCGTGCCTTGGTATTAACTTTTCCATTCTGATTCTTTCATCAAAAATACCATTTTTTTTCGAGACCAATAAAATTTCATTTATTTTCTTTTTAGTTTCATTTTTAATTTATACATTTGAAAACGAAACATAAACGAAACATTTATGAAACGAAACGAAGAAATTAATAAATTATCCAGTGTTCAGGAATGGGACTTCATCATCATCGGAGGTGGAGCCAGCGGATTGGGTTCAGCATTGGATGCAACCAGCAGAGGATTCAAAACCCTGCTCCTTGAATCGCACGATTTTGCCAAAGCAACATCCAGCCGAAGCACCAAGCTGGTGCATGGCGGCGTAAGATATCTTGCACAAGGAGATGTAGGACTTGTAAAAGAAGCCCTGAAAGAAAGAGGGCTTTTAGCCCAAAACGCGGCACACGTAGTCAAAAACCAGTCATTTATTATTCCTAACTACACCTGGTGGGGAGGTATTTACTATAAAATAGGATTGTCTATCTATGATTTCCTTGCAGGTAAGCTAAGTCTTGGAAAAACAAAATACATCAGCAAAGCTAAAACCATCGAAAAGCTGCCAACCATTGAACAGCATAACCTGGCAAGCGGTGTGGTATATCAGGACGGACAGTTTGATGATGCAAGACTAGCAATCAATTTAACCCAGACTCTTATCGAAAAAGGAGGAAGCGCTGTTAATTACATGAAAGTAACCGGTCTTTTGAAAAATGATTCCGGAAAAATAAACGGAGTCAAAGCAGAAGATCAGTTTTCAAACCAGCAGTATGAGCTTCGTGCGAAAGCGGTCATTAATGCCACAGGGGTCTTCACGAATGACATTCTGAATATGAACAACCCTAAGCACGGTAAATTTGTTGTGCCGAGCCAGGGTATCCATTTGGTATTGGATAAATCTTTCCTGAAAAGTGATGATGCCATCATGATCCCTAAAACATCAGACGGCAGGGTTCTTTTTGTTGTTCCATGGCATGACAGGGCATTGGTGGGAACTACAGATACGCTTCTGGAAAGCCCGAGCTTTGAGCCCCATGCTTTGGAATCTGAAATTAATTTTGTTTTAAATACTGCCAGACAATATTTAGCCAAGAAGCCTACCAGAGAAGATGTAAAATCTATGTTCGCCGGATTAAGACCTCTTGCCGCTCCAAAAGAAGGAGGCAAAAGCACCAAGGAAGTTTCCCGCAGCCACAAAGTCATTGCTTCCGATACTGGATTGGTCTCCATCATCGGTGGAAAATGGACCACTTACCGTAAGATGGCGGAAGATACTATTGATAAGGCTGTAGAGATACTACACCTAAACGGAGGACCTTCTCAAACAGAAAATATGTCTATTCATGGTAATATGGAAGCAGAACTGGTTGACCGTACCAGCCATCTGTATGTATACGGATCAGATATTCCAGCCATAAAATCATTGCAGAGCAGTGATCCTCAATATTCACAAAAGATCCATCCTGACCATGCTTTTACTATGGCAGAAGCAGTTTGGGCCATAAGATATGAAATGGCAGAAACCATTGAAGATATTCTCGCCAGAAGAGTACGTCTTTTATTTTTAGATGCAAGAGCCGCGATTGACAGCGCACATA
This sequence comes from Chryseobacterium sp. UF-81, assembly GCF_058245105.1. NCBI lineage: Bacteria > Pseudomonadati > Bacteroidota > Flavobacteriia > Flavobacteriales > Weeksellaceae > Chryseobacterium > Chryseobacterium sp. UF-81. Next base: position 312,560 of record NZ_JBSIBX010000002.1, on the reverse strand, counting down.
CTATTGCACAGCTTATTGCCAAAGAAAAAGGACATTCCCAGGAATGGGCCACTGAACAGGAAAAAGAATTCATTGAATTAGCAAAAGGATATTTATTAACACCTTACTCTCCCAAAACTATTACTCATAATTAAACTTTGAAGTATGAAGGAAAAACTGATTCTCGCTCTGGACCAGGGGACAACATCCTCCAGAGCCATTTTATTCAACCACAGCGGAGCTATAGAATACATCTCCCAGAAAAATTTCGAACAGATCTACCCTACTCCGGGATGGGTAGAGCATGATCCCAACGAAATATGGTCATCCCAGATATCTGTTGCCGCAGAAATCATTGCCAAAGCAGGCATTTCCGGACTGGAAGTAGCTGCAATTGGTATCACCAACCAACGTGAAACTACTGTTGTTTGGGATAAGGAAACCGGTGAACCTATTTATAATGCTATCGTATGGCAGGACAGAAGAACCTCCAAATACTGCGATGAATTAAAGGAACAGGGCCATGCCGAAGTTATTAAAGAAAAAACAGGACTTGTCCTGGATGCTTACTTTTCAGCAACCAAACTCAAATGGATCCTTGATAACGTAGAAGGAGCAAGAGAAAAAGCAGCAGAAGGAAAATTATGCTTTGGAACCGTTGATACCTGGCTCGTCTGGAAACTTACCCGTGGAAAAATGTTCATCACCGATGTTTCCAATGCCAGCAGAACGATGCTTCTGAACATTCATACTTTGGAATGGGACCAGGATCTTCTGGATTTATTTGACATTCCAAGATCTGTTCTTCCTGAGGTAAAGCAGAGCAGTGAAATCTACGGAGAAACTGCAACTACTCTATTTTCCACGAAAATACCAATTGCAGGAATTGCCGGAGACCAGCAGGCCGCTTTATTCGGACAGATGTGTATTACTCCCGGAATGGTAAAGAATACATATGGAACAGGATGCTTCCTATTAATGAATACAGGAAAAGAAGCCGTTTCTTCTAAAAACAATCTGCTAACTACAGTGGCATGGAAGATCAATGGGGAAGTAAATTATGCACTGGAAGGAAGTGTATTTGTAGGCGGAGCAGCCATACAGTGGCTGAGAGACGGATTGAAACTCATCCATTCATCAGAAGAGGTGAATGATCTTGCAGCAAGCGTTGAAGATAACGGAGGGGTTTATTTTGTTCCTGCACTGACAGGATTGGGCGCACCTTACTGGGATCAGTATGCCCGTGGAACGATTGTAGGGGTAACCCGAGGAACAACCAACGGCCATATTGCCAGAGCAACTCTGGAAGGAATAGCATTCCAGGTGTATGATATTGTAAAATCTATGGAAGCGGATTCAGGAAGACCGAGCCTTGAACTTAGAGTAGACGGGGGCGCTTCTGCAAGCGATCTTCTGATGCAGATACAGTCTGACCTTTTCGGCTTTAAGATCACCAGACCAAAAACACTTGAAACAACTGCTTTAGGAGCAGCCTATCTTGCAGGTTTAGCAGTAGGATACTGGAAAGACATCAACGAGATCCAATCCCAATGGGTGGTGGACGAAGATTTCCATCCTAAAGTGGACAAAGAAAAAGCAGATCATATGATCCACTTCTGGAACAAAGCAGTGAAGCGTTCTCAAAGCTGGATTGAAGATTAATCCTTAATATAAAAAAACTACTCATGACCCCATTTACCGCAGAACTTGTAGGAACAATGCTTCTTATATTATTAGGCAACGGCGTTGTAGCCAATGTTGTCTTAAAGGATACCAAAGGAAATAACTCAGGGTGGATTGTCATTACGACAGCCTGGGCGCTGGCAGTTTTCGTGGGTGTTACCGTTGCAGGACCTGCAAGCGGTGCCCATCTGAACCCGGCCGTAACGATTGGGCTAGCTGTTGCAGGAAAATTCTCCTGGGACCTTGTTCCCACTTATATTGCAGCACAGATGCTTGGCGGAATGCTTGGCGCTTTCCTGGTCTGGCTGTTTAATAAAGATCATTTCGCTATTACAGAGGATGAAGGTGGCAAACTTGCCTGTTTCAGTACCGGACCGGCCATCAGGAATACTTTTTCAAATCTCATCAGTGAGATCATCGGAACTTTTGTACTGGTATTTGTTATTTTTCATTTTTCAGATCCAAGCATTTCTCTGAATGCTGATCCAAGCGCTAAAGTAGGACTCGGTTCTGTAGGAGCACTTCCTGTTACCTTACTCGTTTGGGCAATAGGCTTATCATTAGGCGGAACCACAGGTTATGCCATCAATCCTGCAAGAGATTTAGCCCCAAGGATTATGCATGCTGTACTTCCCGTAAAAGGCAGCAGTGACTGGGGATATGCCTGGATTCCGGTTGCAGGCCCCATCCTGGGCGCTGTTATCGCGGCCGTTCTTTTTGGAATAATACATTAAAAATACCCGATGAAAATTTTAAAAATTGCATGCCTGATTATTTTAGGCACAGGAAAACTCTTCTCTCAGGAGAACGAAGAAGCAGTCAAAAGCAACAGACTGGATTTTACTGCCAATATTCAAAACAACCATTTGTGGAGAGGATTGATTATTACAGACAAGCCGGTTGTAATGGGAAATCTCTCTTATGCCTTAGATTCGGAAAAAAAATGGAAAATTGGTATTTGGGGCGCTTCGGCATTAGCTGATGATAAAGATGGCACCCATTATAAGGAGATCAACTATTACATCCAATACTCTCATAACCGTTTTTATATTGGATTGTGGGACTTGTATAATTCCAGAAACATTAATACTACTGTAGCTGCAGACGACATTTTCAGTTACTCACAAAGAAGAACTGCCCATATTATTGATCTTAGAACCAATTATACTTTCGGACCTTCATTCCCACTGAATATTGAAGCGGACATTATGTTGTACGGAGGAGCCAATGCGGGAGAAGTGGTTCTGGAATCTGATGGAAGCTATAAAAAGAATAAGTATTCTACCTATATTCAGGCGAGCTATCCGGTCATCGCCGGAGAGAAGGTAAATCTGGATGCTTTTGTTGGTGCCGGATTTGCCCTCAACGACAAGCATTTCCTTTATGGCAATGGTAAAAACAGTTTTGACATTGTTAATGTAGGTGTAAAAGCAGGCAAAACCATTAAAATTACCGAGCATTACAGTCTTCCGGTTTCTATGATGGCCATGTGGAATCCTTCCAATAAATATGCAAGAATACAACTGGCAGCAACTGTTTTCTAATCTGAATTTTAAATCAATTATAAAACCATTCCTATTTGGAGTGGTTTTTCTGTTTACTGATGAAAATTAAACCACAAAGGCCATAAAAGATTTTGATTCATTTATCCACTTAAGTGTATTTTATATACACAATGTATGTAACTTTAAAATAACTAAAGTATTTAAAAAACTTTTGTGCCTTTTGTGGTTAAAAAAAATTCATAACCGCCTCCACCAAGCAATCACCGGGTTTTTACGGTTTCATTTTTGCTTAAATATTTTTACTTTTGAAAAAAAAATATATGAAAAAGATTTTCAGCTTAGTGATCTTATGCATCAGCATTTTATCGTTTGCCCAGACAAAAGCACCATTTGTCGGGTACAGAAGTTTTAATATCATTGAAGGATTCAGCGGATCGGGAACGCCATCTTATTACCTGGATGTGAAGAAAAACGGCGACGTTTATTTCGGGTTTGTTCAGGTTAATCAGGCGGACAACACTGAAACTACCGAGGAAGTGAATGCAGGAAAATACAATCCAAAGGTAATGAAGGTAGATTTCAAAACATATGGTGAAAACTTTTATGTGAAATTCGATAAGGATACCATATACCTGACGGATAAAGAAGGAAATATCAGAAAATCCGAAGACTGCTGTTCAAGCATGGAAAGCGCAACACAGGATATCTGCACCTGCGAAAGCAAACTGTATAAACGATGAAAGTACTAAAGGCCCTCCTTGCCCTTTTTCTCATTGTTTCATGTAGCGGAAAAAAGAACCACCCCTATACTTTTTATTACTGGAAGACGCATCTTAAACTGGGCCAGGAAGAGAAAAAAGCATTGGATCAGGCTACAGTTCCTTATGTATACACAAGATTTTTCGATATAGACAAATCTGCCGGAAAGTTTCAGCCGGTTGCTGTGATAACCAAAGACGACAGTTTCCAGATAAACAGGCAGATTGTTCCTACCGTTTTTATCACGAACCAGTCGATGTACCGTATTTCAGCGGAAGAGATAAGCTTTCTTGCCAAAAACATTCACGAGCTGATTCAGAAAAAAGCCCAGGAATATAGTTTAAAAGTTAACAATGAAATTCAGATCGACTGTGACTGGACAGCCGGGACAAGAAATGATTATTTTAAATTTTTAAAGGAGCTGAAAAAGATTTCCGGAAAAGAGATCACCTGTACCCTGCGCCTTCATCAGGTTAAAGATAAAGGCCAGACCGGAGTACCACCCGTAGAAAAAGTCTACCTGATGTGCTACTCTACTTCTTCGCCACTGGAGAACTCCAATAAAAACTCTATCCTGGATGTGACGGTATTAAAGAGCTATCTTTCAAAACTGGAAGACTATCCCGTTAAAAAAATTGAAGTTGCACTGCCTATCTATTCCTGGGGAATTGTTACCAATCATCTTGAAAAGCATAAATTAATTAATGCCTTATCCATAAAAGATCTTGAAAACCCTGCGTTTAAAAAGATTTCGGATCATGAAGTTGAAATTATCAAAGACGGTTTCTATTTCGGAAGTTTCCTGAGCAAAGGCTTCAGGATAAAGGTCGAAGAAATATCAGAAGATCAGCTGCAGGATGTCATCCGTTTTCTGGAGAAAAAAATACCTGATTTTAATATAATTTATTATCAATTAGATAGTAAATTTGTAAATAACCGAACTTTTTAAAGTTTTTCATCTCATACAGATTAAGCCATTAAACAGATTTTAAAATCTTGCTAAAAATGAATGAAGGCTGTTAAGCCTTTTGAATTGTTTTGATCTTAAAAAAATAAACACCATCAACTATATGAAAAAGTATATTCTTTCACTGGCGGTTCTATCGCTTTTTTATACTAAATCTGACGCCTGCGCGTGGTCAGACCCCGATTATGAATATTTCAATCTGTTTACGCAGAGCATTATAAAGGATAAATCTTATCTTCCTTTCCTGCTTACCTATTCTAACAGATTCTATGGTGATTATAAAGGTATTCAGATTCCTGACGATAATATTGAGACCTGGAAAAAGTTTTTCAATAATCAGCTGAACTACGCAGAAACGGAAAACCTGGTATACAAGATCAGCATGAATGATCTTAATGCTTTGAAAAACGGAACACCCACCAATCCGCTGCTGCAGAAACTGGGAACCGGATTCTACCAAAAGTACCGGGAAGGAATTGATTATTTAATTGAAGCCAAATATCTGGAGCCTTATATGAGCATCAATTACGTTGAAAGCCCCGATTCTTTTTACAGCTATGGTCCTTCAAAAAAGGAAAATGCCACTTCTATTGATTATGCCAAAACAGTGAATGCACTGACTTCTTTATACAACGCTACCAGAAATCCGGAGATCAAGCAGCGTTACGGATATCAGCTGGTACGTTTTAATCATTACACCAGAAACTATGATGCTGCGCTGGAGGCTTTCAAAACTTATATAGAACCCATCAAGCAGAAAGGCACTGTATATTTTATGGCCCTTGACCAGCTTGCCGGTGCCCAGAGAGGAAAGGAAATGAACGCGGATGCGAACTGGAATTTCTTCCAGGTTTTCATGAACAGCAAAGACCGTAAGGAATCTGCTTTTGTCTCGATGAAACTTTCGGATACGGCTTCTTTCAGCAATATTATGAAGAGGGCGGGTACCAATGATGAAAAGAATATGGCTTACTTCTTATTGGGCTACGAAGGCTTTACGAATCCCATTCCTATCATGGAAAAGATGTATGACATTAATCCGGATTCTGAGATCCTGAAAGTAATGGCGGTAAGAAGCATCAACGAGCTGGAAAGAAGCTATCTGCCGATCTATTACTATACTTCGGATGCTTCTGACAATGTATACATGCAGAAAGGAAATGCTGATGATCATGCCACTACTACCAAGGATACCAAGGCTGATCCTGCTAAAGTAAAAAAAGAAGAAAAGCTTTCGTTCTGGCAGAAGATCGTAAGATTCTTTAAAAATCTTTTCGGAGGATCAAAATCTGACAGCGTGACCGGAGAAAAAAATGATCAGAGTGATGATGAACTGCTGAACAATCCGGACAGAATTCCTTTCTACACTAAATCCGGCTACGGCTATGATGAAAAAACGAAAGATTACCTGAACGATCTGGAAAAATTCACAGAGAAAACCAAGAAAGTATCTAAGGATGAATACTGGCAGATTGCGGATGCCTATCTTAAGTTTCTGAAAAAAGATTACGAAGGCAGCTCTGAGATTCTGGAGGAGATCAAAACAACAAATCCGGAATATCTTGAAGAAATAAAAAGAATGAAGGTTCTGAATGATATTGTTTCGCATCCAAAGATCGATGCGGAATTCGAAGATCACCTGATGAAAGACTATGCTGATTATTTCGTAAAAAAAGAAGTAAAAAAAGACACTGCCGCAGTTGCAGATTATGATTATTACGGTGAGACGCCATCTACGGCGGACTTCCTGAAAGATGTTCTTGCCAACCGCTACTTTCTGCAGGGGGAAGACGGAAAATCGTTCCTGATGAGCAATAAACTTTCGGATCTTCAGTATAACCCGAATTCCAGTCTGGTGAAAAGTGTTGAAGACTTTTACAAAAAACCGAATAAGACGCAGTTTGAGCAGCAGATCATCGCCAAAAACATGGACAATGTAGGCAATATAGATGCTTTCTTCAGCATGATCTACGGGGACAGAGCCATGAAGCAGGCAGATTTTGAAAAGGCTAAATCTTATTATGAAAAAGCCCAGGGATTTGCAGGAATTCCAAGAATGAATTACGACTGGACGGATAAAGGTGAAAAAATCACCCAAAAGCAATATGCAGCCGGCGAATATAATGGCTTCAGGGATATTTCGAGTCTTGTTTTCGGGCACAATGTATGGGAAAGTTTCGGAAGTCCTGAAACTGAAAGCATGGAAACCGAAGATTATTCTGCCTTCCCTTTCATTAAAGCCAGCATGAATAAACTGGAACTTGCCGATGCGCTGATCCAGCTTAAAAAGATTGGTAACGGGACAGATGAAAAGGCATCGAAAGCGAACCAGCTTATCGGGAACCTACTGTACAATACTTCCAGCTTAGGATATTACCGCCAGCTTTTTGTGATGGACATCGACAACACCAACGGTGGAAAGTATGATTTCTGGAATACGGACAGAAAGAATCCTTATAAGTATTATTATAAGAACTTCCTTTATACCACCTATGTGGAACCTGATAATTTTGATCTCGCAATCAATTATTACCAAAAGACCCTGAAACTGTCGAAAGACAAGGAACAAAGAGCAAGAGTCCTTTTCCAGATGGCCAGCGCAGAACAAGGGAAGTATTATCAGTATGAGGCGAAAAATGCAGCGAACATCAGCTATTCGGATCCTCAGTATTCTGAAAAGGAACAGGCACACCAGGCTGAACTCGATAATATCAGGAACCAGAAATACAGAACGTATTTTGCACAGCTGAAGTCCCAGTATGCAGATTCGGAAACCATGAAAGGACTTGCAGGCAGCTGCAGCTATTTCGGATATTTCCTGAAAAGATAATTTTTAACGTATACAAAAAAGAAAAAAGGAATCATTACGATTCCTTTTTTTCTTGCTGTTTCTGAAGCCATTCTTCATGCTTTGTTTTAAAGATATCATGCTTGTAATTCTGATTTCTTTTAGCTGCATCTATTGAGTGCGAGGTATGGATATCGTTATCTTCTTCCGCAAAATCGGCTAACTTTTCATAATAGCAGTGGAGCTGGTCCAGTTCTTTTTCCGTAAGGTCTTCTATATCCACAATTCTGTTGCTGGCTTTTTCATTAGCCGCAAGAAGCTCATTAAGCTTAATTTGTATGGCTTTGGAATCTTTATTCTGTGCTTTCTGAATTAAAAAGACCATTAAGAAAGTGATAATGGTAGTTCCGGTATTAATGACCAGCTGCCAGGTTTCAGAATAATCAAAAATAGGTCCTGAAGCTGCCCATACTATAACAATAAGTACGGCTCCGATAAATGCATATGAACTTCCTGTAAATTTGGTTGCCCAATCTGAAAACTTCTCAAAGAGATTATTGTTCTTATGACTCATAATATCAATTCTTTTAAATAATAAATTTATAGAATTAACTTGAATCGGAAGTAAAGAAAGTTGAGAAACAGTGGAAAAGAATGAAAAATTTAACCGGATTATTATCCTGCTTTACTTTTATTCTTTCCGGTGCCTTAAAAATAAGATGGAATGGCTTCATAAAGCAAAAACATTAAGACAGATGGACTGCCTTAATGTTTTCTAATTAAAATTTGATATGAATGAATGTTTATTATTTTTTTCCGAAAAGTATTTCTTCAGATGGATCAACTGTTTTTGTACTGCCTGAAGGCAAATCGTTTCCGAAGCGGGTCTTCTTTACACCAGGCATTCCATTATTCCAGGTGTTTTGCTGCCAGCTATTATTCATATGATTGGATTGATAAAAATCCCTGAATCCTTTTTCATTGATGTATTTAAGCTCCTCGTCGGAAAGCTCTGCTTCGGAACGGCATGATACGAATAATGTTCCTATAGCAAAGGCTAAAAATATTTTTTGTGTACTTTTCATAAGATTAGAATTTATAGTTTACCTGTACAGCAAAGTTTCTTGGCTGGATCTGATCAATATAACCACCTCTGAAGTACGAACTGTATCCTACAGAATCGAAAATGTTATTGAAGAATACTCTTAGTCCCAAACCGTTTTTAAGAGTGTATCCTGCCTGGGCATCTACTGTAGTATATTCCGGCATATCAAAAGGCTTATCCCCGGCTCTTACGCTGTTAAGATGACCTGCTGTAAATGTCTTCTGAGTCCACTCATCCACCGGTCTTTTCCCTACATAATAGATTCCCGCTCCCACATCAAGACCCGTTAACGCTCCTGTAATAAATTTGTAGTTCAACCACCCGTTTGCTGTATGCTTCGGAGCATTCATGGGCGCAGAACCGTTGATGTAAGCAGGACTCTCCTGATACTGTGCATCCAGATATGCCCATCCGGACATTACCTGCAGGTTGGGCAGAATTCTTCCGATCAGCTCAACCTCCATTCCTTTTCTTCTCAGATTACCGGCAAGCCCGTAAAGGATATTATTTTTATCATCTTTTATTGGCTGGTAGTTTTTATCAAGGATCTGGAATGAAAGATTATCTGTGTTAATATCGAATAAGGTAACATTAAATCTCAATCTTTCATTAAACCAGTCAGATTTAATGCCGGCTTCCCATTGTTTTGTATGCGAAGCTCCTACCCTTCCACCTGCCTGAAGGATATTATTAGAAGCCCTTAAAGAGGTAGTCGTGGTGTAGGATCCGAAAATATTGATATTCTGAATCGGTGAAACGATCAGTCCAAAAGACGGGTTCCAGGTATCTACAGTTTCATTGGAAGAGCCATTGAGCCTGCTGTACCTGATTCCCAGATGAGCTTTTACATACCCGCCGATTGACATTACATCCTGTGCCATAGCACCAATGCTTGGCGTGAGGACAGGGTTTGAACGTCCCAGGTTTTTATAAATTACATTGACAGGAACCTGGTTTGGTATTGTCCCGTTGACCACATCAAAAATATCGAGAGGATTGGCATCATACGTTATCGCTCCGATTTTTGTCGGGCGGGCAGTAATTAAGTCTTCAGGAGCAATGGAATTTTTATATGCCTCATAGGTAACAGCAGATGTTTCTGTTTCCCTCCAGTCAAATCCAACCTGGAATGTATGGTTAATAAAGCCTGTTTTTATCTGCTCCCCAATGAAATCCAGCTGCAGGACTTTATTGATATCTTCTCCCTGAGATTTACCAATGGTATGCTGCCTGATATTATAGTTCGTTTCGTTGGTCGGTAATGATATGGAAGAGGCTTCACTGTCTGAACTGCTTGTGGAATTGATAAAAGCGGCTCTTATCTTTAATTTATTATTAAGCTTACGAACCACTGTTGTGGCAAAATTGAAGGTCTCTGTTTTTGAATAGTCAGAAGTATATCCTAAGAATTTCCCTTTTGGCATATGGTATAGTGCTTCCACATCACCAGGTGCTGTATTAATAGTTCCTCTGTCAGGAGTACGGTTATCATGAAGATAATCCATCTCTACATTGATCTCCGTTTTATCGTCCGGGCGGTAAGACACGGATGGGTTGATATAAATTCTCTCTCCTTCTACATGAGACCTGAAAGAATTATTCTTCTGATAAGCCCCGTTGAATCTTACAGCTACTTTCCCCTGAGAATCCAAAACCCTCTGAAAATCTACCGTAGGCCTGTAAAAATCCCAGCTTCCGTAACGGAATCCCACATGGGTCTGGTCAATGAACTGTGGTCTTTTGGTCACCACATTTATCACACCTCCTGCTGAACCTAAACCATTCCCTATTCCCTGGCTCACAGCTGCAGATCCTTTAATCACCTGAATGTTTTCAACTCCCTGCATATCTGTGATCATTCCTGCCGTTCGGAAATCGGAATCCATCTGAACTCCGTTTTTCAATACCGGTACTCCACGATACCCTCTGATAGACATACTTTCGCTTCCTCCGCCGTAGCTCGAAAACAGAGTGACGCCCGGTACATTTTTCGCAACATCCGTTACTGTAAGAGCCCCAAGCTCTTCAATGGCCTTATGGGAGATCACGGAAATACTCTGGATCTGGTCTCTGGTTTTCAAGGGAAGCCTTGTAATAGCTTCTAAGCCTACAGGCTGTTTCTTTTTTTCACCAAATAATTCTACTTCATCAATCTCTTTTGATTTTTTAATAGAATCATTCACTTGCTGTGCGTTTACAAAAACCCCACCCAGTACAAGCAAAGAAAAGGATACTACTTTATTCATCTGATAATTTTTTACGAAATTATTATTTTTATTAATTCTAAATAAATAAATCAAGCTGACATATCTCATTGGACTTGAACTAAGCATTATCAGATTATAAATGAGCCTGTAGCTGTTATGGGGATATTTTAAGGATCCCGGAGCATCGTTAAAAGGTACATGGAAAAAGCAGACTTATCTCTATGAGAAGCGAAATGATAAAAAAGATGAATTTTGATGATCTGAATATAAGGTAAACGGTATTACATTTTACATTCGGTTTTTAAAATAAAAAAATCCGTTCCTAAAAAGGAACGGATTCTATAATCATTGCAAAGTATGCAATTATCACACTTTAATTTCAACGTCTACACCGCTTGGTAACTCTAATTTCATTAGAGCATCTACAGTTTTAGAAGAAGAAGAGTAGATATCCATCAGTCTCTTGTGAGCTGATAATTGGAACTGCTCTCTTGCTTTCTTGTTTACGTGTGGAGATCTCAACACCGTGAAGATTCTCTTATTTGTTGGCAATGGAATTGGCCCGTTTACAACAGCACCAGTAGCCTTTACCGTTTTTACGATTTTCTCAGCAGACTTGTCTACCAAGTTGTAATCGTAAGATTTTAGTTTTATTCTGATTCTTTGTGACATTTCTTTAGTTTAAAAAATTAACCTTTTGCTTTAGCAATGATTTCTTCAGCAACGTTTTGTGGAGTAGCCTGGTATTTCTCTAATTCCATAGAAGAAGTAGCTCTTCCTGATGAAAGTGTTCTTAGAGTAGTTACATATCCAAACATTTCAGAAAGTGGAACAGAACCTTTGATTACAACAGCTCCGTTTTTCTCTTCCTGACCACTGATGGTACCTCTTCTCTTGTTAAGGTCACCAATGATATTACCCATATATTCTTCCGGAGTTACAACCTCCAGTTTCATAATAGGCTCCATGATTACTGGCTTAGCAGCACGTCCCGCTTCTTTAAATCCTAATTTAGCAGCCATTTCAAAAGAAAGTGCATCAGAATCCACTGCGTGGAAAGATCCGTCTTTAAGAACTACTTTAATACCTTCAACTTCGAAACCAGCCAAAGGACCGTTTTTCATTGCAGCTTTAAAGCCTTTTTCAATAGCAGGAACAAATTCTCTAGGAACGTTACCACCTTTGATCTCGTTAATAAATTCTAAACCTATTTTACCTTCGTCAGCTGGTCCTAATTCAAATACGATATCCGCAAATTTACCTTTACCACCAGATTGTTTTTTGTAAACTTCTCTGTGCTGAGCAACTTTTGTAAGATTTTCTTTGTATTCTACCTGCGGCTGACCTTGGTTTACTTCTACTTTGAACTCTCTTCTCATACGATCTACGATGATATCAAGGTGAAGCTCACCCATACCAGAGATAATCGTTTGTCCTGAAGCCTCATCTGTTCTAACCGTAAATGTTGGATCCTCTTCAGCTAATTTAGCCAGAGCGTTACCCATTTTATCCTGGTCAGCTTTAGTTTTAGGCTCAACAGCGATACCAATTACCGGATCAGGGAAAACCATCGATTCAAGAACGATTGGGTTTTTCTCGTCACACATTGTATCACCTGTTTTGATAGATTTGAAACCTACTGCTGCACCAATATCTCCTGCTTCAATATATTCTACAGGATTTTGCTTGTTAGCGTGCATCTGATAGATTCTTGAGATTCTTTCTTTATCTCCTGAACGGGTGTTCAAGATATAAGAACCTGCATCCAGTCTTCCAGAGTATGCTCTGAAGAATGCTAATCTTCCCACGAACGGGTCAGTAGCAATCTTAAATGCTAAAGCCGAGAACGGCTCGTTTACGTCTGGTTTTCTTGTAATTTCAGCGTCAGTTCTAGGGTCAGTACCTTTGATATCATCTTTATCCAATGGAGAAGGCAGGTATTTACATACTGCATCCAACATAAACTGTACTCCTTTATTCTTGAATGAAGAACCACAAGTCATTGGGATAATAGATAAATCAATAGTAGCTTTTCTTAGAGCTTCGTTGATTTCGTCTTCAGAGATTGAATCCGGATCTTCGAAGAATTTCTCCATCAAAGTCTCATCGTAGTCAGCAACAGCTTCTACTAATTTCTCTCTGTATTCAAGAACTTCATCTTTCATGTCTTCCGGAATTGGAACTACCTCGAAAGTAGCACCTTGTCCAGCTTCATCCCAGATGATCGCTCTGTTTTTAATTAAGTCTACAACACCTTTGAAATCTTCTTCAGCACCGATTGGTAAAACGATTGGAACTGCATTAGATCCTAACATTTCTTTTACTTGTTTTACAACGTTCAAGAAGTCAGCACCCTGTCTGTCCATTTTGTTTACGAATCCCATTCTCGCTACTTTGTAGTTGTCAGCAAGTCTCCAGTTTGTTTCAGACTGAGGCTCTACTCCATCTACTGCAGAGAATAAGAATACCAATCCATCCAATACTCTCAAAGATCTGTTTACTTCTACAGTGAAGTCAACGTGTCCCGGTGTATCGATAATGTTGAAGTGGTAAGGTTTAGTTTCAGCTACAGGCTTCCCCTGATCAGTTGGAAAGTTCCAAGAACAAGTAGTTGCAGCAGAAGTAATGGTAATACCTCTTTCTGCTTCCTGCTCCATCCAGTCCATTGTAGAAGCACCATCGTGAACTTCACCAATTTTGTGGTTTACCCCTGTATAGAATAAAATCCTTTCTGTAGTGGTAGTTTTACCTGCATCAATGTGTGCGGCAATACCAATATTTCTTGTAAATTTAAGATCTCTACTCATTTCTAATTAGAATTTAAAGTGTGAGAAAGCCTTGTTAGCTTCCGCCATTTTGTGAGTATCAGATTTCTTTTTGTAAGCAGCACCTTCTTCTCTTGAAGCAGCTACTACTTCATTAGCCAATTTCAAAGCCATAGACTTATCATTTCTAGCTTTTGAATATTTGATTAACCATTTCATTGCCATAGAAATTTTTCTATCAGCTCTGATTGGCATAGGGATTTGGAAGTTAGCTCCACCTACTCTTCTAGAACGTACTTCTACGTGAGGCATTACATTAGTAAGTGCATCTTTCCAGATTTCAAGTGCAGTTTTTTCGTTATCTCCTTTTTTAGTTTCTACGATATCTAATGCATCATAGAAAATTTTGAATGCAATTGACTTTTTACCGTCAAGCATTAGGTTGTTTACGAATCTAGTTACCAATTGATCATTAAACTTCGGATCTGGTAACAACGGTCTTTTTTTCGCTTTTGTCTTTCTCATTGCTTCTGTACCTTATTTAATGATTATTTTTTCTTTCCTTTTGCTGGTGCAGCAGCTGCCTGACCTGGCTTAGGTCTCTTAGCTCCATACTTCGATCTTCTCTGTGTTCTTCCATTTACACCTGCAGTGTCTAAAGCACCTCTTACGATGTGGTAACGTACTCCCGGTAGGTCTTTCACCCTTCCGCCTCTTACCAATACTATCGAGTGCTCTTGAAGATTATGTCCTTCGCCCGGGATGTAGGCGTTGACTTCTTTCCCGTTAGAAAGTCTTACCCTTGCAACTTTTCTAAGTGCAGAGTTAGGTTTCTTAGGAGTGGTAGTATATACTCTCGTACATACACCTCGTCTTTGTGGACAAGAATCAAGGGCAGCCGATTTGCTCTTCTTGGCAAGCGTGGCTCTTCCTTTTCTTACTAATTGTTGAATAGTAGGCATTTAATTGCTTTTTATTTTAGGGTGCAAAAATAGGAATATTTTTTTAATTAACAAACACTTGAGTATAAATAAAAGATCTTACTAAAAATTAATTAACAGCTAGTTACGTTTAATCCTTTAATACAACCGTTACATTCTTATCCCAGTTGTAATTCCTTATATTTTGCTGTAGCTGCTGAAAATTATCTCCATTAATAGAATATATAGATACCTGCAGCCTGGCCACAGTTACCTTGTTTTTAATCTTCAGCACGGCTGCTTTTTTCCAATTTTGGGGAATATGCCCCTGAAGCCATTCATCATATACTATTGCTATATCATATTTGTTTTCCAGACAGTAACGGGTAAGAAAACCTTCAAAATTAGGATCAAAAAATTTTCTGTTTTCATTAAAAACAATTGTCTCCTCAGAGCCCAAACCGACAATATCCAACAAATGAATATCTGTATAGTAACTAATCGCACCAATGTCATTAGCCACTATTTTAGAGCTGTTATAATAGGTATGTAAAAATCTCGCGGACTGTATCTGCTGTTCATAAATATTTTTCCCTCCATTATCAATTACCTTATGAGCGATCCAGCTTTTATAGGCCAGAAGGAGAACATTCATGACAGTCAGTATGCTGATGAGCATTTCTTTCCTGCCATACTTTTTAAAATCTGAGAAAAAATCTTTAACCTTTGGAATAAGCGCCATTGAAAATCCCACAAGAAGATAAGCTTCATAGCGAAAGAGTCCTCTAAAATCTGCAAACATGGAATGACAGATCGTCGTTAAAGAAAACACAATAAGAAAGAAATTATTCCCAACAGCCTCCCGGAACGTTTTACTTTTTAAATCTCTGCCGATAAAGATGGCACACAATAAAAGAGGAAACAGCCCTATTTTATAAAAGCTGATATTCAACAAAAAGTTATCGAATACAATAGTTTTAAGCTGGATCAGGAAATGTGAATCGAAACTCAGTTTTGTTCCTTTCACCACTACAGAATTGGGGAAGAAGTAGCCGGACTGCTGATTATTAAAGTAACAAAAAATAATAATCGGGATAAAGCCAGCCAGCAGTACCCCAACAGCGTCCTTCCATTTTTTAAGTAAGATCAGAACAAAAGCCATCACTGTAAAATAAAACATACTTTCAAAACGCGTAAGCCCCATCAGGAAAATGGTACCATAAAATCCAGCAAGTGCCCATTTATTTTTATCCCGTCTGTAAAAACAAAAAATATTTACTGCAAAAAGAAATACCTGAAAGATGTGCTCCATCCCGGCAAGCAGCTGTAAATGAAGAACAGCGAAGAATAATGTAAAGAGTACTGCTGAAACCGTCTTCTTTACATCATTAAAAATGTCTCCATAATATTGGGTAAGAAAATAAATAATCCCGACACTGAAAACAGCATTAAAATACAACGGAATCTGATCATTATTCCCAATTATTTTAATTAAAACACTGATGATAAATGTAAATAATGGTGAAGAAGAAGCAGAAGAAAATTTATATTCCGTAATTCCCCAGATATTGTGGAGCGCGAAATTTTTCGCCACAGCTAAATGAATATACGCATCATCCAGAAGATAAATATAATGGCCTCCTGTTTTTGAAACTGAGTTGATATAGTATAACAAGCACACCGTAAAAAAAACAGCAAACGAGATAAAAAAATTTCTTAGCCCCAAATTTCGGAATGACTGCATTTTTTAAGATCAATTATAAAAATATCAAAGATAAGTATCATCAATCGTAAACCTGTGTTTTCGGCATAATATTTTCTAAATTTGTTAGCATAAAAAATAAACATATGAAAAATGCAAGCATTATCGGCCTGAAAGAAGCTGACTGTAAGAATATTTCAGAAAAACTAAATGTTCTTCTAGCCAATTATTCAATATTTTATCAAAACACAAGAGGTTCACACTGGAATATAAAAGGAGACCAGTTCTTTACCCTCCATCCTAAATTTGAGGAACTGTACAACAGCCTTGTATTGAAGATCGATGAGATCGCAGAAAGAATCCTTACACTAGGTGCCACCCCTGCCCACAACTATTCAGACTATTTAAAAGTAGCTACCATCAAAGAAAGCAAGGAAGTAACGGATGCCAATAAAAGCGTTGAGCTTATCCTGAACTCTTTCAAAGTTGTCATCGATCTGCAGAGAGAACTTCTGGACATTACAGATGCCGCAGGAGATGAAGGAACCAATTCTCAGATGAGTGACTATATTACTGAACAGGAAAAAGAAGTATGGATGTACAATTCCTATTTAGGGAAGTAACTGACAAAAATCAACTGATTAAAAAAAATCGTCTTACATTTAGGCGATTTTTATTTTAAATAACTATATTTGCGTTAAAATTACACATATTATGTACGACGTTCGATTAAACTCTATTCTGGATAACGATTTCTATAAAATAACGATGCAAAATGCAGTGGTAAAATTATTCCCAAGCTCCATTGTAAAATATGAATTCATCAACAGAGGAAAACATCAGTTTCCGGAAGGTTTTGATGTTGCCTTAAAAGAAGCGGTCAATAAAATGGCAGAATTAAAGCTGACCAAGGAGGAAAAAAAATTCATGGCAAGAACCTGTCCATATATAGATCTTCCCTATCTGGATTTCTTAGAAGGCTATCATTATGATCCGTCTGAAGTAAAAATACGCCAGGAAGGCAGTGAGCTTTCCGTAACCGTTGAAGGGCTCTGGTACAGAACCATTCTTTGGGAAGTTCCCCTTCTTGCCCTGATCAGCGAGCTTCATTACGAAATGAATCATATGGAAAGAGATTCCAATGAGGTCGTTATGAACAGAACACTGGAAAAAGCGGACTCACTGGCGAGATTAGGGGTGAATTTTGCAGAATTCGGGACCAGAAGAAGACATTCTTATAAAGTACAGAATCTGGTTATGGAAGCTTTAACCCACAATAAAAAATCAACTTTTATCGGAAGCTCCAATGTTCATTTTGCCATGAAATATGGTGTAAAACCAATTGGTACCCACGCACACGAATGGTTTATGTTCCATGCTGCAGAATATGGATTTAAAATGGCCAATGAAATGGCTCTGGAGCATTGGGTAGATGTTTACAGAGGCGATCTTGGAGTTGCGCTTTCAGATACTTATACTACCGATGTTTTCTTTCAGCAGTTCGATAAAAAATTTGCCAAACTTTTTGACGGCGTACGTCATGACAGTGGTGATCCGTTGGAATTTGCAGATAAAACAATAGCCCACTATACCAATAACGGAATCAATCCTCTATTTAAATACATCATCTTTTCTGATGCTTTGAATCTGGAAAAAGTAGAAGAAATCACCAATTACTGCAGAGGAAAGATAGGCGTATCCTTCGGGATCGGAACCAATCTTACCAATGATGTAGGTTTAAAACCAATGAATATCGTCATGAAACTGATCGGAGTACAGGCACCAAACAAGGAATGGATTGCCACAGTAAAGCTTTCCGACGAGCACGGAAAATATACCGGTGATCCTAAAATGATTGAACTCGCCAAAGAGTTTTTAAGAATAAAAGATTAGTAGTAGATTTCAGACATCAGACGTCAGACATTAGACTTTTAAAAATAGATGATATGAGATTAAAAATTTATTTATCCCTTACCCTCTTGGCGGGAATTTTATCCTTTGCCCAGGAAAAGAAAGCAGAAAAACCAAAATTCAACCAGGAGCTGGCAACATCTCTCGGTGCTGATAAGTATGGAATGAAGCCCTATACGATCGTGATGCTCACTTCAGGCAGCACAAAAATCGATGATAAAGCCAAAATGGGCGAACTGATGAAAGGCCATATGGCAAACATCGGAAAGCTGGCTGACGAAGGAAAGATTGTGGTGGCCGGACCTTTCCTTGAACAAAACAAAGAAAACTACCGCGGTATGTTCATTTTCAATACAAAATCCAAAGAGGAAGCTGAACAATGGGTTAAAACCGATCCTGCGGTACAGGCCGGAGTCTTCAGCTATGAAATCTTCCCCTGGTACGGATCCGCTGCATTGCCTTTGTATTTAAAACATCACGGAGAAATATCTAAAGAGAATCCATAGAAAACATTCTTCCTTAAATATCAATCTAAAATAAATCATTATGTAACTTCATAGTGATTTATTTTTTTATTACCTTAGAGGTTCATTTTCAGATTCATACAAACTAAACCATCAAAAAATTAATTCCATGAAAAAAATGAACGTAACAAAACTTTCGAGAACAGAGCTGAAAAATGTATTCGGCGGAAATTTATATCCGGCACAATGCCCAGGAGGATGCCCTGGTGAAGCCATGATCAGATGCCCTGACGGCACCACCACTATGACAAATTATATATGTATGGGCGGAAGATGTGAAGTGGCCGCCATGTGCAAACCATTGGTTCTTGAACCTTTTCCAGATCCGATTACCATCACTCCATAATCTGATCAACAAATATAAAGTGAGTCTTCCGGCTCACTTTTTTATCATATTTAATAAGCAGAAACATTCTATCTCTCAAAATGAAAAGGAACCTTAGCATCTTGTTTTTATTTTATCTAAGTATTTTTTGTACAGCTCAAAATAAAAAATACCCTGAAATCATTAATTCAGGATATAAGGGAAAAATACGTTCAATTACAATCAAAATATACAGCGATTCCATAAAAGATAAACCTGCAGATTCCTTAATATCTGTGAAAACCCGTTATTATAATGAAGATGGAAATGCTACAAAAGAATCATATCAAAGCAATAAAGACCGGCAAATAACCGAGTATGAATTTAAAAACGGATTGAGAACAGGATATTCCCTAAGCAGAGATGGAGAAGTCAGGCTCAGAGCAAAAATTACTCATCAAAAGGGCGGATATCTCATCGACCTGTATGACTTACAGAACAGGCTGGTATCAAAAGATAAATATAGGTATAATGAACTTTTAAGAATAAAAAGCAACGAACGCATGATTTATGACAATCAGAGCGGTCAACTTAAAAGCCATTCATTTGTCGATTATTATTACAATGAAGAAGGATTTATTTCAGGGTATGATGTAAAAGATCTATTGACTGCCCAAACCATTGCTTACAGATTTCAGACATCTCATAAAGACAAGCACAAAAATCCCGATAAATTAATCTTATTAAAAAATAATCTGCCTTTCCAGATTCATATGATAGATATTGAATATTATAAATAATAACTACCACCCCATTCTACAAAATTTTAACGGTTTCCCGTAAAAGAAATCAATTTTTCTTTTTGTAATTTTGAAACATGGAGATGACATATTTAATTATTGGGTTTATTGCCGGCGGAATTCTGGGCGCCGTTATTTTGTATTTCGCGTTAAAATCGTCTACGGTTTCAAGAAATTCTTATGACGAACTGAATAATCTGCATATTAAAAATCATTCGGATCTTGAAAATCTTAATCTGAAAGTTCAGGAACTGGGCCAAAATATCAGCCAGGAAAAAGAACTGAACCAACAGCAGACCGATCTCCTGCATGATCTGAAAAATGAGTATGCAAAAATTTCTGCAGAACATGCCTCTTTAAATGCTCAATTTTTAGAACAGAAACAGCTTAACTCAAAACAAACTGCCCAAATAGAAAACCTTATCTCTGAGAAGCAGCATTTTTTTGCTAAAAACTCGGAGCTTACTGCTAAAAATGAAAGTCTGCAGCGGTCTCTTGATACTCAGAAAGAAGAAATCATTAAGATTCAGGAAGAATCTAAACTGCAGTTTGAAAACCTTGCCAATAAAATTTTAGAAGAAAAGTCAGAGAAATTTACAGAGCAAAATCAACTCAATATAAAAAACCTCTTAAATCCGCTTCAAGAGAAAATAAATAATTTTGAAAAAAAGGTAGAATCTACTCACAAAGAGAGTATTGACTATCATGCCGCTTTAAGAGAACAAATTATTGGATTAAAGGATTTGAATATCCAAATGAGTAAGGAAACCTTAAACTTAACTAAGGCATTGAAAGGAGATAGTAAGATACAAGGAAACTGGGGAGAATTGGTTCTGGAAAGAGTTTTAGAAAAATCGGGACTTGAAAAAGGACGCGAATATGAAATTCAAAAAAGC
Source organism: Chryseobacterium sp. UF-81 (assembly GCF_058245105.1). Classification (NCBI taxonomy): domain Bacteria; kingdom Pseudomonadati; phylum Bacteroidota; class Flavobacteriia; order Flavobacteriales; family Weeksellaceae; genus Chryseobacterium; species Chryseobacterium sp. UF-81. The sequence goes on along the minus strand of NZ_JBSIBX010000002.1, from coordinate 291,745 downwards.
CATTTGACTGAAGAAGGAAATCGTGTCCTTCCAGACGTAATCATAAATCTTCCCGATGGAAAAAAAATGATAATAGATTCAAAAGTTTCTTTAGTTTCTTATGAAAAATATGTGAATGAAGAAAATGATGTAATAAAAATTCAATTTTTAAAAGAACATATTTCTTCGTTAAAAAGACACATTGAACAATTAGGAACAAAAAATTATCATAATCTATATGAAATGGAAAGTCCCGATTTCGTCCTGCTGTTTATTCCTATAGAACCAGCTTTTGCGATAGCATTGAATGATGACAATCAATTATATAATAGAGCTTTTGAAAAAAATATAGTTATTGTAACCCCCTCCACATTATTAGCAACTCTAAGAACCATTGACAGCATGTGGACCAATCAAAAGCAGCAGGATAATGCTATAGAAATAGCACGTCAGGCAGGGGCTTTATACGATAAGTTTGATGGTTTCGTCACTAATCTGCTTAAAGTCGGAAAAAAAATGGAAGAGGCAAAATCTGAATATGAAGGAGCAATGAATAAACTCATAGATGGACGAGGAAATCTGGTCGTAACGGTACAAAAGTTAAAATTAATGGGCGCAAGAGCAACAAAATCGCTTCCTGAAAATCTAGTTACACGAGCAAAAACAAATGAAGAAATTTCGACATTAAACATTATTGATGATTCACAAATAACACTTGAAACCCCAGAAGAATAATTAATTCGACGAGTCTCGGATTAGCTTTGGGACTTCTCATTTAATATTTAAAAATAAATTTTGCATAATTTTGCAGCATGTTGATAGAAAGTTTTCAAAACGATAAAATAAAAAACGTCACCAAACTTCTGGCTGACAACAGGTTCCGTAAAAAATCAAAGGTTTTTGTGGTTGAAGGGCAACAGGAAAATGAAAGAGCTTTACAATATGATTTTGAACCTAATGAATTTTTTATCTGCGAAAATATCTTTAAGGGAAAGCTTCCGGAAGGTAAAATCCATTTTGTAAGTGAAAAAGTATATGAAAAAATAGCCTACAGAGGAAGCTCTGAAGGAATTATAGGAATTTATAAAACCAAAGAAAATTTCCTTTCATCATTTATTCCCAAAGAAAATTCTACCATCATCATTGTAGAAGGTGTAGAAAAGCCCGGTAATCTGGGTGCTATCCTGAGAAGCTGCGAGGCTTTCGGAATTGATGCCCTTATTGTAGCGGACGGAAAAGCTGACTTCTATAACCCTAATGTGATACGGTCAAGTGTCGGATGCCTCTTCGGCATGGAAGTTTATGATGCTGAAAATGAAGAAACTTTTGAATTTCTTCAGAAAAACAATTTCAACATTTATACGACTCTTATGGATGAGACTGCTGAAGATCTTTATAAAAGAGATTTCAAACAGCGCTCTGCCGTATTGTTCGGAACCGAGCATTCAGGATTAAGTGATTTCTGGGTTGGAAAAGGAAAAAATACGCTGATTCCTATGGCAGGAAGTATTGACTCTTTGAACCTGAGCAATGCCGTAGCCATTACCTGCTATGAGTCTTTAAGGCAAAAGAAGGGATAAGGGAATCTGGACTTTGTTATTTAGCCCGATGAGATTGCTTCGCCTTTGGTTCGCAATGACAGAGAGGTTAAGGTCTAAAGTTTAAAGCATAAAAAAACCGTCTCACAGGGTGAAACGGTTCTTTTATTGTTAAGCTAATGCTAGAATTATTTCTTAGCAGCGTCTTTAACTTCTTTAGCAGCATCTTTTGCAGCACCTTTAGCAGCATCAGCAGCACCTTTAGCAGCGTCAGCAGCAGCTTCAGTTGTAGCTTTAGCAGCATCAGCACCAGCAGCAGTTGTAGCAGCAGCAGCATCTTTAGTAGCATCAACAGCAACGTTAGCAGCTGAATCAATTACTTTAGCAGCAGAATCAGTAACTACAGCAGCAGAATCAGCTACGTTAGCAGCAGCAGAATCAGCAGCACCTTCAGTAGAAGTAGCTTCAGTTTTTTTACAAGCAACTAGAGAGATTGCAGCGATAGCAGCTACGAATAACGACTTTTTCATAATAAATTAAATTTAATTTTGTTAATATTGTTTTTTATAAATTTCTTCTGTTCTGTTATTTGAACAAGACAAAGGTAGACCAGATACAAAAGTTGTTTATGAAAAATAATTGTAATACCTTTGTAAAATAGTTTTACAAAAAAACAATACTGATAATCAACAATTTAATTATTTAATAAAATTGACAGATTTAGATCTATTACATTTTGAACAGCTGAAAAAAGATGTTCAGACTGAATTTTTAAAAGAATCCAACTCTTCCCATGATGATATTTCAAAATGGAAAGGGATAGATATCATATATTTCCAGGAAGACCTTCGCAAAAAAGCCAAAGGCAACATCAGTGAAAAGTCATTTTACACTTATTTCAAAACTTCGCCGGTCACCAAATTACCCAGGATTGACATGCTCAATTTACTGAGTATTTATGCGGGATACGACTCATGGTACGACTTCAAGAAACAACATCTTTTTGCAGGAGAATTACTGCAGGAAAATGATGATCTTGAGCAGGAGGAAATCTTAGAATTAGAAAAAACAGTCTCTTCGGCTCCTGAACTTCCCAAAACAGAAATTCAGCCTCAAAAAACAGAACAAAAAATCCAGGAAAACGTTGATTTACAAAAATCAACATATGATAATCAATTAATTACAATAAATACAGCAACAGCCAAGCAAGCAGAAATACAACCTTCCCCCGTAAGAAAAAATCTGCTTAAAAAAAATGCGTGGGCTATTGTTACCTCTGTTTTAATTGCCATTACCGGAGTTCTTGGATTTAAGGATCAGATTTTCTCTAAAACTTACAAATACTGTTTTATTGATAAAGACCGTGGCGTTTCTGTCATCAACACTCTTGAAATAAGAATAATCAAAACCAATGAATCTCCCCTTCTTTATAAATTGAAGCCCGGAGAATGTTTTTACTATTCCACCAAGGATAAGAACATCAAAATGCAGATTACGGCACCTTTCTATGAATATCTGGAAGTCAACAGAAATCTGGAAAATGCCCCGGATGAAGAAATAATCGAGTTGAAACCGGATGATTACAAAATGGCAGCTTATTACTTCTCCATTAAAGATGTAAAAGGCGGCAATTCACAGGAACAGGTAGCCCTCATTAAGCAGAAAAGAAACGAACTGGAAAACCTGATCAGCAACAGTGCCGTTATTTACCAAGTGTATGATAATAATACTTATGGCATAGAAAGGCTTGACAAGCAAAAATACATTACACTGGTAACAACACCTACCACATCCCTGAAAAACCTAAGTGTAATTGAAATGAAAAAAGATAAGGGAAAAATAGTATCTATTAAATTTAAAATCGCATCCACAGATGAAAAGAATAAATAATTTTTTAATTTTCGCCATACTCTTCTTAGCATTTGTTTCCTGCAACAATAAGAAGACAGAAGTAAGCGATCTGGATAAGTTAAGAAACAGCAACAATGTAAAAAGTTACCCTGCCGTACAGATGGACAGTATGCAGGCCATCAATTCCATTACCAAGCAGAAAGTACAGGAGCTTCTGGATCTTTCTACCTTATATTTGTCCGGAAACAGAAATACTGAGGTAGATACATTTATCTATTCTCAGATGGAAAGTTATTTTCACAAGCCCGACTCTACTACGTTCAAAAAACTCTTCCATGAGCTGGACAGCCTTAAAGTAAAATCGGTGAAAGTAAATAACCTGAACGTTTACAAAGAATTCTATAAAAAGGATACTTTAGATTATGCAAAATTCAACCTGGAATATTTTGATTCAAAAAATAAATCCCTGGGAACTTTTGAGAAAAATGCCCAATATATTTTGCTTTCTACTCCAATGATTAAAAAGGAATTTAAGTTTTATTTCTTAGATTTTTATTCTGATCCGCTAAAGAAAGACAGCACATCAGCAGGTGTCACCAAATAGTCCAGAGGAATATCATTTTCCCATACATCATCAATATTTTCATCGGGGTTAAAATAATTAACTCCGATTTTTTTTGTTTCGGAAGGAATCCTATCAAAAAAAGCATCGTAAAATCCTTTTCCGTAGCCTACTCTGTTTCCTCTTTTATCACAATAGAGCAAAGGCGTAATAACATAATTAAAATCTAAAAACCCGGAATCTTCATTAGAAACGGGCTCCGAAATACCCCATTCATTAGTTTCGAATTCTGTATCATTAAAAATCTCTACGGATATTAATTTAGCATCAACAATTTTAGGCACAAAAACTCTGATATTCCGGCTTAAAAAATAGTTAATGAATATTTGAGTATCAATTTCTTTAAATTTTTCAATCGGAATGAAAATGTGAACTTTCTGACCGGGTAAAGGCTTAAAAAAATCAACAAAATTTTCAAAAACTTTTTCAGATAACAAGAAAGCCTCATCAGTTGACAAGGCTTTTCTTTTCTGCATGTATTTTTTTCTAAGTTCTGATTTCAACATCGTTATCAGGCGTTTAAAGCTTACAGAATCTTATATAATTTATCTGACAGACGAACTCTGAACGGAAGCTCAAAAGTGATCTGATCTCCTTTTTTTGCTGTTTCACAAGGACCTCCATTGGCATAAAGCTCAGTAATGGTCAATTCCTGCTCACCTGTTGTTGGGCCTGAAATCAATACTTTATCGCCTACTGAAAGCTCTTTGTTTTCAATTAAAAACTGTCCGATTTTCGATTTTGTATAATAATGTTCTGCCTTTCCGACTAACACTTTTTTGACGGCTATTTTCTGACGGATATTCTTTGTTTCAACTTTCGCCAAAGGCTTATCAGGAAGGTCACCTGATTTTTTAAATTTCAACGCATCCGATTTCCCTTTTCTGAAAACCTTATTTCCAACCTGCAACCCCTTTCTTAGCTTCAACTGTTCTTCCAAAGGCAAATGTATGATTTCCAAACATTCTGTAGAACAACAGTTTTCCATGGCAGCTTTACATTCGTCACACTGGATAAACAACAAGTGGCAGGCATCGTTAGCACAGTTCGTATGGTTGTCACAAGGTTTTCCACACTGATGGCACTGTGCAATAATATCATCTGTAATTCTTTCACCTAAGCGGTGATCAAATACAAAGTTCTTCCCAATAAACTTACTTTTAATCCCTTCTTCTTTAATCTGACGGGTATATTCAATAATTCCGCCTTCCAGCTGGAAAACGTTTTTAAAACCCTGATGCTTGAAGTAGGCACTGGCTTTTTCACAACGTATTCCGCCTGTACAGTACATTAGCAGGTTCTTATCTTCTTTAAAATCCTGTAACTGCTCGTTGATAATCGGTAAACTTTCTCTGAAATTTTCCACATCAGGAGTAATAGCCCCTTCAAAATGACCTACTTCACTTTCGTAGTGATTTCTAAAATCAACAACAATCGTATTCGGATCATCAAGTAAATTATTAAATTCCTGAGCCCTTAAGTGAATTCCTTTATTGGTAACATCAAAAGAATCATCATTCAAACCGTCAGCAACAATTTTATGTCTGACTTTTATAGTCAGTTTTAAAAAAGAGTAATCATCGTGCTCAACCGCTACATTTAAACGGATCCCTCTCATAAAGTCGTAGGCTTCCAGTGTATTACGAAAAGCCTCAAATTGATCCGCAGGAACACTCATCTGAGCATTAATACCTTCATGGGCAACATAGATACGACCAAGCGCATCAAGTGCGTTCCAGGCTATAAATAATTCGTCGCGAAATTTTTTGGGATCTTCAATTTTGGCATACGCATAGAAAGACAACGTAAGGCGTTCCTTACCAGCTTCATCAATAAGTTGAGCTCTTTCTTCTGCGCTTAAGGTGTTATACAGTTGCATGCTATAAACGTTTTAAGTGAGAAAAATATTTTTGCAAATATAATCATTTTTCAATTGACAGGGTTGAAGCACATTTAAGTAAGTAATAAGAGCCTGAGAATGATTAAGAATATTTGGACTAATTGTTGTAACTTAAACATAAATTTCATTTCAGCCCGGTTGAATGTGACATTTTTTCTTTAATAATTTTTTAAGTTTTGTTAATACACGATCTAAGATTATGACATAATGTATAAAATGACACAATAGCCGTTAAATTTTAGTTAAAATTGAAACATAGCATGCTAATTGCTTACTTATTTAGCATTAAATTTGTTTGCGTATAAAACAAAAAAAATCAATAAAATAAATAAAAAAGAAAGATATACAATGAAGAGTACTTTAAAAAAACTATTACCATTTGCAGTAGTGGGAGTTGTCTCAGGAGCTACTACCGTTGGGACACTACAATACTTCGGTCAGCATTCAAATAACAGTGACCAGTCTTACTTCACAGCAGCAGCCCCTAATGCCTCATTTGTAGGTATGAATACAGGAGCTGTAGGCGATGATTTTGTAAAGGCCTCAAAAACTACAGTTCCGGCTGTTGTTACAATCAAAAATTACCAGAGCAGATCAACGAGCAGGGCTTCAGAGCAGGATTTGTTTGATTTCTTCTTCGGAGATCCTTTCGGAGGCAGAGGTCAGCAGAGACAGAAGCAGCAGGCTCCGGACAACATGCCATCAGGAATGGGATCCGGGGTAATCATCTCACCGGACGGATATATCATCTCCAACAATCACGTTGTTGCAGGAGCCAATAAACTGGAAGTGGTCTTAAGTAACAAGAAATCTTACATCGCTACCCTTGTGGGAACTGATCCAAATACGGATATTTCTTTACTTAAAATTGAAGAGAAAGGACTTCCTTATTTAAATTTTGCCAATTCAGACAATATCGAAGTCGGACAATGGGTGCTTGCCGTAGGAAACCCGCTTGGGCTGAATTCTACTGTAACGGCAGGTATTGTCTCTGCTAAAGGCAGGGGAATTGGTATACTGGGAGGCCAGGGCAAAGCTACCAATCCTATTGAAAGCTTTATCCAGACTGATGCAGCGATTAACCCGGGTAACTCAGGAGGAGCCCTGGTTAACGTCAATGGTGATCTAATTGGGATCAACTCTGCAATCCAATCTACCACAGGATATTATCAGGGATACGGATTTGCTGTTCCGGCTAATTTAGCAAGAAAAATTGTTGAAGATATCAAGAAATTCGGAATTGTACAGAGAGGATTCTTAGGAGTTTCGTCATTAGACCTTTCTAACGACCAGCAGGTAGCTGCGTACAACCAGCAGTATAAAACAAGCATCAAAGCAGGTTCAGGAGTTTATGTAACCGGATTCGGGGATAACAGCGGCGCTGAAGATGCAGGTCTGAAAAAAGGTGATATCATTACTAAAATAGATACCTATGACATTACAGACTTTGCAGATCTTTCCATGTCTATCGGAAGTAAGCGTCCGGGTGACAAGGTTCAGGTAACCTATCTGAGAAACGGTAAGCCAAACACAACTACGGTGACCCTTAAAGACCAGAAAGGAGGAACAACCACCCGAACTAAAGATGATTTAAGCGTAACGGAAAAAATAGGAGCAGATTTTGATCCTCTTAATGAAAAGTTTAAAACGGAATATGGGCTGAACAGCGGAGTTGTTGCTAAAAATGTAAGCGAAGGAAGCGAGATGGCCAAGATCGGAATTGTAGACAATTACATCATTATAGAAATTAATGGCAAGCCTGTAAATTCACAGAAAGATGTAGAAAAGATCCTTGATAAATACCAGGGTAATGTACAGGTGAAATTCGTGGATGACTATGGAAGAATTTATACCAAAGGATTCAAGATGCCTTAATAAATAATGACAATTAGTCTCTTAAATAACAAAAACGCTGCAGATTTGCAGCGTTTTTTATTTTATTTGGTTTTGTTCATTTTATCAGCGATCTTCTTTTTCTTATTCCGTTCATAAATAATCTCTACAATCTTACCCCCAATCCACGAAAACGGGAAAAACGTAAGGAAAATAGAGATCTTATAAAATGTAGGATGGTATGGAAATACAATAACATCCAGCATGGCTATGAAAAGCATGATAAAACCGATAAGAATAGCATAAGCCACCTTGGCATACTTTACAATAAGTGCAGTAGCAACGCCTCCTATCGTTGTTCCCAGCCCTGAAATAAACAGCAGAAAACCGAAAAACGCATTATCGCCTCTCATACTGTAAAGAAATCTCTGCCAGTGCTCAAAGGGAGCAAAAGCTTCGAAAGTGATCCATTGCGGAAAAACCCTTATACCAAGAGTAATAATAAGCCCGGCTATTCCAAGGCCTACAAGAACCGCAATTGTATTTCTTATAAAATTCATTAATCCTGATGTGCAATCATAGAAATTTCAATATCAACATTCTTAGGCAGGCAGGAAACTTGTACAGTTTCACGGGCCGGATAGCTGTCTGCATCAAGATATGAGGCATAAATATCGTTCATTACTGCAAAATCATCCATACTTTTAAGGAAGATTGTAGCTTTTACTACATTTTTAAACGTCATTCCCGCTTCAGTAAGAATAGCTTCAAGGTTCTTCATTACCTGGTGCGTTTCCTTCTCAATTCCCTCTACAAGTTTACCAGTTGCAGGATCTACAGGGATCTGGCCGGAAATATATAAAACTCCGTTGGCCATATTAGCTTGTGAATAAGGCCCGATTGCTGCAGGTGCATTAACTGTGTTGATTATTTGTTTCATATGTGGATATTTATTTTTTTCAAAGTCATCATGCCATCACTTCCCTTCATCGTTCGCTTAACGAATTTCATGAATAGTGATTTCATTTTGGTGCAAATATAAAATTTATATTTACAATTGTCAATCTGATATTAGAAAGGTGCACCAGGCTGCGTAAAACTTCTGTCTTTGTATTTCAATGCATCACTTAAGATATTAGCTTTGATACCGATAAAGAAGTCATATACCTTATACTGCCCAAAAGGAACCCAGTTGAAGTTGATTGTGAAACTTCGCTGGTCTCTGGAAAACCCGATTCTTGTATAGGCAAGGTCTTTCGTCACCAGGTCAAAATGTGTACTTCCATTGATATTCCAGTACGGAGTAAGCTTGATGCTGCCATCCAGACCTACAGAAGCAATCTTAGTACCAAGTGCGGACAATCCTTTTGAATAAGCATAGTTGGCATTGATATTCAAAGTCCATGCCTGGTCGAAATGGGCATAATTATCATCGTCAAAATAATAATTTTCATTTCTTATTTCTCCTTTTGCCGGATACTTTTTAGCATAATCTGTTTTTTCGCCAAAGAGTTCGCTGCTTAAAGGATATGATAACTGTACGTTGAAACCCTGTACACTGAAATGTCCAAACTGTTCCGTTCTCACCCCCTGTGTTGCACCCGGAGCAAAGACAATCTTATAAGGATCCAGTGAAAGACTGGTATTCACATTCAATTTATTATTGAAGAAAGAAGACTGTCCGTTGATGCTGAATACAGACCATGGATGATCTTTCGCTGCAAAATTATAGTTCCCTGAAAGGTTAAGAGATTCAAAGATTTTTATTTTCTTCACGCCGGTAGAATCGGTTTTAGATTTTACTTTCATTTCGATATTGTTTCCAATATTAAAACCTAAAGCTCCTACCACTCCGCTTGACGGGCTTCCCACAATTCCTTTTTCAAAAATAGAATAAGGGGTCAGGGCACCCTCTGCATTATAATAATTTTTATAGTATCCGAAACCGGGACTTGAGAAATCCGGTGAATATGTAAAGCTAAGACTTGGCGTCATCATATGTCTTACCGCTTCTACCGCAGACCCTTTTTTGAACTTCAGCATACCGTAAAGAGTAGTCTGAAGACTGGCAGATGAAGAGAAAGTGGAATATCCGGCAATATTTTTCTGAATTTCGTCTACATCCGCATTCTTTACAGGATCATAATATTTTTTCAGTGTCTTGGTCGTTAAAGCATTATCAATATTGGCACTTAAACTGAATGTGAAATATTTGGCTACCGTTGTGTTGGTTCCCAATGCAATATTATTTTTCAGTCCTGTCTGCATCTTATCCCACATTGCTTTTGTAAAAAGCTCATTTTCCTGTGTACTTACAAAGTTCGTCAGGTTAAAACCTGTGTTCACTGTAATATTTTCAAGAAGTCCCTGTCTCACTCCTGTTTTCGATTTAAACAGATAAAACTGATTGATCGCCACATTCATCTGAGGCAGACGAAGATCTGCAAGCCCGGTGGCAAAGTTTTGAGAATATGATGCCGTTCCGGTAATGGTTGCAGGAAGCTTTAAGAATCTTTTTGTGATTGTTACCGCCGAACTCTGCTGTGTATTCAGAACGTTCTGGTTGAAAATATAGTTGTTATTAAGCGGGTTGTTGTAAAACTTGGTGCTTACGATATCCACCGAAGCACTGAAGGTCAGGAAAGGATTTGCCTTTGTATCCTGAGTATGTGTCCATGCGATTCTGTATGTACTGTTTTTGGTATAATCGTCCAAACCTTTAATTCCTCTCACCATGGTTCCCACATCGGCTGTAAAAGTTCCGGAATACCTGTATTTCTTAAGGTAATTCATCTGCGGCCTTAGGTTCCAGCTTCCTTTGGTATAAATATCGGCAAGTACTTTAAGGTCGAAATGCTCTCCTATCGGCTGGTAATACCCCAATCCGTTAAGGAAGAATCCTACATCTTCCCTTTCCCCAAAACTTGGGATCAGGATACCGGCCGCCCTCTTTTCCGAAAACGGAAGAATGGCAAACGGAAGAATAAGAGGAGTTGGCACTCTTTCTATATACATCTGGATAGGACCTGTAACAATCTGTGATTTATTTTTTGTCTTGATCAGCTTGATATTGGAAGCCCGCATAAAGTAATCCGAGGCCGTATCTTTTTTCTTGATATAATATTCATCTGTAGTATAATCTGCGTTTCTCATGGCAAAAACAGAATCATTATACTTTTTGGTTTTTTGTGCCGTAATGACCCCTTCACTTTCTTCTGTTCTGGCATTAAAGGCAATGGCCTGCTTGGTTTTGGTATTGTAGCTGAACTCATTGGTCTCGTACTTCTTGCCGGCCTGAGTGGTAATTACAGGTTCTATGATCTTCCCTAGAGAATCCTGTTTTCCGCGGGCATAGATCAGGTTTTTGTTGTCATCGATAGAGATATAATCCGCATCAATCTGCATGTCCTGATATTTTACCTGGGCATTTTTATTCAGAAATGTCATCTTTTTCGGAACATCTCTTCGCTGATCATCTGCTTTTGTACGGAGAACATCATCTAAAGCTTCCTTTTTTACGACAATGGTATCCTTTTTGGAAATAGTATCATTAACCACATTTTTAGGCAATTTTTCAGGGGTTTTCTGTGCTAAAAAATTGTTAAAAATTAGGATAATTAAAATTTGTAATATATTTTTGAGGACGGTTTTGGCCAATTTTATTCTTTAAATTAAGGCTCAAAATTAGTATAATTTTTAAAACTGTAAGATGTACAAACAAAAATTTAAAATAATTTTATCATTTCTCCTTCTTCTTTCCGGCATTTTAATTTTTTCACAAAAGAAATTTACGATCGTTTTAGATGCTGGTCATGGGGGAAGTGACCACGGAGCGAACAGGACTTATGCAGATATCGGAAGGGTTGCAGAAAAAGACGTTACTCTTGCCGTTACTCTCAAAGTTGGGGCCATGTTGGAAAAAAACAGAGATTTCAAAGTTATATATACGCGTAAATTTGATGAATACCCTTCCCTATCAGACAGAACCAATCTGGCCAACAGGAGTAAAGCTGATCTTTTTGTTTCCATTCACTGTAATTCTTCACAGAGACCAACAGCCTACGGAACTGAAACTTATGTACAGGGACCTAACCAGAATGATGAAAACCTGGAAGTGGCAAAAAGAGAGAACGACGTGATCTTTCTTGATGAAAAAGACAGACAGACCTTCGGCTCTTACAATCCAAGCTCTCCGGAATCTCTTATTGCGCTGAAGCTTCAGCAGAACAAATACCTTGAATCAAGTTTGCTGCTTGGCGGACTGGTTGAAGGTAATTTTGTAAATAAAGATAAAAGGTTTTCCAGAGGGGTTTTCCAGAAAAACCTTCACGTACTGCGTATGAATGCGATGCCTTCTGTACTGATAGAGACAGGATTTATCAACCACCCCGAAGAAAGCCACTATCTGGCTTCTGAAAAGGGACAAACCGAAATTTCGGAAAGTATCTATAATGCGATCATCGATTATAAAAAAGCAATTGACAGAAAAACAGGCGGATCTTCTATCGCTACCAAAAAACCTGAACCTGAAAAGCCTGCTGAATCTCCTTTGAAAAATGATTTCAGGATTTTACTGTTGAGCTCCCCTGTTAAATACAACGACGGAGACCCGGCCTTAAAAGGATTAAACTATATTCTCCCTATTAAAGACAACGGGCAGTATAAATATTACTATGGGGTTACAAATATGGCCTCAATACGAGATATCAATCTTAAAACTGCTAAGGATGCAGGATTCAGAAATGCTTATGCGGTAGGATTTATGCCTAATCAAAAACTGCTGACAGGCTATTATACCATAGAGGTCTATACGGGCGAAAAACTGAATGGCAATTCGTTTATTCTTCAGACATTGAAAGATGTGGAGAGAAATAAAGACAATGGCGTGTTTTATTACACGTATGGTAAAGTATTTACTTTAGAGGATGCTGTAAAGCTTCAAAAAGACCTTGAATCCAAGGGAATCAAGAATACGATTATCCAAAAAGTTTTTAAATAACGTAAAAAATAATTTTGAAGTTAAAAAGTTAATCATTACTTTTGCAACCTCAAAATTTGGCCTATTCGTCTAGTGGTTAGGACTCAAGATTTTCATTCTTGCAACAGGGGTTCGATTCCCCTATAGGCTACCAAATTTGATATCATGCCGGATTTAAAAATACAGGAAGCAAAACTTCTTTTTAAGAAAATCCACTCTAACCCAAAAAGTTATGATTTACAAATCAATGAAGAGGGGATTACAGGCAGAGATGATAAGATAAGTTTCAGACTTTACAGGACAGGAGAAAGGGTTGCCTTTGAAGTAACAATTGACGGACTTTCCTTTACCAATACCACTGGAGAATGGAACAATGCGATGATCATGCTAAGCAGCACGATCAAGAAAATTGAACGAGAACAAGAGAATTTAAAAATAGAACAAGCAATAGATAAACTCAGAAAATACCTGTCCGAAGAAAATTGAAAAATTTTAAAAAATAATTTGGCAGATTAAAAAAAAGTTTATAGTTTTGCACTCACATTTGAACGATATGGCAAATCATAAATCAGCATTAAAAAGAATCAGACAAAACGAAGTTAGAAAAGTTCGTAACAGATATTATCACAAGACTGCTAGAACTGCTCTTAAAGTCTTAAGAAATGAAGAGAACAAAGCTGCTGCTACAGAGCAACTGCCAAAAGTTATTGCTTTATTGGATAAATTAGCTAAAAGAAATATTATCCACAAAAACAAAGCAGCTAACTTGAAAAGCAAATTAACAAAGCACGTTAATAAATTAGCGTAAAAGTATAGTAGGCCCGTTCGTCTATCGGTTAGGACCTCAGATTTTCATTCTGGTAAGAGGGGTTCGATTCCCCTACGGGCTACAAAATTTAATCGCTACTAACCGAGTGGTTAATAAGAGTTGAAACTTATAAAAACAAAAAATCTAACCCGCTAATTTATTAGTGTTAGATAGATGGCCCGTTCGTCTATCGGTTAGGACCTCAGATTTTCATTCTGGTAAGAGGGGTTCGATTCCCCTACGGGCTACTTAACAACAATTAAAAAACTCTGATATATACAAGTATCAGAGTTTTTTTTGTTTTGAATCCTTACGAAATTCTTCCGATTTTCCGAAATCTCCCTTACACAATCTTGTACAAGGCGAATTTCCAAAATCTTTTTTGATTTCTAAAATTTCTCCTTTCCTTTATTTTCCTTTTGCTCTAAGTTCATTCAAATATCTAAATATAAATTAGGACAAAACATTGGTAAATCGTCTTAATTTCGGAAAGATTATTTTGGTACTTTTTATATGAAAAATATGACACCTCAACAATGCTGAGGTGAGCTTATTTATTTTTTCCAATTTGGATAATCAATCAAATGAATTAACTCTTCAAGAACAATTCGTAAATCATCCTTTAGTTTATCTAAATCTGATTTTTTTGCACTATATCGTCTTGTGTGTGCACTCATATCTCCCATCTTTTTTAAGCTTTTAAGGCTGTCTTTTGCATTTCTGCCAATATTCCATTTAGTTTCAGCGCTGAAATGATCAATTAGATCACTTAAAAAATAAAAGTGCCCATTGCTTGCATTTTTTATTTTATCCGAAATATTAAATCTTTCAAATGACTCAATTATCAAAACTTCCAGCAATTTTCTTGTCATTACCGAACACGCATCATAAAGACCTTGATCATAACATGAAGCAGCTTGTTTAGCTATTGTTTTTAAATAATCTCTTGTATTATCAAACAATTCAAGGGGAAAATAGCTACTTGTGGGAGCAATGATTTTTGGAACGTTCATCAACCCATCTATTTCATTTTTTTTTGTTCTTTCTAAATGATATAATCCTTTTTGAAGAATAAATTTCACCGTTTTGCCTTTGACTTTTTTTGAGTTATTTTTCAAGTATTGCGGAATGTTACTATACTTTGAAATTTTCAGCTCATTGAAATAAATCTCAATGTCTTTTGCAGAGCAGCCTTCATTTCCAAGAATTGAAGTATGATAGTAAACAAAATAATCAATCTTCTGACTTGCAGGAATATCATCAAATTTTTCAATTTGATTAACAAATGTAATTAAATCCAAACTCATTTTTTTACCTACATTTTTATTTATTGTGACTTCCAATTTCTAAAGTGATTAAGACCTTTGGTTGTTATTTCAATATTTGATTTATCACCAGTGAGCCATGATGTCCTAGTCTTGGTATTATTAAAGCTTCCTAACATATTTTCTGGAAGCTTATATTTCATAGCATCATAACAAGTAAATAGATGATCCAAAGTTATTGTCTGAATTTTAAGAATCTTTGATAAATAATATGTAAAGAGCAAATTTCTTTCACTATCATTCTTGGGATTATGCTCTTGAACAAAATCATTTAAATTTTCTTCTCCAATTGGATGAAAATCAATATCTGAAAGCACCTTATATTTTGTACCATTTAACGTTTTCTTTTTACTACTTTTATCACTTTCACTACCATTATCTTTCTTTGGTTTTGATGATGCTTTTGGTTTTGCTTGTGAGCCAATAGTTCTTGATATTATCTCTTTAGCTTTTTCGACACCCTCATTAAGAATAGAGTATCCTTCAGATAAAGGATTTATAAAATTACCCCGAACAGCTCTTCCAATATTTGTAGACAATCTATTTTTTTTATCATTATCAAGCCTTTTTGATTCATCATATTTTGCAATTAGGTCTTGACGAGTAAAAGTATCTTTACCAAAATGAGATGCATAAAATGAGTAAACAACAACCCATTCTACTTCAGTTGAAGGAAGATTTTTCATCGCTATTGCTTTCAAAGCAGGGTAATTTTCTATTTCTACATTGTGCAATTCTTTTTTCTGATTCATGTCTTTCTCAATAATGACATTTTTTTCTTGAATAGAATAGTCAACATCAATAGTTTCTACATTTTGTTCAAACTCTTGAGTGTTAATTTTTGGAGCTTCATATTCACTTACAGGAATATTTTTAATTTTTCCATTTCCTGACAAGTCTCTTAAAATCCCAGCTAAATCCTTTCCCACACTATCACTAAATGTTGCTTCGATTGTCCTATCTGAACTAGTTTCATGTAATCTAAAAGTGTTTGCATTAACAATTCCAGGTGAAATTGTTGAGTTTTTTGTTTCACGTGGAGTACCACAATTGGTGCATCCTACATCATCAATCTCCAAAACATCATCACAAACCTTACATCTAATTTGTGTCATACAGCCTCCACAAAAATATACTTTTTTGGGTGCTAAAACTTTAGAACAATTTGGGCATTGAGAAATCATATTTTCTTCCATCATAATTTTGAATAATTTATTAGTTAATGGTTATCAATTTGTATATTTCAATGTGAATTTAATCAATTTATTTGAAATATCTAAATATCATCTTATCTACTAATTTTTATCAAAAATTATATTCAATTTATCAATCTTGTTCTTCCAAACTTGAGAGCTACTAATCTTTTTGATTTATCATAAACAAATATGTTCTTTTGAGCTGACACATTCATTCCTCTGTTAAATTTGAAATCTTCTGAAAACAAGTCATCGGTAAACAAAAGTTCACAATCAAAATAAACGCTGTCTAATTCCTGACCGTTTTCAGAAAAGGGAGAGATTTTTCTGATTTCCAAATTCTGAACCTCAACCTTGTTTTCAAGCATTCCTTTCAAATCATAATCTACCTGCTCTATTGTTGTTCTTTTGGAACAGGAAAACATCAAGAGAACAACTGTTGATATTATAGTGATCTTTTTCATTCTTCTTCAAAATTTATTCTGACGATTTTCTGTGATTTCACATTTTCCTCACTGATTTTATTGACAACTAAATAAACTCCTTGTTTCTGCATTTTTGGGTTTAGTTCTTTGTATATGTCTGAGGTCTTATCAAGTGATTCTTTCATAACAAAATCTTTTGATGTTGAAGTGTCGTTGAGTTTGTAATCAATATCAACATAAAATTTTGGATTGGTAACTTTTCTCAAATTTCCCTCTCCGTCGGAATAATACAATTGCTGAATAAATGAGAATGGTTGTTTAAAATAGGAAATACTCAATATTTTTGCATCAATCATCCAATCACCGTGAGATATTCTATTTCCGTCATAGTAAACTCCCTGATCCCCTTTGAAATACTTTGGTGCTGGTATTCCTGCCAATCCTCGTTTGTTCTTGATGATGAGAGTATCTTTGACCGTATAAGGAAGACCTTTGTCTAAAAACACCTGTACAAAATATTCTTTCGGGATTGTTCCCTCTGGAAAGGAGATGTCGTTTTGAGATTGATTAGTAATATTTGATTGTTCTTTTGACTTGAAAGTCTTGTCTTTTTCAGTTGACTTTAAAGAATCAGATAAAGGAAAATCCAGAATATCCATTTGAGAATCAAATCCTACCTCTTCAACAGCATAAGATTCTGAAATTTTGCTCGTTTTTATGTTGATATTTTCCTGTTTTATCAATCCTCTGTTCTTAGAATAGTATTCAACTGTTTTTTCAGAGAATTGTTGTCTTCCTGACATTTTCCTTTCAATAACAAGAAGTTTTTCTTTTCCTGTTTTCCAATAGCACAGACCATAATAAATTGTTCCGTTATCATCTGCGTAACTCCACTTGGTTGTTCCGATAGAGGCAGGGAGCTTGAAATAAATGTTATTTTTCCCAAAATCATGTTCTTCTCCACCCATGTCTCCAAAAGTTCCGTCTTTTGTCTTAATCAATGAAACTTCATCACTCCCGATCTGAAAGAGCTTGGCACTCGGTTCGGAGTTCATGAATCCAATTTCAAGGGTTGTTCCGATAAGCTGATTTGAAATTTTGAAATAATTGATTCTGAAAAAATCCTCTGAATTTGTTTTTGATTTCAGGCTAAGGAAATTGTTTTTGACTGGAAAAATCCATTGTTCCAGTTTTTCTGTTTCTTGTCCTTTTACTCCTTGACAAAAAGCTGTCAGAGTCAATAAAAGAAAGAAAAAACCATAATTGTTTTTCATATCGTTACTGTTTTAATCTTCAATGATGTGATGAAGTCTATCGTAAAACAGCTTTTCTGGAAAAAAGAAAAGCAAGTGGTTCTCACATGCTTTTAGTTCTGAAGGCTCGGCAAAGCCTATGTTACATAAAAACAGGATAAGCCACTTGCCTATAAGACAAGTGTGCCGAAACTGTTTGCATTTTGTAACATTTAAGAATTTTGCCGATTCACAGAACAAAAGCAAAAGTTTTACACTTTTATTTTTCCGATAAAATTTGAATCACAAAGATAGAAATTTTTGCAATTCCTTTCTCTGTTTCGTTTCAACAAAGAGAATTTCAAAATTTGACATTTTTTCTTTGATTCTCCTTGTCTTCTTTTAAAAAGCACAAAGTAGGTCAACAAGAACCTACTTGACGATTTTTTTCAACATTTATTTCATTCTGAAAGTTTGCTTTAAACCTTCAACATACATTTTTTTCATTTCGTGATCGAACTCTTTTGTATTTCCTCTGAGTTTAAATCCTAAATCAGAGTTCAAAGCAGCATCAAATTGACTAAGCTTCTTTGATTTGTCACTTGACCTTAATAATCCTTTATCAACTCCTTTTTTCAATATAAAATCAATCTTATCTCTACCCAAACGGTACATGAGATACCTTTTCATAAAAGCTTCAAAACCTTTCAATCCTTTTACACCAGGATATGCTAACAATGATTTTTTGTGAATTCTATTATACATATCAAACCATAATCTTAGAGCCTTTTTGCTGTTTTCAGCTTTGAACAAATCTTTAACCCTTAAATCTGGGATTTTCAGGTGCTGAGAAGGGTTTGATTGCATCATAAATTCGTAACGAACCAGATTATGGAAAGTATCAATAAGAGAAGTATCGTCTTGGATCAGTTTTTTATTCTTTGCAATAAACTCTTTTATCTTGTCATAAAAAACTAAATTTCTTCTGCCACTATTTGAATAATATCTCAAAGTTGTTCTTTTTGAATTATCACGTTGAAAATATTTCAAAGAATACATCTCAGGAAAGTAATCAGAAACTTCATTTTTGAGTTCAAAATTTGCTCCAATATCGAGTCTTCTAATACGAGCATTTTTTAGATCAACACCAAGCTCATCACTTAATAACATAATTGCCCAACCAAAATTTCTGAAATCAAAGTTTACAACATTGTTCTTATTAAAATATTTTGCAATGCTTCCTTCAACTCTTATAACTTCGTCATTGACAAATATTGCCATGTTTCTGATCATTCCTGTTGGTCTAAAATTTCCTCTGGCATATTTATCAGCTGGCATTAAGTTCTCCTTAATTTCATCGGTATTCCAAGGCATTTCAACATCTTCCAGATATAGTTTCAAATGAATTGTGTCGTACATAATTTATTTTTTTGAGGTGAACAAAAGTCAAACGGCAAAATTGACTTGTATTAATACTCTTCTCTTTCTTTTTTCGGAATATTAATACGCTTTTTATTTGAAATCAGACAATTTTGCCGAAACTTTTGATAATGGTAATTTTCAATTTCTGAAAAGAGAAATGATTTTCTCCGTTTTCACTAAATTTTCTTTGGGTTTTGATTATTTACTTCAGATTTTATCTCTTCAAGGGTTTTGACTTTTATTGCCGTTAACCATTCGTCAATCTCAGATTTTCTGAAGAAAATACTATTTCCTCCAGGTGTTTTGTAATGAGGAATTTTCCTTTTGCTTGTCAATTTGTAGATATATGATTTTTCATAGCCTGTGTAACTACAAAGCTGGTTGAGATTCAGGATTTCTTTTTGATTTCTCAATAGCTCTCTAACTTCTAAAAGAATATCAATGAAAGTTTCTTTTTTCATAATTTAATCTGCTAATATGTTTGGTAATTTATTGATGGCTTTGGTTTTTGAAAGCTCAGCGGTTCTGACATAGATTTGAGTTTGCCTCAAATCTTTATGACCTAAAAGCGATGAAACCATATTGATTCCAACATCTGCAAAAACCAAAGACGTAGCAAAAGTATGTCTGGCACAATGCCAAGTGATGTGTTTATCAATTTCAGCTTTTTCAACCCATTTCTTCAAAATACCCAAACAGCCTGTATGGGAAGGCAAATCAAAAACAAGAGATTTCCCCTGCTCTCTTTCTCCCAAGAGCTTAATAGCATTGTCGTGAAGAGGCATGACCTCCTTTTCCTTTGTTTTGACCTGAACGATTGAAAGAATGTTTTCATTATTGATATTGCTCCATTTGAGTATCTTGACATCACAATAACGTAGACCTGTCAAGCAACTGAAAAGAAAGGCTCTTTTAACATTTGAGTTGGAACACTCTGTAATAGACAATAAAAATGCTTCCTCCGATGTGAGAATATCTTTTTCAGCTGAAATTCCTTTTGAGTTTTTTATATTTAAAGCAGGATTTGTTTTGAAATACTTGGAAATTGTAGCCTCCTTGATAATTCTTTTCAACTTTTTAAAATAATTGAATGGAGTACTACCGTTCAATGTTGCATCCAAATAATCCTTAAAAGAAATTAAAAATTCTTCATCAATTTCAGAACAAGGCAATTTTTTCTTTTTCCAGAAAGTTTTGAGCTTTGCAATCATTGACTTAAATGTACGCATCTCACTATGTTGAGCTTTTCTTTCAATAAA
The DNA here is from genome assembly GCF_058245105.1 of Chryseobacterium sp. UF-81. Taxonomy (NCBI): domain Bacteria; kingdom Pseudomonadati; phylum Bacteroidota; class Flavobacteriia; order Flavobacteriales; family Weeksellaceae; genus Chryseobacterium; species Chryseobacterium sp. UF-81. The sequence continues at coordinate 271,377 of NZ_JBSIBX010000002.1, read as the reverse complement.
TTCATCACAGTATTCAAAAAAATCTTTTTCTGTTTGATAGCCTTTCTCATACAAATCATCAACTCCCCTTAGTTCGATGTTTGCTACAATTTTTTTGACTATTTCTTTCCTCTCCTTATTGATTTCCCTTTCAAGAGGAGTTTTTGGATATTTGTAGTATCTAATATCCAGCATTTTCTTTTTTCGTGTCCCATTCTTGTGAATGTCCAATTGAATTCCAATCTGGTTGCCTTTCAATTCAATCTCTCTAACTTTTATTGTCATACTTATAATTTTTGTATATCAGCTTTATAACAGATGTTCAAAAAAAGAATCGGATTTTTAACAGATTTTAACAAACATTGTAAACATTTACGAAAATCTTCCGAATACAAGTATGAGGAGGAGGTCAAACAAAGGAAATCAGAATCAAAGAATCTTTGATTTTTCTAAGTATTCTCTGAAAATTTATGCTCAAATTTTCTAAAAAGTATTTCCCCTACGGGCTACTAAAAGAGAGATTCTAATATTTAGAATCTCTCTTTTATTTTTATTCCTTTAATAATTTCCGTCACACAACTCCCACTCTATTATCAGGAGATTTTTACATTAACAATAAAATAGTGCAAATCTTATTATTTTTTACCTACCTTTGCATTCATCAGATGATAAGATGTATATGCAGATTCAAAGGAAAACATTAGCTCAGGAGGTCGCAGAAAGATTAATTCAGGGGATTACCAATGAAGAATACGCTGTTGGTGATAAACTTCCGATTGAACCGGAACTGATGAAAATATATGGCGTCGGCCGTTCCAGCATCCGTGAGGCTATAAAAATTTTATCGATAAAAGGGGTTCTAAGTGTACAGCAAGGTGTGGGAACTTTTGTGACTTCTAAAAATATCCAGGAATCACTGGAAGATCAGATCAATAATTCGGAATTAAACGAAGTGTATGAGGTACGTTCTCTCTTAGATTCAAAGATAGCGGCAAAAGCAGCTGCCAGCCGAAGTGAAAAGGAACTAGAGACGATTAAAATGTATCTGGATCTCAGAGACCAGTTTGCGAAGAAAAACCAGGCACTGGAATGCTACCAGGCTGATATTAATTTTCATATCTCTATTGCTGAAGCCTGTGGCAATACTCTTTTGAAAGAAATTTACAGAATTGCAAGTAAGCATATTCTCAGAACTTTTGAAAGCAGTCATAAAAACAATACAGACTCTTTCAAAATCTCACAGAAAATACATGCGGACCTTTATAAGTCTATTGAAAATAAAGATTCTGAAACTGCAGCCCGTATTGCACAACTGATCGTCGACAGAGTATATTAAAATAAATTTTTAACAAAATTCATCAGATGATATGATGAATACAAATTATAATTCATGGAAAATCTTCAAACAAAAACAATTGACACCAATAAAATTGTTTACCCGATCTTATTTATGATCAGCTTTTCTCATTTTTTAAATGATCTCATACAATCTACAATTCCTTCATTATACCCTATTCTAAAAGGTAAATTTAGCCTGTCTTTTTCTCAGATTGGTATTATTACATTGGTATTTCAGCTTACTGCATCCATTTTACAGCCTTTCGTTGGAATTTATACGGATAAAAAGCCCAACCCGAGATCTTTAGCTATAGGAATGGGATTATCTATGGCCGGACTATTACTTTTGGCTGCAGCACATCAGTATTATATGATTCTGATATCAGTTGCATTAATCGGAATGGGATCTTCCATTTTTCATCCTGAGGCTTCCCGGGTTGCTCAATTGGCATCTGGCGGGCAGAAGGGACTTGCCCAATCTATTTTCCAGGTAGGAGGAAACTCAGGGAGTGCTATTGGTCCTCTATTGGTCGCTTTAGTTGTGCTTCCCCTGGGGCAGCACTATGTAAGCCTTTTTGCTATAGCTGCCTTTATAGGAATTATAGTACTGTGGAGAATTGGGAACTGGTATGCGGAAAGATTATCTCTAAAAAAAACAGCGCAGCATTCCAGTAATATCATAACTGTAGAACTGTCCCGTAAAAAAGTTATATTTTCTATTAGTGTTCTGCTGGCATTGGTTTTTTCCAAGTACATTTATCTGGCATCCATGACTAATTATTTTACGTTTTTTCTCATTGATAAATTTCATGTTTCTGTAAAAGATTCTCAGCTGTATTTATTTATGTTTCTTGCAGCGGTAGCTATCGGAACCATTTTAGGGGGAAGATTGGGTGATAAGTATGGAAGAAAGAAAATCATATGGATCTCCATACTTGGTGCAGCACCTTTCACTCTCTGTCTTCCGTATCTCCCGTTGTTATGGACTGTGGTATTTGCCATTTTAATCGGGTTAATTATTGCTTCAGCTTTTTCTGCAATTTTGGTATATGCTACAGACCTTCTGCCCAACAAAATTGGATTGGTAGCAGGATTGTTTTTTGGCTTTATGTTTGGGATGGGCGGAATAGGCTCTGCTGTACTGGGGGCTTTGGCAGATGATACCAGCATTGAGTATGTATTTAAAATCTGTGCTTTCTTACCTCTTATGGGCATAATCACTGCGTTTCTGCCGAATATAAAAGGCCGAAAAAAATAATTTCTGTGGAAATAAGATTGAGGAATTAAGAGATAATTCTGATAAAATCTTTGCTGAAGTATCTAAGATTACATAATTCACATTAAATAGAAATAATGTTGTTCACCTACACTTTTATGCTTAAATTTGGATAAAACATTAACCAAAATCTTTATAGCATGAAATCTAATTTAATTTCAAAGGGACGCCTTTTTCAGGCCGCATTATTTTCAGTTTTTTTATTCCAATCGGGCAATACAAAGGCGCAAAACAGAATCTATGCCCATGACCAACTCTCCAATGTGTATGGAGTATGTCTGGGATGTGCCGTACAAAATCCGCTGAATGCCGTTGGAGACAACGAGGACAACTATTCTACCATGGTTATGGGTACCGTTTTATTGGGAGGTGTTGAACAGACCCTGAGGTTTCCTGAAGTGAGAACCAACACTAAATTAGTAATTGGTATCGGAACCAACAACATTCCTCTGACTGTTCAGCTATTAAGTGGCATATACATAGAAACGATGAGCGGAACAACAGACAACAATGACAGCCAAATGATAACCGGAAACTTACTGAAGCTCTCGGACAATCCTTCCAGAGCAACTATTGAATTTGTTCCCGTGAGCTCCTACAACGCCGTTAAAATAAGACTGAGTGGTGGTGTTCTAAGCCTGGGTGGCGGATTCAGAGTGTATTATGCTTACCAGGATCCGCTTGCTTCCATTATGGCTTACAGCAAAGCCGGACAGATTACACTGAGTGGTACCGTTCCATTGGAAGGCTCTGAAGTTACCCTAAGAAATACTTCCGGAAAAGAAGTACACCGCTCTACCCTTACTTCCAAAACTTTTGAACTTTCTTCTCCACAGCCTGAAGGAATTTATATCCTGACGGTAGAAACGAAAGACAAAAAAACTTATTCCCGTAAGATCAGAATCAATAATTAAATAATAATACATATTAAGGATTCCGGCAGGCTAAAAGCCTGCCGGAATCTGTTTTAAATCTGTTTTAAATCTAAAAATCGGCGGCCCGAATGGGCCGCCGATTCATTGAAATATATAGACTGTGATGGTTATTTTTTGATCAGCTTCTGCTGGTATACTGCTTTATCGGTTACAGCCTTTAGAATATACACTCCGTTCGGAAGTGTACTTACATTGATCTGACTATTATTCAGCTGTGCATTTACCATTTTACCGGAGACATCATAAATAGTAACATTCAATATCTTTTCCTGAGTTTTAAGAATCAAAATATCTGTTACCGGATTCGGGTAAATACTGAATTCTATTTTCTTCACTTCAGCAGTAGCCAACGTAGAAGTTGTACTGTTAACCGTAAGTATTTTTTCCACTACTTTTCCGTTTGAATTAAAGCTGATTTTAATATCTGCTGTTCCTGAAGCAACAGGAGTTAGAACCAGTTCATCATTGGCATTAATCACTGCGGAAACTGCTGCAGGATTAGAATTTGACTTAATTGACTTTACAATGGCAGATGAAAGATTATCCTCATCAGAAACTACTGTTTTAAGGTCAATTACAGAGGCATTATTCACATTAACCTGCGACGGAAATGTACTGCTCACCATAGGAAGCGTATTATCCGGGAATACCGCCATAGCCGGGAACCAATAATAGTCATTAAGTGTTTTTGTATTGGTAATGGCTCCGTTAACGCCAATAGTATGGATCCAGTTTTTCTGATAATGCGCACCAAAACCACTTTCAGTTGTGTTAAGAATTAATTCATCAGTGGTTGGGTTCACACGAAGTCCGGCTCCGTATGGAATCTGCTTATATGTACCTGTCTGACCAGGAATTGTTGCGAAATTTTCGTTGAATGTCTTGGTCGCAACGTCAAACTTTACAATCTGTGTTCCTGAAACAAAGCTATTAACTGAATTGATCCAGTATAAAACATTCTGTTTGCTGCTCGCTGAAAAGCTTCCTGCATTCCATGCTCCCCAGGATCCTAAATACTTCGTGGTAGGAATAGTATATGAAGTGGTAACAAAAGTAGTTGGATGAATATTCACCACTTTCTGATCCTGGATAGCCCAGATACTTCCGTCTTTTGCCTGAACAATAGAATGGAAAGCTCCCGGAATCGTACTAATCAGCGTATCGGTTGCAGGATCAATGACTAAAATTCCTGCAGACTGCTTCACGGCAAATACATATTTAGAAGAACGGATCATATTTCCGATCTGCCCGGCATATTGGCCGCCACCGCCTGTTCCGGCTATTGCACTTCCAACCTGCATATTCGCGATGTCAAATACAAAAATACCGTTTGAAGCTCCGATGTATCCTTTATTTTCATTAACCCCAACAAATGATCTTCCGTCGCCGCCCCCGATATTGTTAAATCCTGCAATTTTCTGCATTGTCTGTGCATTGGCTACAACAAGCCTTCCTCCCGGAGTATATTGAGTGTCGCCACCGTCTGCAGCCTGCTTTGAAATAAAATAGAATTTATCTCCGTAGATTGTCCCATACTGAGTTGTAGCTCCAAAGGCATGATTATTATTCGCATTGCTGTAGACACGGTAATTGATCTGTCCGTTATTACCAATGAAATTTACAGACCCGTTAGTATGACCGTACCATTCTTCATTGACCATAAAGTAGCCGTCAGTAAAATTAGCAGAAGCCACATAAGCAGATACCGGTGTCAAGGTTGAAGAAATAGGAAAAGAATTCATTCCAGGATTAAAATTCCATACATCCCATGATCCATTCTGAAGCACACGTGAAGAAGCCCCCACTCCTGAATATCCAAAATCAGGATCTGCAGGATCTTTCACCCAATAAGACCAATAGCTGTTATACCATCCCGATCCCCAATGATCTCCGGCATCTGCAGCAGTAAAATCATCAAAATCATACGCACCCGTGTTTACAATCCCATTTACAGGGTAAAGAGGATAGGTTGTATTGCCATTTTTATAAAGTGCATTGGTATTTTGTCCATTAAGGTCAAAACCCATTCCTCCGATGGCTGTTCCGAACTGTGTTCCCGGGTAAAACAATGTGAAAAATCTGTGATCTGCCTTTGCTATGGCTTTCAGCATATCTTCTCCGGTAGCATTTCCGTTCCATCTGAAACCCCATACCAAAGCATCAGGATTTTTGCTGTCGTTCCACTGAACCACGAAGGCGGCTTCATTGGTACCACTTCCCACCCAATACTGGATATCGGAGAAATTGATGTTAGTGGTTACTGTCGTATTCAGCTGATTGCTGTTGCCCTGAATATCATTTCGGGGCACACCCTGCACTTTTACCTGCGCATTTGTAAAGAGCGCAAATAAAAAGAGCATGGCCAAAAGGTAAAACTTTTTCATTTTTTTGAATTATATATTAAATTTTGTTTCTTATTTAAAATGCAGATCATAGGCACCTCCTACTTCAGTAGAGACTTCTCCAAGCCAGCCCGCTTCCTGATTGATACCGGTGTATACTTTAATAAAATCAATACCAGGCAGCTTTACATAGTTCCCGTTCTTGTCTACAGCCCAGGAAATATCAATATTAGAAGCTTCATCAGTATTCGGAGCATTATCGGCATAACCGTACTCATAAGATGTTCCTACCCAATAATTTCCAACTCCGCTTTGGTCATAATAATTATCCTTAAGTCTGGTTCCTGTCAGGTTATAAGAAGTGCCTGACAACCATAAAGGATAATAGCTTTGTGAATGGAAGGTATTTTTGGTTTTAAATCCTGAATTCCCAATATTATCCTGCCATTTGATATACTCCACATCAGTCTGCCAAAGTTCACTTCCGGGAACAGGAGGCTTAGTTTCGTTGGGCTTGAAGTAGGTTATGCTGTAATTCTTAGTTGTTGTATTTTTAAAATATTCGCTGCCGGCGATTTCGTACCATTCATCTTCATCAGGCTTTCCATTTTTATTTTTATCGTAGCCCACCATGATGATACCGGGTTCGCAGGATCCTGTTCTGGTTGCATTGGCGTTATTTCCCCAAAAAGCATTACCCAAAATTTTGAAATCTCTCCCTTCAAGGTTGGGAATCGTATGGTCAAAGCCAAAAGCAACATAACCACCAAAACCGCCAAGTGTAATCATCATAGAATTGCCACCTACCAATAATTCTTTGGCTTTTTTAATCATATCAGCCTCGGTATTTCCGGCTGTGTATGTAGGATTATCATTGGTAAACTGGCCAACAGCAGGACGGAATTCGAAAACATCTGCAATGTATTTGCTGTAAGGGATCAACTCTTTATTAACAATAATCGAAGATTTGTAGGTTTTCACAGCACCTTTTACTTCTACCCTTAATGTCAAAGGGTAAGTTTTTACAACAGGGCTCACAAAGTCCAGCTGCAGATGATCAGAAATAATAGAATCATTAATGCTCCAGGTAAGCTTGCCTTCAATTTTCGGATCTATATTCAAAAGCTTAAGCCTGTCTATGCTATAAGATTCTTTAAGAACTTCCGTAGGAAAAGTCACTTCTTCCCCTACTTCTTCACTGTCGCTTTTACAGGCTGCCGTTCCCAAAAGAACGGAAGAGAGAAAGGTAATTTTTAAAATAGTTCTGGTTTTTCTTTCCATTTTTTCTAATCAGATTATTTATATAAAAAAGCAAAATGGGCAGGGATATTTCCGCCTTCGGTTTTCCACTTGAATTTCCCGGTCTTGTCGAAACAGTATACATATCCGGTGGTCACATAGTTTTTCGCATCCGTCAGATAAATGTCGCCTGTATAAGGGTTTACAGCAATTCCGTAAGGAGCTTTAATCTCATCCACATACTGCTGGTCAATAATTTTATTGGAAATTACCTGCTCTGTCTTTACATCGATAATTCCGAAGGTCTTGACGTAAGAATGAGTATTGTAATTAAATTCATTTCCATAATAATACAACTTGTCATTCACAATGGTCATTCCGCTGACAGCGACGTGAAAATCTTTTTTCACAGTTCCGGTAGCAGCATCAACCAGGAAAAGACTGGATGGGATGTTGTAATAATCCCCTCTGGAGCTTACATATAAATCTCCGTAATTATCTTTTTTAATACGGTGAAGATTAATAGCTACATCAATTTTCTTGGTTTGAGTAAAGCTATTCAGATCAATGACGGAAACGGTTTTATCATAATCCGGGAACATATACCCCCCGGAATTGGCCACAAAAAGCTGATCGCCCATCACTTCTATTTCTTCCGGCTGATATCCAACCACCACCTGTCTTTCAATGTTCAGTGATGTGGTATCAATTTCAACTACTTTTCCCGGTGGAGAGTTCGGATTCAGTTCAACCGGACCTGCATAGCTGCTGGCATAAACTTTATTGCCTTTAAAAGCCAGATAACGGCAGTTCTGGAGCTGTATCGTTTTGATCCGCTTGGCTGTTTTTGCTTCCAGCACTTCAATTTTATTGGAAACATTCACCACCACATACATTTTGCTTCCGTAGATCATGATATGATTTCCCACATCACCCAGCTCTTTGACCACAGAAGCATTGGTTTCCCCATAAATATTTTTGCGGTACGTTCCTGTGGCATAATCGAAATAATCGAGTGTACATTTATTGCTGCCCATATTTCCTTCGTTCAGAAGATAAAAACCTTTAATAGGAGTATCTTCTCCGGTGCTTACCTCTTTTGTCTCCGAGGGAACTATATTGTCATCTGTCCTGCACGAGAACAGAAAGAAAAGAGTAAAAGCCAGCAGGCAAAAATTTAGTTTTTTCATAATGTAAAGCTTACAATAAGTTTAAAATTTCTTCCGGGCATCGGATAATTCCTTACCACGTCATAGTATTGATTAAGGAGGTTATTGACCTCAAAACCGGCTTTAATCTGATGAGAATGCCAGTTGAATTTTTTCTGAACGGATAAGTCATGGGTATACCACGGCTGCAGATAATTGGCCCGGATATTATTCAGCTGGGCGTCATATCGTTCTCCGGTGTACATGAAACTGTAATTGAAACTCCAGTCTTTATAGTCTGCCATCATGGTAAAGGTCAGGGCATGCCATGGCACATAAGAGATCTGGTCGCCATAATAGTCGTCACTTCTGTCAGTATAGTCTCCGGCACGCTGATAGGTATAGCTTACCAAAGGTTTCAGTTTTAATTTATTAATATCAAATTCAGCCTGGACATTCACATCTGCCCCGATGATTTTCACTTCACCCAGATTCACCATCATCCATCTGAAAAGATTGGTGGTAGGAACAGCTATAATCTTATTTTCTACTTCATTATAATAGCCATCCACTTTCAGATAGATTCCTTTAAACACTTTATGGTCATAGAGTTTCTCGTAAGTAAAACCTGCATCGTACTGATTCGTATATTCAGGTTTCAGCATTACATTCCCGATCATGGTGTAGTACAGATCATTGAAAGTAGGCATCCTGAACACTCTTTTGTAGAAAGCCCGAACGGTAAAGTCTTTTGAATCAAAAGGCTGATAGCTCAGGAAAGCTGAAGGCGTCCATTCGGTTTTATCTGGAGATTTTGCATTCATTTTCACGTCTTCATGTACAAAAGTCCCAAGAACGCTTCCTAAAAATTTAAGCCGGTTCCACTGATAGGTCGTAGCAAAAGACACGAGCGAAGTATAGCGGGTAGGATATGAAAAATCCCTCAGGCTGGCATCCAGATTATTATACTGAAAGTCAAAGCTTGCACTTACATCCCAGTTCTGATTAACAGAATAAATATTGGAATTGGAAAAATAGAGCTCTCTCTGAACATAAGAATTATCAATCGGCAGAACGGTTGTTGCCACATTCACCGTATCTAAAAACCGGGTGTAGTCGTAGGCAAATTTAGCTTTGACCTGCGTTTCAAATTTCGGAAACAACTTTTTACGGAAACTGGCCTGGACGAAATAGTTTTCATCCAGCATCTGCTGACCTTTAGGTTTGAAATTGTTATTAACAATAGCCGTGGGAACTCCACGATCGGAAATATAACCGTAACCGCGCACACTCCAGTTTCCATCGCTTATGGTCCCGTTTAAAGCAGTTTCAAATCGTTTCGCACGGATATAAGAATCATATCTTCTGGCAATGGTATCGTTGGCAACAGAGCCGTCAGAATTTTTCTTTTCATATTTAAACTTATACAATCCGTCACTCTGCACAAATTCCGAGCTGAAACTTACAGAAACTCTGTCTGAAAGCTTCTGCTCCAGACGGAAGGAAGGGTTGAATAAACTGATGGAGCCTAATTTCAGTTTAAGCGTCAAATTAGTCGTCTGATTTCCTTTAAAAACAGGGATTTTAGGCTGAAGATAAATAGATCCGGAAGACCCGAAATCCTTTGCCGGCTGAAAAATTTCACTTTTCTGGCCGTTATATAAAGAAATAGCTTCAAGATCGTACAGTGAAAACTTTCCGAGATCCACGATTCCGTTCTGAACATTTCCCAGCTGGATACCGTCATAGAAAACACCCACATGCTGGCTTCCCATACTCCGGATATTCACCGTTTTCAGACCTCCCATTCCACCGTAATCTTTGATCTGAACTCCTGAAAAATACCGTAAAGCATCAGCCACCGACTGGCTGTTCAGCCTTTCAAGCTGTTCTCCGGAAAGCACCTGTGCGGGAAGAATTTCTCTAAAATCTTTTTTGTAAAGCTGAATTGGAAGAATGGTTTTCTCCCGGATCGTATCTCGGGATTGTGAGAATAGAAGTTGAGATGCTGCCACAAATAATGTGATAACACTTTTTTTAAACTGTGAAGCAGTACATTTTCTGACCATTAGCTCATTGAGAATAATGCTGACGCTAATGGATATAAGATAGCAAAGATAAAGCACAGCTGTCACTGCACAGAATCGTTGTTGTCCTAAGCTTTATTCCACGAAAGCATCAAACGTTTATCTTCTGGCAGGTCTTCTGACTTACTCCGTTTTTGAAATCCTTCCCATTAAAAAAACAGTGGATATACTCTTCAAAAACTTTGATGTGGAGCTTACAGCAGCGGGTCTGTCCCGGATTTTCACCGGATTCCCTTTTAAGTGCTTTTTACAGCGCACCAGATTGCGGCAAAGATAGAAAATAACTTAATATATACAATAATGGCATAATAGATTAATTCTCAATACTATGAAAAAATCAGATTTGTTAAGTGATATATTAAAACTGGTGGCTTCGAGAACCTCAGCCACCAGTTTTTTAGAAATTATAATCGAGTGTACAATTTATTTTCTATTATAATGAATATTGAATAACCCACATTTGTTGGCTGAGGCTCTCGAAGCCAACTACATTAAATTCCAAAATTGATAAATACACTGAATCTGGATTTTGCTTCGATATCGCCTGCCGCAAGATTGGAATAGGCAGGCAGCATCACTTCTCCTCCTAAACTGAACTTTTTATACGAAGCTTCAAAACCGAGTTTTCCATATAAAGCGCTTCCGGCTGTTTTGGGCAATACTTCGTCAAACTGTCTGTTTTTATCATAGACTTCGCCCTGAAGTCCGGCTTTGGCAGAGAAAATAGTCTTTTCATTTGCTGCAAGCTGATAAAAACCTGTTGCGGCATAATTCCACTGGTTTCCGAAATGGTAATGCTTCTTATTTTCGGTTTTTACCGTGTAATCTGTGTTGACCAGCACAGCCAGCTTATTCTTTTGAAATTTATAGTTCAAAGCGGCCTGATAGTCCCAGCTTCCTGTTCCAAGCTGAAAACTTGGATTGACTCCCGAAGCTCCTTTTTCATCAAATTTCCCCAAAGGAATTTTTACTCCCAAACCACCACTAAGCTGATGAAAATTATCTTTAGAATTGATAATCCTGTAGATTCCCATCAGGTTCATATCACCGATTCCATTGATGTTGATATCGCCCTGCATTGTTTTCTTTTCATGAAAATGAAATGGCAGGCTGGCATATACGCTCAATTTTTCAGTCAATGGAATTTTACCCCAAACCTGCAGGGTATTGAAGTACTGATCCTGTGTGAGGTCTTTTACAAAAAGGTTTTCTTTGGCCTTGTAATGCTGGGCAAAATATTTGATCCCGATAAACTGTGGATTCAGTAAAGATTCAAAACCGGAGGAACCGTTTCCTGCTGCACAGCCGCACGCATCACAGTCATCAAATACAATACTGTTTACCGGATCTGCGATATACAGACTGTCGTTGATCGTTTTAGCCTTACAGACCCATGATAATGTAACACTTAGTATAAATATTATTTTTTTTATGCTCATTCTGCAAATTTTGGATTAGAAATAAAGTTTTTATCAGATAAGGTTTTCAAAAAAGCGATGATCAGCTGTTTTTCCTGTGTATCCATCGCAATTCCGACATGCCCGTTATTTTTCAGCTGCGGATCAAGATTGGGATTATCCTCCACACTATCTGAATAGAAATTAAGGACGGCTCCCAGCGTGTAAAACCTTCCGTCATGCATATAGGGTGCGGTATATTCTACATTTCTAAGGCTCGGTACACGGAATTTCATCCAATCCACCTGATCAAGGGTTACTCGATAACGCCCGGCATCTTTGAACTGGGTATTGTAGTACATTCCTGTATTCCTGAAACTCTCATCGGTAAATAATTCTCCGCTGTGGCAGGAAGCACATTTCTGATTAAAAAGAGCTAATCCCTGAGATTCTTCAGCAGTAAAATTTTCTTTTCCCTGTTTAACCCTGTCATATTTCGAGTCTGCGGAAATCATGCTTACCATAAACTGCGACAGAGCCTTCAATAGTCTTTCACCGGTTATGTTTTCGTCACCATAAGCTGCCTTGAAGAGTTTTTTATACTTCTGATCATCCTTTAATTTAGAAATTACTTCTGGCATTGAGCTGTCCATTTCATTGGCATCCGTGATCGGTATGACCGGCTGTTCGTTCAGATTATGGATCACGCCGTCCCACATATACCTTTTCAGGAATGCCATGTTTTGAATGGGTGGTGCATTACGGATTCCAATTCTGTCGTCCACACCATGACTCACGGTATGGCCATGGTGCGTGAAGGCATTTTCCTGAATATGGCAGAAACCACATGATATGGTATTGTTCCGGGAAAGCCTGCCCTCGTAAAATAAATTTCTTCCCAACTCTACTCCATTTTTTGTGACCGGATTACCGGCTTCATCGAAAGTCATTTTAGGAAAGTACGACGGAAACTGCAGTGAATAGACCTCATCTTTTTCCAGCGGCTGCATGACCTCATCCGAGCATGACAAATAGCTCAGAAAAGTAATAACCAGCAGTATTGTTTTTAATAAAATCCTAATCATTATGAACATGATCTACTTTAAACATCGCAGTTAGGTTATTGGTAACATCCACCAGATGCTGGCCTGAACCCATCATCATATTGTTTTCTGTAGTTAGGGAAAGCGTTTTGCTTCCGCTCAGAAACTGATTAAGATCTGCAAGAATGTGGATAGAAGGTCTTACCTGGGCTGTTACTCTGGCGGTTGTCGGAAGATTCAACGTAATTTCCCGATAAAGATCCGGAGTATTATTAGCCGTTACATTTCCCATGTTTCCGGTGTGATTCATGAATTCCGTATCTGCAGAAGCAGTTCCGTATTTTCCTTCCAGTTTTACAAAGACATAACCGGCTGCCCATGACCACGACATTCCTTTCTGCTTGGCTTTCGTCCAGAATTCTGCCTGCCCGTCCTGTCCCAGCAGGTATGCTTTCTGACTGATCCCAAGTCCGAATTTTACTTTTTTGTAATTGTTTTTAGGAATACCGTTCAGATCGAGATAAACAACTCCTGCAACGGCATCTGCCTGATCTATAATAAAAGCACCTTTATCAGGATTATTTTCATTGTATGTGAATTCATTTCCGCTTTCGTCAATCAGTGTGATATTGCTGATGACATATTTCAAAGCGGAGAAAGTATGTTTCTGCCCGGCAGCAGAAGTCTGTACCGTCTGGTTTAGGACAATATCCCCCAGGTTATTGAATCCGTTTTCAAATTTTATCTGCAGGTTTCCGGTTGCAGTATCCTGCGGATCGGCATCATCGCTGTTTCGACATGATGATAAAGTGAATAAGCTAAAGGTAATAAAGAATAATGATAAAAATTTATAGGTTTTCATTTTGATTTTTTAAGTTGAATTTTTAAAATAGAAATACTTTTGAATGAACTAACATTCAATTTATTTAACCACAAAAGGCACAAAGTTTTTTGACACTTTAGTTAGTTGGAGTTGAAATGTTTTTGAATAAGAAGATCACTTAAGTTTTAAAAAAATCAAGGATTTTTTATCTCGAATATGTATAAACATTTGTGAAAATCTGTGCAATTTGTGGTGAAAAATATCACACCAAAGGCACAAAAGTTTTTTGACGCTTCAATTATTTAAAGTGTATTGAAAACTATATAGAAGAACACTGAATTTTCAGCGAACCTTATATGCGTTCTGTGGTTTTGTAATGTTTAAAATTGAACTTAAAAAAAACCGGTGGTTTGAAAATGTGTTTCAGAAACAGAAAAGAATAGACTGTTTCATAAAGGAAATTGAAATTTACGGATAGAAATTTTTCTGCATTTTGAACAGAGGTAATTTCAGGAAGTGTACAGATATCAAGATTTTTCTGTCCTGAATTTTTGGTTTTATTTAAAGGTGAGGAATCGGAATTATCCGTCTTCGAAAGTTCTTTGCTTAAGTAGCACTTTCCGTTACAGTGAAGCTCCGGCTTGCTTTTATTGATACAGAGAACCGTGGAAATGTAATTATAATTTACAGCATACTCCATCAGTGGGATCAGAGGCCTGAACACCATATAAAGAGTGAGGAATATGCTGCAAATTAAGTTCATCTTTATTTCTTGCTTACAGCTTCATCATATCTTCTGCTTACTTCTTTCCAGTTCAGTACATTCCAGATGGCAGTAAGATAGTCTGCTCTCTTGTTCTGATATTTCAGGTAATAAGCGTGTTCCCACACATCAATTCCTAAGATCGGAGTTCCTTTTTCTTCCACGACATCCATCAGAGGGTTATCCTGATTGGCTGTAGAAGACACGAATAATTTTCCGTTTTTATCCACAGAAAGCCATGCCCATCCTGAACCGAAACGGTCTGCCCCCGCTTTACTGATCTTTTCTTTGAAAGCATCCATGCTTCCGAAAGTTTCCGTAATTGCTTTAGCTAATTTTTCAGAAGGCTGTGTATTTTTTACAGGCGTAAGAACGGTCCAGAAAAGCTCGTGATTGTAATGCCCACCCGCATTGTTTCTCACTGCCGGAGTCAATTTAGAAACCCCTGAAAGGATCTGGAAAAGGGTCTGCTTCTCCTGAGGTGTACCCGCAATTGCTTTATTCAAATTAGCAGTATAAGCTGCACCATGCTTTGAATAGTGAATTTCCATAGTCTGTGCATCTATCGAACCTTCCAGTGCATTATAGGCATAAGGAAGCGGTGTCTGCTTAAACTGAGCAAAAGCAAACTGTGCGGCAAATACGGCACTTAAAGCTGCTACTTTCAAAATCTTCATAACGTTTTGTTTTTATGGTTTAACAATATTTTTATACTTATAGAAGGGAAGCAGGATGATGGAAGAGGGAAGCTCATTCTGCCTGAGGATGACTATACTCCATCTATACTTCCTCATCTCATCTTTTTAATCATCCGCATGCATGAATTCATCACTCAGTATCCCAAATCATTAGCTTCTGCATTAAGACTCCTCTACTCCATAATCTCAATTCATTTGTCTCTAATCATTTCATTAATGACTATCATCAATCATTACCCTCATCATTAACTTCCAGCTTCATTCTTCCATCTTCCTTCCCTAACTCTATTTCAATAATTTCTTAATATCCTCGATCAATATTTCCCGGTCCGGATGGTATTTCCCGTTAAGCTTCGGAGTTTTCCCTTCCGGATCTTCATAATTCAGTCCGGAGTAATACAGGATCGGCATTTTATCTTTATTGTATCTGCAACGGATATTTCCTTCCTTATCTACCAGAGCGATCATTCCACTGTGGTTAAGGCTTTCGCTGTCATCTTCCTTATCTCCTACGTAGATATTGAACTGGTCTGCCAGTTTTCCGATATAATCTCTGTTTCCGGTAAGAAAATGCCAGTCCGGGGATTTTGCCCCTACACTTTTAGCGTGTTCTTTCAATGCCGCGGGTGTATCATTTTCCGGATCAATGCTTATTGAAATGATTCCAAATTCCGGACTGTTTACCTCATCTTCAATAAATCTCATATTCCGGTTCATTACAGGACAAATTGTAGGACATCTGCTAAAGAAAAACTCTACCAGATAGACTTTTCCCAGCATATCTTTATTGGTGATTTTTTTATTATTCTGGTCGGTGAGTTCAAAATCGGGAACCTTCATTACGGTATACAGGTTCTTTTTAAAATATCCCATTCCCACACCTATTCCCAGAAACAGAAGAGCGAAAATCGCAATCGGAATAATCACCTTTCTCTTTGTTCCGTTTTGGGTTTTATTATTTTTGGGCATATTTCTCAGGATTTTTTTTGAATTCGTCCTTGCATAGGCTACTGCAAAAACCGTACGTTTTATTTTTATAGACTGCCGTATCTTTCATATCATCTTCTGTTTTCATGTGGCAGATGGGATCTTCTGCATTGGCGAATTTTACTTTCTTAACAGTCGATTTTGAAGATGTTGTGCTCTTTTTATGCTTTACTTTAGGCGTTTCCTGGCCACAGGCGAATAATGAAACTGACAACAATGCAGTCAGAATAATTTTTGATTTCATTTTAATGGTAAATTGAAATTGATAGTATATGAATGTGTGAATTAGTTTTAACACAAAGAGAAACACCGTTTCTACCATCTATTGCTTTAAAACAATATCCAGCCATAGAAAACGAGGTACTTTGAGAAAAAACTAAAGGTAGTTAAAAATTTAACCTAAAGGAGGATGGAATATTCTGGAAAAGTACTCCGAAGAATGATCAATACTATAATCTGAATATATAGCCTTATCTTCAGCATCAGATTCTTTCTGACCGAAAAATGAAAGGATATCGTGGGAAACAAAAACATCCAGACCGGATATTTTGATGACCTGGGAATTGTTGGACTGCTTTTCCGTTTTTGCCAGCTCTTTGCTGACATAACACTTCCCTTTACACGTTGACTGAGGAATATTCCTGTTTTCACAAAGGTTTTTTACAATATAATCATAGTTCACGGCATAGTTCACCAATGGCAAAACGGGACGTAATGCAATGGTAAAAATGATGAATATGGAAATAAAAAGTCTCAATGATCAGTTCTGTTGTACAAATATACTATTCAAATTGGGTTTATGCCTTATTTATGATGAATGTCATTGTTATTTTTGATTGAGAACCGGTGAACCAAGTTAAAAGAAAATAAATCTCCGCTACAATTATAACGGAGACTTTATTTTTATCTCGCTGATTTTGCTGATTAAGCAGATTTTTATGTTTGAAACTGTATGTTTGTTTTCATTTTACCTGCTACCTGCAATCTATGATGCAACCTAGTTAAACTTCATCCTCTGAATTCTCACTGCATTTAAAATAGCCAGCATTGCTACTCCCACATCTGCGAATACGGCTTCCCACATGGTGGCCAGACCTCCGGCTCCGAGCGCTAAGACAACCGCTTTTACCGCAAAGGCAAGAACAATATTCTGCCAAACGATCTTCTTGGTTTGTTTACCAATATTGATGGCCATTGGAATCTTGTTGGGTTTATCATCCTGGATAACTACATCTGCGGTTTCAATCGTGGCATCGCTTCCTAGTCCGCCCATGGCGATTCCTACGTCGCTAAGCGCAACTACGGGAGCATCATTCACGCCATCGCCGACAAATGCTACAGTTTGATTTTTTGCTTTGATTTCTTTTACTTTATTGACTTTGTCTTCCGGTAAGAGGTCTCCAAAAGCACTGTCGATACCGAGTTGGTCTGCCACATATTTGACAACGGTAGTTTTATCACCGCTGAGCATGGTTGCTTTTACACCCATTCTGTGCAGGTTATCAACGGTTTCCTTGGCATCGCTTTTTATACTGTCTGCAATGGTGATGTAGCCTGCAAACTTTTGATCATAAGCTATGGCAATAAGCGTGTACACAATATTGGCATGATTGGTATCGTAGCTGATACCAAATTTATCCATCAGCTTAAAATTACCTACCAGCAATACTTTTCCATTGACTGAAGCTTTTAAGCCATGTCCCGCAATTTCTTCCACATTTTCCAGGGGAAGAGCATGATCAATCTCTCCTGCATAATTGTGGATTGCTGTGGCTACAGGGTGTGTACTTTTACTTTCCAGGGTATTGACCAATTTCAGGATCTCTTCTTTATTAAATTCGGGCTGAATGCTTACTTCCTGTACTTTGAATACGCCTTCCGTCATGGTTCCGGTTTTATCCATTACTACATTCTGGATTTCTGCGATACTGTCTAAGAAATTACTTCCTTTAAACAAAATTCCGTTTCTGCTCGCAGCTCCGATTCCTCCGAAATACCCCAGCGGAATGGAGATCACCAACGCACAAGGACATGAGATCACCAGGAAGATCAAGGCTCTGTACAACCAGTCTCTGAACTGATAATCATTCACAAAGAAATACGGCAGAAGACATATTCCTATGGCAAGAAATACAACAATCGGCGTGTATATTTTTGCAAATTTCCTGATGAATAATTCGGTAGGGGCTTTCTGCGCGGTGGCATTTTGAACCAGTTCCAGAATTTTACTCAGCTTGCTGTCTTCATAAGCGGTATTCACTTTTACAAGAGCAATGCTGTTCATATTTATCATCCCGGCCAGTACGGCCTCCCCTTTTGTTTTTGTATCCGGCTTACTTTCACCTGTGAGCGCTGCGGTATTGAATGAAGCTGATTCAGTCATCAGTTCACCGTCAAGAGCCAGTTTTTCACCGGGTTTCAACTGGATGACATCGCCTATTTTGGTTTCTTTGGCTTTAATGGTCTTTGGCTGGCTTCCTTCAATGATCGTTACCTCATCAGGACGCTGATCCAGCAATGCTTTGATGTTTCCTTTGGCTCTTGAAACGGCCATTCCCTGGAATACTTCTCCTACGGAATAGAAAAGCATTACGGCAACACCTTCAGGATATTCCCCTATTGCAAATGCTCCTACTGTGGCAATTCCCATCAGGAAAAATTCAGAAAAGACATCACCCTGAACGATGCTTTCGTAGGCTTCTTTTAATACGGGAAATCCTACAGGAATATAGGCTGCCAGATACCAGGCCAAACGTACCCAGCCTGTAAACCATTCTGTTTTTATATAATTATCCAATGCTATTCCTATCAGCAACAGCAGCAAAGAAATGATGGCAGGAAGAAACATCTGGAAGGCTGTTTTGTCTCCTGTATCGTGAGAGTGATCATGCCCGTCTCCTTCTGAATGACCGTGTGTATGCTGTTCTTTCTTTTTGGGTTTTGTACTGCAACATTCTTCCATAAATACTATTTTGATGTAAAATTAAGGTTATACTCAATGCAATACTATTGCAAACTTTCAAGACAGTTTTCGCAGATTCCTTTGGCAAAAAGTCTTATTTCATCGATTCTGAAATTGGCCTGAACATTTTGAGGAAAGGAAATATCTTCTCTGCAGGTGGTCTGCTTGCATATTTTGCAGTAAAAATGCAGATGCCAGTCTTTGTGAGTTTTCTCATCGCAGCCGTCATCGCATAGTTTATATTTTGTAGTGGTATTTTCCTGTATGCTGTGGACAATTCCTTTTTCTTCAAACGTTTTCAGTGTCCGGTAAATGGTGGTCCTGTCTGCATTATCAAAGTGACTTTCTACTTCTGACAGAGATAATGCAGCTTCCTGTGTACTCAGAAAATCATACACCAGAATTCGCATGCTGGTGGGCTTGGTATTTTTATCGATGAGTTTGTTTTCTATATCTTTTTTCATTTTCAATTTCTTTTTAAAGATGTACTTCCTGTTCTTCATAACCTTCTTCTTCAATCTGAAAAGTGGTATGAGAAATTTTAAAATTTTCTGTTGTAGCTTCCGTTAAAATTTTGAGCAACTGATTCTGCCCTGTTTCCTTATCTTTCACGATGTGAGCGCTCATCGCATTTACGCTTGAGGTCAGCGACCATACATGAAGATCATGAACCCCTTCTACACCCGGAATTTTTTCTAATGACTGACGAAGCTGATGAATATCAACATCTTTTGGAGTTCCTTCCAGCAGGACATTGACAGCTTCTTTCAATAAACGCCATGTTCTTGGAAAAATCAAAAGCCCAATAACTGCAGAAATAATCGGATCTGCATAATACCAGCCTGTCGTCAGCATAATAACTCCTGCAATCATTACTCCAACAGAGGTAAGCATATCGGAAAGCACTTCAAAGTAGGCTCCTTTCATATTCAGGCTTCCTTCCGAGTCTTTTCTTAGAATCATCATTCCGATTATATTTACTACAAGTCCTATTCCAGCAACAATCAGCATGGTTTTACTCTGAACAGCCGGAGGATTCTGAAATCTTTGGTAAGCTTCATACAATACGTAAAGGGAAATTCCCAATAATACCACAGCATTGATAACTGCCGCCAATATTTCTGTCCGGTAATACCCGAATGTTTTAGAGGCATCGGCTTTTCTTTCTCCTATTTTGATGGCGATAAATGCCAGAAGCAATCCCACAACATCAGTCAGCATGTGTGCTGCATCTGCCATCAGGGCAAGACTTTGGGTGATAAAACCGCCAATCACCTCAGCAACCATATAGGCTCCGCTTAACAGCAGGACAAAGAGTAAGTTCTTTTTATGTCTGCTGGCCGGTGAACCTGTCTGCATTTTTATTTCTTCCATGTTTTCTGAATTTTAGGTGATTACATTTCGTAATACAAAGCATTTTCTTTTTTAACGGGAATATTCTGATCTCCTGTCATTTGCTTAATATTCATTTCAATAGTCTGCGCCAATGTGGTCACAGGTGTATCTACAGGCCCGTTTTCAAAAGGATCCTGCATGATAATGGATGTCTTTTCGATCGCAAGAAACATGACCGGAATAAGGAAAGTTATTAATATTTCAACAGCCAGCTGGGAATCATCCAGTCCAAACGGAAGGATAGCCGCAAAAACATAGATCAGGGTATGCAGCAAAATACTGTAAGACCTTGGGAAAACCGTATTTTTCAACCGTTCACATTTTCCCATGCTGTCGCAGAGCCTGGTGATGATGTCATTCAGCTGCATCCGCTGAAAGTCTGTTAATCCTTTTGAAGAAGCGATTTCTTTGAGCTGTTGGGAATGGGCATCTAAAAGGGCATTCGGAACATTGGCAGCTTTGATCTGATATTCATCCAGATAGTGCTGAACTTTGTCTGAAAAAGGCAGTCTTCTCAGAGATTCACCAAGGGCATAGGTCCAGATGATCTGTCTTTGTGCAAATTCTTTTATGACTTTATCTTCTCCTGCCGGAAAAAACTGGATGACGAGCCTCATCAGTGTTCTGGAATCATTCACTATCGCACCCCATACTGTTCTGGCTTCCCACCATCTTTCGTAGGATTGGGAAGTACGGAATGCCAGCAGCAATGATACGGCTGTTCCCAACAGTGCCGGAATATTAAGGGGAAGCGAAATTTTCCGGAACCATGGGAGAAGGTCTAATAGTCCTATGGATACAGCAAATATGGCCATAAACAGGATCTGAGATCTTATTTCACGGATGAAATACCAGATGGATATTTTCTTGTTTAGCAGCATAACTGAATAATGTATTAGAATGTTTCTTATTCTGACTCTGAAAATCTACCGTAAACACCTCTAATTTAGGCATAAAATCGGCACCTCTTCCGGTCTGTTCTTATAAATTGTCTATTATTTCCTGTTAATGCCCATGATCCCCGGAATTGGCAAGCTTCGCATTAACAAAAAATGCTCCTTTCACTACTATTTTAGCACCCGCAGGAATTCCTTTTACAGGAGTAATTGCCGTATACCCCATATCTGAAGTTCCTTTTACCACTTCTACTTTTTCAAAATTTAAAGTCTTTTTACGTTCGGCAGGTTCTCCTTTTTCATTTTTGTGATCGTCTCCGCCTTCTTCCTCTTCATGCTCCTCCGGCTTTTTATTTGTCTGGATAAAGACGTAGTATTTTCCATCTGCTTCTACTATGGCTTCATTCGGAACAGCAGGCGTTGTATTTTTATCAAGACTGACAATTCCGGTAATGTTCATTCCGTCGATCAGACCTGCTTTATTCCCGGTGACTGTGCCATGTACTGAAACGGTTTTGCTTTCGTTTTCAAATGAGGAGCCTACACTGTAAACCATGGCGTCATATTCGGTTTCAGGATTGTTTGTCAGTTTGAAATGGACGATCTGCCCTACTCTCATTTTAGGAAGGTCTTTTTCAAAAACCTGAAGATCCAGATGGATAGAATTGTTATCAATAATTTCTGCCACGGGTGACGAAACATCTACATAACTTCCAATCTGTGCTGAAATATTGCTGACCGTTCCGCTGATCGGCGCTGTAATCACCAGTCCTGATCTCATATTGCCATTGCTCACTTTCCCCGGACTGATTCCCATCATCTGAAGCTGTCTCAGAAGGGACGCTTTTTTCGTTCTCAGGGTTTTAAGCTCGGCATCTGAGCTCTGCAGGTTTTTCTTTGCGCCGGCATCGTTGTCAAAAAGTTCACGCTGTCTTCTGTATTCCTGCTCTGCATAGGTAATCCTGCTGTTCGTCGTTAAATATTCTTCCTGCAACTGGATAAATTCAGGATTGGCGATGGTTGCGATTACCTGTCCTTTTTTTACGATACTTCCTACCTGTACATTCAGGGTCTTGATCACTCCGCCATACAGAGAAGTAATGGTGGCTTTATTATTGTTGGGCACTCTCAGAAGGCCGTTCGCTTTGACGGTGGAAGTAAGTTCCTTCATTTCGATTGGGCCTAAAGATATCCCGACGGATTTAATCTGGTCTTCCGTTAATGCAGCAATGGTCTGTGGTCCTTCTTCATGGCCGGCCTCAGCTTTTTCAGTTTTCACTTCTGGTTTTTCAGCCGATGTTTCTTTTTTTCCACAGCTTAAAAGTAAAAGTGCCGTGACGGTCAGAGATATGATATTGTGTTTTATTTTCATGTTATTTATTGATGATTGAATTAATGGTAACTACAGATTGGTTGACCTGCTGAATGGATTCTAAATATTTCAACTGAATATTGGTGGCAGTCTGCAAGGCAAAAAGATATTCTACGTAAGAGATTTCTCCTGTTTTGTACCCTAACTGGGCCGCTTTCACAATTTTTTCGGCATTAGGGATAGCTTGACTTACGTAATATTCGTACTGCTGTATATCCTGCTGATACTGTCCGAAAGCGTTTTCAAGCTGTGTAGAAAGTTGTTTCTGCTGCATCTTCGCATTGGTTTCGGCTGCCAATTTTTCATATTCCAGGGACTGCATTCTTGCTTTTGTCGCTCCAAACGTCAACGGAATGGCAACCCCTACAGAGAACGAATTGAAACGGTCGCCTGCATTATAGAATTTCTCCTGCCCGTTTTTGGTATGGAAACCAATCAGCGACTGGCTCGTCAGACCAAGGCTGAATTCAGGAAGCCCCTGTGATTTTTCCACATTTTTATTCTTTTCGGCCAGTTCCATTTCATGATAAAAAGCTTTAACCGTAGGATTATTGGCTAGCGATGAACTGTCCAGAATATTTTCGGTATTCAGGGGTTCGTAATCACTTTTAAAAGGAACTTCAAAATTCTCGGAAGTATTCAGTAATGTCTTTAGATTTTTATAGGCATTGTTTAAATACACTTCATTCTGTTTCAGCAGAAGACTGATTTCTCCTTTTTGGGTTTCTGCGGTGTTAATTTCAATTTTCTTGATATCTCCCGCTTTAAATCTTACGGTAGCGATCCTGATAAAATCCTGATAAAGGCTGTCAAGCTCTTTCAGTTTGAATTTATTGTACTGAAGGTATTCAATCTGATAATAATATGTTCTTACCTGTTTGGTCAGTTCATTCGCCGAGATTTCTTTATCGATCTGCCTGCTTTTTATATTTTCGGTGATCAATTCTCTCCTTGCTTTGAACAACGTGGGAAAAGGGATGCTCTGCGAAATGGCAAATGACTGGTCGAATTTCGGACTGTTGTACTGTCCAAGCTGTGCTTCAAAATTTAATTTGGGAAGTTCTTTTGCCGTTCCTTTTAAAGCTTCGGCAGATTTTATATTGAGATCTTTTGATTTTAAAACCAGATTATTTTCGGCAGCCATTTCTACAGCCTGATCTACGGAAATGGGTCTGGTCTGCGCATTGAATGTCTGTCCAAACATCAGGAACCCAAGAACAATAGCTGTAGTGATTGGCTTCATTTTATTCATCTTTCCTGAAATCTTTGAATTAAAAATAATATAGAGCATCGGCAGAACAAATAAGGTAAGGAATGTAGCAGTCACCAATCCTCCGATGACTACGGTTGCCAAAGGTTTCTGTACCTCAGCTCCTGCTCCCGTAGAAATTGCCATCGGCAGGAATCCTAATGAGGCTACTGTTGCGGTCATCAGAACCGGTCTTAATCTGGTTTTTGTTCCTTCATAGACTCTTTTCAGCACATCCGTCTCACCCTCTTTTTCCAGTTGGTTAAATGTTCCGATCAATACAATTCCGTTAAGAACCGCGACTCCGAAAAGAGCGATAAATCCAATCCCGGCACTGATACTGAACGGCATATCCCTTAAAAGAAGGGCAAATATACCTCCGATGGCACTCATCGGAATAGCTGTAAAGATCAATGCAGCCTGCTTAAATGAGTGGAAGGTGAAATAGAGCAACATAAAAATCAGAAACAGGGAAACCGGAACCGCGATCATCAGACGCTTGCTGGCTTCCTGTAGATTTTCAAACTGACCCCCATAGGTAAAATAATATCCGGAAGGTAACTTGATCTGTTTATCTAATTTCGCCTGAATATCTTTCACCACACTTTGTACATCACGGTCTTTTACATTGAAACCGATTACAATTCTCCTTTTCCCTTCTTCACGGCTGATCTGTGCCGGTCCCAGTTTATAGCTGACATTAGCCACCTGGGAAAGTGGGACCTGTGCCCCTGTTCCTGTTGCAATCATTAAATTATTCACATCCTCGATATTCGTTCTGTGAAGACTGTCGAGACGGACCACAAGGTCGAAGCGTCTTTCGTTTTCAAAAACCTGGCCGGCTGTTTTACCTGCAAAGGCGGTGCTTACGGCATTGTTTACATCTTCTATATTCAATCCGTAATTGGCCATTCTCGTTCTGTCGTATTCTACGTTAATCTGGGGAAGTCCGCTTACTCTTTCGATCTGTGGGGCAGTTGCACCATCGACGGTCTGGATTGCTTTTCCAACTTTATCCGCATAAATAGAAAGCGAATCGAGGTTTTCGCCAAAAATTTTAACGGCAACGTCCTGTCTGATTCCTGTCATCAGCTCATTAAAACGCATCTGGATGGGCTGGTTCTTTTCAAAAAACACTCCGGGAATGGTTTCTAATTTTTCACTGATCTCATCGGCGAGTTCTGTATATGATTTTTTTGATTTCCATTCTTTTTGTGGTTTTAAAACAACAATCAAATCGGTAGCTTCGGGAGGCATCGGATCGGTAGGAACCTCAGCAGAACCGGTTTTTCCAACGACCATTTTCACCTCATCAAACTGTTTGATAATTCTTGACGCCTGCATAGAGGTTTCGATACTCTGACTGAGGGAACTTCCCTGCGGCAGGATACAGTGGAATGCATAATCTCCTTCCTGCAGCTGCGGGATAAATTCACCACCCATATTTTTGAAAATGAAAGCACTAACGATAAAAATGAAAACCGTAGCTGATACAATGATGTATTTTACTTTAACTGCTTTCTGCAGCATGGGCTGATAGATTTTCTGAAGAAAATTCATCATTTTGTCCGAGAAAGTCTCTTTATGTGAAATCTTTTTAGACAAGAACAAGGCACTCATCATTGGTATATAGGTCAGTGAAAGGATCAATGCTCCTAAAATGGCAAATCCTACCGTTTTAGCCATTGGCGTAAACATTTTTCCTTCCACACCGGCCAATGTAAGGATCGGGATATAAACGATCAGAATAATAATCTCTCCGAAAGCTGCACTGCTTCTGATCTTCGATGCGGAGAGAAAAACTTCTTCGTCCATTTCGCTTTGGGTAAGCGTCCGCATGGATTTTCTCAGTCCCAAATGATGTAGAGTGGCTTCCACAATAATTACTGCACCGTCTACGATCAAGCCGAAGTCTATTGCTCCAAGACTCATTAAATTGGCACTTACTCCAAAAACATTCATCATTCCCAAAGCAAAAAGCAGTGACAATGGAATGGCTGAAGCCACAATCAATCCTGCTCTGAGGTTTCCAAGGAAAACCACCAGGACGAAAATAACAATCAGGGCACCTTCAATAAGATTCTTCTCTACAGTGTTAATTGCTCTCCCGACAAGATCTGTTCTGTCCAGAAAAGGCTCTATGACCACATCGTCGGGAAGGGACTTCTGAATGGTCGGGATTTTAGCTTTAATACGGCTGACCACTTCGTTACTGTTGGCTCCTTTCAGCATCATTACTACGCCGCCTACTGCATCTACTTTTCCATTGTAAGTCAGTGCTCCGTAACGCACAGCATTCCCGAGACGAACATCTGCAACATCTTTTATAAATATAGGAACGCTTCCTGTCTCATTTTTTACGGAAATATTTTTAATATCTTCCAGTGAGGCCACAAGGCCAATTCCCCGGATAAAATAAGCATTTGGCTTTTTGTCGATATAAGCTCCTCCTGTATTCTGGTTATTTTTTTCTAAAGCTGTAAAAATGTCGGTAATGCTTACTCCCATGGCTTTAAGGCGGTCCGGGTTTATACCGACTTCATATTGCTTCAATTCTCCTCCAAAGCTGTTGATTTCTGCAACGCCTGGTGTTCCGTTCAGCTGTCTGCGGACAATCCAGTCCTGCATGGTGCGGAGTTCTTTGGCAGAATATTTCTTTTCACTGCCTTTTTTCGGGTGGAGAATATACTGATACACTTCCCCAAGACCTGTACTTACAGGGGCAAGTTCGGGAGTTCCCACTCCTTTGGGGATTTCTTCAACGGCCAACTTCAGCTGTTCATTGATCAGCTGTCTGGCAAAATAAACGTCTACATTTTCTTTGAATACCACAGTGATCACGGAAAGTCCGAATCTTGAAATGCTTCTTGTTTCCTGGATATCCGGAACATTGGCAATACTCTGCTCTATGGGAAAGGTAACAAGCTGCTCCACTTCCTGCCCTGCCAGCGTAGGACATGCTGTAATAATCTGCACCTGATTATTGGTAATATCAGGAACCGCATCTATGGGAAGTTTTGTAGCACTCCATACTCCCCAGATAATGAGAAGCAAAGTCATGATACCCACAACCACCTTATTTTTGATACTGAATTTTATGATTTTATCTAACACAATCTGTATTTAATTTTTTATTGGAAATAACTGCATACGGCAATAATGCCGCTGCAAAAATATCACGAAGACCTCTGCAATGGTATTGCAAAGTTCAGTAGATCAGAAAGCCTAACTTTCTAATAATCAATAAAAATTAAATCTTAGGGGGCTGCCAGATATGGTCGTACATCTGGTATGCGAAATTGTTTTTCTGAAAAAGAATTTTCTTTGAAAAGTAAGCCTGAACATGGCTTTGAACTTCAAACAAAGGATCCATTTTGAAAGAAGACACTGTCATCTGGCAGCAGCTGCAGGTACACAACGGTGAGCAGATGTCTCCCTTATCTTTTGAATGGGATTCCTGAATATTGAATGAAAGTTTAATTTCAGAAGGCCCTGCAGGACGGTGCACATCTTCGCAGGGCATCAGTGACAATGCCATGAAATAGAATGCTAGTATCCATCTTAACAGGTTCATATGGACAAAGGTAAAGTTTTTTTCTAAAAAGGAAAGACCGTAGAGTGATTTATTATATTTTTAGCATCTAATTTCTTTCTAAGGAGCATTAATTTTTCAAAAATAAATTAACACTGATAAACAACTGTTTACAAGTTCAAGATCACTATTTTTTGATTTTCCCCGCTTAATATTTTTTGATTTAAAAGAGTTTTGACTAAAATTATTATGATTTTTTTTAATTCGTCATCATATAATTCCCATTTTAATGATTTGCCTTATTATTGTCAGCTTTTGATTTAAATATTTTTTATTTTTGCTGAAAAAACATAACCTTATTACTAAAAAACACAGCCTTCAGTCACTCACCTACTGACATTTTATATTAATTATTTTTTAAAACACTTATACTGAAAAAAATTATGAAACAATCTTTATTAATTATTCTGAGCTTTTCGGCTTATCACAATTTGCACAGAACCGGAATACAGATAGCTCAAGTGCTACTCCTTCGAACAGGTTTACAGAAACAATTGTTCATCTCTAAGGCCAACAATACAAAAGTCACACCGATTCTTTCCAGAAGGATGGACTAATGAATCCACAATGCGTCACCGTAGTTTTTTAGTAATGCCAGTGCAAATTACATTGGGAAATATTGATGAAGGACATTTAGTAACGCAGAGAAACTTACCTAATTTATTTAATTGAACAAAAAATAAACAACTATAAACAGATGAAAATTAAATTATTATCATTGGCCCTATTGGCATCATCTTTCACATTTGCACAGTTATATACTCCAACCGGTACATTGCAAACCTCCTCAAATAATAATATTGGTATCGGAATCAATGCACCTGAAGCCAGTCTTGATATTAATGCAAACAGCAGTATTCCCATCATTAGAGGTAATGGAGGTTATATTCCGACCGGACTGAGATTTGTTGATGATTCATATACACAATCCGGCCAGGTAAAGGAATGGAGTATATGGAAAGGAAATACCTGGGCAAAAGGGTTGGGATTCATGAGATATGATGCAGTCAACCGTTGTGCTGGGGGAATTTGTGATGTGCCTTTATTCTTAGCGGACGATGGCAATATAGGTATAAATACAAGTACACCCCAAGAGAAACTTTCTATTTATGGAAAGCATTACACTTCTACCATCTTATTGCATGCAGACAATGATGGTAATGCTCCTGCGGATTTAATGATTTGGGCTTCCGAACCAGGATTAACCTATTCCGGGGTGGGTATTGGGAATAATATAAAAAATTTTTTGAACGGGGGCAGTATGGAAAGAATAAACCCTTCAAAAGGAGGCTCATATATTCGATTGTTAGATAATGAGATTAATTTTAATCTAGTATCCGGTGCAGGGCTCAAGCAACAGACTCTGACTTTACATTCCAACGGCAATGCATCATTGCAAGGTAAATTTGAAGCCAAAGAAATAAAAGTAACTCTTACACCTACAGCCGATTTTGTTTTTGATGAGAATTATAATCTTCCAAAATTAGAAGATGTTGAAAAACATATCAAAGAAAAGAAACACCTTCCCGAAATTGCTTCAGCAAAAGAAATGGAAAAAGAAGGAGTAAATGTGGGAGAATTCCAGATTAAATTGCTGCAAAAGATTGAGGAATTGACCTTGTATACTATAGAGCAGGATAAAGAAAATAAATCTCAATCCGAAGAAATTAAAGAACTAAAAAAACAAGTCCAACAGCTTCTTTCCACTAAAAAATAAATCACAAATGAAAAGAAAATTACTTTCGATATTCTCATTATTTATAGGGTTTCTAGGCTTTTCACAAACTGAGGTCTATTTCAAATATGACGAAGCCGGAAACCAAAGATACAGAGGAACTAATGCAGCAGCCAAAAATGCACCTACTGAAACAGCAAAACAAGAAACTAAAACAGTGGTTGCTTTGCAGCAGCAAGAAACTCCTGCCATGGATGAAAAAACTTTCCTGAAACAGATAAGACTTTATCCTGTACCCGTTAATGACGTTCTTACCATAGACTGGACTAAAGAAGCAGACGATCTTATAGAATCTGTTTCGCTGTATCAGCACAGTACGGTACACTGGAAATTCCAACAGCAGAATATTCCTGCATTGAACCGTCAGCTGAAGATCAATATGACAGGTTATGACTGGGGCGTTTATATTCTGCGCTTTACATTAAAAGACGGAAGAGTCTTTGGAAGAAATGTTACAAAACGATAAGCTATTTATCTGATTCGTCGTCTATCAATTTATTAACACAAAGAAAAAGAATATGAAAATTTTCTATTCATTCATAATATCCTGTCTTTCAATAGTAGGGTATTCACAAACTATATTATACCAAGCTGAAAGTACCTCGCGAACGGTTCAGGATCCACAAACTGTTGTGCTTGCACAGGGGTTTCATGCAACATCCAATGTATCTAATCCTTTTATCGCTAAAATTGGACCGGGGACTGAAAATCCGGGAGGGGGCCCAATTGATTCAGGAGCTGGTGCCGGTAATCCAACCGGAACTACAGAAACAGCAGATAACAAATTTCATGATACTAAAGGAAATATTGAAGTAAATGGCGCAGGGCAACTGCAATTTACCTTACCGATTGATCTGCCTCAGGGTGTGAAAAATGTTTCTCCCAATATGAGCTTAATCTATCTGAGTAATTCTGGAAATGGAATTGCTGGTTTTGGATGGGCTTTATCAGGTGTCACTACTATCTCTAGAAGTGGAAAAAATATTGAAAAAGACGGAGAGTTAACCAGTGTAAAATTAGACTATTCAGACTATTATAGTTTTAACGGACAACGATTAATTTTAAACTCAGGAGAATATGGTAAAGATGGCGCAGAATATGTTACGGAGAAGTATTCAAATATCAAAATAAAATCAGTTGGGGCAATTACAGGTCAGGCATGGCAAGGTCCAGAATACTGGGAAGTGACTTTTGAAGACGGCTCACAGGCTTGGTATGGGGGAACAAATTCGGGAATGAGCTTAGCGAGAACCCCCATAGAATATAATATTGTTAAATGGAGAGATGCTCAGGGAAATTATATTGTCTATAACTATGTACAGACTGCATCTAAAAATGTAGCTTCAGTCTCCAGCATTCAATGGGGAGGAAACGAAGTATTAAATACTCCTGTAATCAATGAAATCACATTTAACTATATGCCTAGAGCTTTGTCTGAGCAATATTATGTTGCTGGAGTTTCATTGATTCAGGACAGGATATTGGATAATGTTGTTGTGAAAACAAACAACAATTCTTATAAAAAATACACTATTGAATATGGTAATAATGGTACAAGCTACCAGTTTATTAATAAAATTACGGAATATAATGCAGAGGGAGTTGCTGCCAATCCTATCGCATTTGATTATCCTCAACCCGTTCCTTCTTCTGTGGATTTAGACTATTTACCCAATAGTGATCCGTTTAACGGCGTAAAACTGACAGGAGACTTCAACGGGGATTCCTATATCGATTTTATTATGTCAAATGGTACTGTGAAATTGGGAGCATTTAATAATGATACTTTTACGACCATTACTACAAATAAATATTTTGAAGCTAATGCAAAAGTAGTGAGTACATTACTGGACGAAGAAGGACAAATCTATAATGGGAATGGGATTGTACAATATGAGGAAGGTAAAATTGTAGGTTATATCTTCAGAAATAATAATTTCGTCAAAGTATTTGAAAAATTAGTATATGATGAATCCGACTGTGTGACAGGTAATGAACCTCCACCTGCGGGTTGTCGCATAGAGGTTTCCTCATTGAATGAAGGTGATATTAATGGAGATGGTATCTCGGACATTTTTTTGACTTTAAAAAAAAGAGTTTGTGAATGGGTGCCAGATCCTGCTTGTAGTAATATTACACCAAATGAAACTACGAACCGTCCTGCTCCATGTACCGTTCTTAGATGTGCAACATATGATGTAGGAAACTTCATTGTAGATTTAAAAAATCAGAATAATCCAGTTGCTACTTATACAATTGATGCAGGAATTAATGAAAACATTCTTTATAACCAGCAATATATGGATATAGATGGAGACGGAAAGGTTGAAATCATCAATGTCTCCAATAATGATTACAAAGTATTTGAATTTGTAAAAACGGCTACAAATCAATATCTGAAAAAAATTAGGTTTACAAGCAATTTAGTTGAAACTAAAGATCCTGAGTTTCCTGTATTATTTGGGGATTTTAATGGGGATGGGAAATTGGATTTTACCATACCAGTTACAGACACTGCCATTGGAAAAGCAGATGACTGGAGATTCTATATAGGAACTGGCACAGGATTCAATAATTTCCTTAAAGTAGAATTCTTTCCATACAGAAAACGTCAAACACAGGTCAATAATAGCTATACTCAATTTGCCAGACAGTACTTTTTTGCTATTGCTGATATGAATAAGGATGGTAAATCTGATGTTATTCAGATTTTCTCTTATAATCAGGTTAATAATTACAGCGCACAGGGATATAGGGATTTCGGGTATGTCATAAGTACAAAATTGGCTAATGGAGCAGCTTCTGATGGTACGCTAAATTTCCAGCCCATACCATCCTTTGTAAGTCCAACGTACCAAGTACAGGATATTCAAGACCTGACATTGTTTACTCCTCTAACAAATCCAATAAAGGCAAATAATAACTATTATAACGTATTTCTATATTGGAAGGAACATCTGCACAGAATAAAAGCACCAACACCACTTTCAGAACTAGCAAGGATTAAATCTATTAACCAACGAAATGGGAGTGTCATAACGGGGGTTAGTTACTTGGAAGCGGTTCCTAATGGAACTAATATTTATAAGAAAGTTAAGAAAGAGCTTTATCCTTATTTTTCATTAGAAAGAGTGGATCAGACCTTCGTTGTTTCTCAACTTCAGCAGGTAGGCAGAAAGCAGGATTTCCGATACAGAGGAATGACAGGGCATTTGCAAGGAAGAGGAAGTATTGGGTATCACCAAATGGCTAGATCTTCATGGTATGCAGATGGTTTTGAAAACACGAAAATATGGAGCGGTGTTGAGATAGATGCTCAAAAATTTGGTCAGCCTGTAAAAGAATGGTCAATCAGAACTAACGACGAAAGCCTGATTTTCCCGACAGATATTTCCGTTAATAATACTCAGTTATTATCATTTAAGCAAAATAATTATATTATTCAGCAACTGCCTAACAAAGTTGATATAATTCTTCCTGAAATCATTATTGAAAAAGATTTCTTAAAAAATATTACTTTAACGAAATCAGTAATTTATAATAATTACTACTTACCAAGTTCCACCCAGGTCAATATCAATAATAATTTTTCAACAATAAACACTACTTTTGGATATATTCATAACCCAGCAGGGATAGGCTCCAATTATTATATTGGTCGACCAGAGTCTAAAACTGTTATAACACAGGCTTATGGTGATACAAAATCTACAAAAGAAGAATATGTTTATGAAAGCAATCTTTTAAAAACACTTAAAACGTGGAACAGAGATAACACCGAATATTTACTGGAAACCTATAATTATGATGGTTTTGGAAATATTATTCAAAAAGTTATCAGTAACAGTGTAGATTCTCAAACCCAAACCAGTACATCTAAATATGAACCTACAGGAAGATTTGTTGAAAAAAATACAGATAATCTCGGACTAGCGACCAGCTATACATACAATGATAGGGGACAAATCCTTACCCAGACGGATCCGTTGGACAATAAGCTCACCAATATCTATGATGGTTGGGGTAAACTAATGAAGTCCAAAACCAATCTGGAAGGAACAACAACTTATCAATATGAAAAAGATAGCCAATCAAATATAACTATTACTCAATATGACCCTGATGGTGATGTATCAAAAAAATTCACCAACAAATTAGGACAGGATTATAAAACATCTACAAAAGCATTCGGACAGGGTCAATTTGTATCTCAGGAAATCCAATATGATGTTTTAGGCAGAAAAACGAAAGAGAGTGAACCTTATTTTGAAGGTGGAAGTATAAGCCTATGGAACGTCATCGCTTATAATGATACTTTTTATCCTGCTAAGGTAACAGCAACTGCATTAGCAACATTAAATAATGTAGGAGAAATATCTTCATTCTTGGGCAAGCGAATAGAAACTGTTACTTCTGGAAATACAATCTCTATAACAGAAGTTAACGGATATGCACGAACAAATAGTAAAACCACTGATGCTTTAAATAATGTTATCTCCAGTACAGATAAGGGAGGGACTGTCAATTTCTCTTACAATGCTGCGGGAGAACAGATAAAAGCACAATATGCCGAAAATATTGTTACTACCAAGTATGACTCCTGGGGAAGAAAGTCTGAGTTCAATGATCCTTCCAATGGATTGTATAAATATGAATATGATCCTTTCGGACAAACTAAGAAAATTATAAGTCCCAAGGGAACTAAGGAGTATACTTATAATAATTTAGGTCAGCTTATTTCTCATGCAGAAATCTCTACAACAGATGGAGGTCAGGCAACCAATAAAATAATTTCTTATTCATATGATAGCAAAGGAAGGGTAATTTCAAGAAGCGGAACATCTAAAGGAAAATCTTATAGCTCAAATGTGGCCTATGATCCGCAGGGAAGATTATTATCTTCGTCTGAAAGCAGCAATGGAAGGTATTATATACGAAAAGGGATTACTTATGATGATAAGGCAAGGGTAATTTCTTACGAAAAACAATTATATTCTTCCGGTGTTTTGACCAAAGTTACTGTAGAAAATGTATATAGTGCCTGGAATGGAGAGCTTTATCAGGTAAAAGATAAAAATTCAGGTAAAGTTTTATGGGAACTTAAAGAAACCAATGCTAAAGGTCAGGTTGTAAGAGCCAAATTAGGAACCTCAGATATTAATAATACATACAATGATGCAACTGGTTTCTTAACAGAAATCAAACATATTTCTCCTGTACAAAGTATTCTGAACATCCAGTATAATTTTGATGTTATTAAAAATGAACTTAAGTTGAGAAAAACTTTAGGTGATTTTAATATAATCGAATCATTTGATTATGATGACAATAACAGATTAATCAGCTGGACAAATCCTAGAACGGGACAGAATTCTCAAAATAGCTATGACACTAAGGGAAGGATAATAGAAAATGATCAGGTGGGAATCATGAAATATGAAAATTCTGCCAAGATCTATCAACCGACTGGAATGACCCTGAATGCAGCAGGTACTCAGAATTATAATAATGACCTGATCCAAAGCATAGCCTACAACGAGAACAACGATCCTGTCTTTGTTGATGGTGAGAAAGGAGATGTAGCTTTTCAGTACGGCTTGACTAGCATGAGGCAAAAGGTAAGCTATGGAGGAAATTTTGATCCTGATCAGGAAGGTAAATTTACTAAGTTCTACAGTGAAGACGGAAGTTTTGAAATCGTAAAAGACAATACAACAGGTAAAGAAAAGCATGTTCTTTATATTGGTGGAAGTCCATACGAAAGTAATATCATTTACCTGAAGAACTATGATGAAGCCAATGGATCTTACAAATTTTTACATAAAGATTATTTAGGAAGCATCCTAGCCATTAGCGATGAAGCAGGAAACAAACTGGAACAAAGACATTTTGATGCCTGGGGTAATTTTACTCATCTTCAAATAGGAAATGGAGCGATTATCACCGATAAAAATATAATTAACAACACTTCGTTATTATTAGAAAGGGGATATACAAGCCATGAACATTTTGCAGAGGTTGGAATCATTCACATGAATGGAAGATTGTATGATCCATTACTAAGGAGATTCTTAAATGCCGACGAAAATATACAAGATCCTTCGAATACGCAGAATTACAATAAATATGGATATGTATTGAATAATCCATTAATGTTTAATGACCCGACTGGAGAGGCTTCTATACCTGTTATAATAGCAAATATATTAAGAAATTCTTTGTTTTATCAAGGCTTTGCAGTGCTTACAGGACAGGGAAATGTGAAAATGTTTTTATTAAATTCTTATATAGCACTCCTTACTTATGGTGCATCAACTATCGTGAGTAGTGCAATGAGTTGTATAAGCAGTAGTTTTTTAGGTGTTGTAGCACAAAGTGCCGTAAATGGTGCTATTAGTGGAGGGATAAATGCAGTATTTAATGGAGAAAATTTTCTTAAAGGAGTATATAGAGGAGCCGTAATGGGAGCCGCAATGGGAGGAATTAGTTACGGTATTAGTAATGTAATAATGATGTTAACAACACCTCATTATACTTATCATAATATTACAGAAGAGGATCTTAAATTCTTAGAATCAGATAATTCTTCTCCAGTAGATGCATCACCCCGTACTATGTGGAAAACTTTCTATGACAAAGATTGGAATAAAGATGGAACAGGTGTACGTAACTTTTATGCTGATAATCCAACTAAGAGGTATATTAGAGACGGTGACTGGTATTATGATACTGTCGATAAAGTTAGAGCAGGTGGATATACTAGATTTAATAATTGGAATAATACCACATCCAT
This sequence comes from Chryseobacterium sp. UF-81, assembly GCF_058245105.1. NCBI lineage: Bacteria > Pseudomonadati > Bacteroidota > Flavobacteriia > Flavobacteriales > Weeksellaceae > Chryseobacterium > Chryseobacterium sp. UF-81. The sequence goes on along the minus strand of NZ_JBSIBX010000002.1, from coordinate 235,328 downwards.
AAATTTGGCAAAAACAGCCTTTGCTTCAAGGTTAAGATTAGAATATGTTATGACACATGAATTAGCCCATTCTACAATTTTTATGAATCCATCTTTACGATCCTTTCTACAAGTTAAAGTTCAAAAAAATGGTAAAGAAGTTTATGAGCCAGAAATGTTACTACATAATGGACTTAAGACAGACGTCAGTATTGAACATGGTGCAATATGGGGGATAGAAAGAGATTTTATAAATAAATACGGTTCAAAAGGTCTATCTGGAATAATGCATGATTCATGGGGTACATATTGGAATGATCATTTTGCCCCAAATAAACAATATAATCATGTATATGAAGCGATTAAAAAATTAGTAAAATAGAAAATTATGAGAAAAATCACTTTAGTAATGTTATTTTTCTTTTTTGTTCTGTCTTGTAATAAAAAAGAAAAAGAAGGTGTAGAAATTTATATGGAAAAAAAGCAACAACTTAATAGTCATTGTTTGCTGGTCAAAATAATTATTAAGAACAACGATAAAAAAAATTATTTGATTCCTATCGGTCCAAATTTTTATTTAGATAATGATAAAAAAATGTTACAATCAATTCCTTCACAGATTATAACTTCAGATTTTATAACTTTCGATGATAGGAAGGATTTTATGTTACAAGAATTTACTGAAAAAAATCTATACAAAGGATTTTCTCATGAAGCCTTTAAAATGGCAATATTAAAAAATTATGAAGAATATGCAAATTCATTATTTTTTATTCCAAAAAATTCTAAAAGAGAGCTGTTCTTAGCTTTTAATAACTATATGTATAATACGCATAATCGTAATGAAATTTTTAACGATAAATCCACAAAAATAAGAATTGTTCATTATGTAAAAGAAGACGTAAAAAATATAGATTCCTTGATTAATTATAATAAATTAAAATATATGGTGTACAGAAAGAATATATATTTAGATGATTCATTATATATCAATAAATAGAATTTGAATATCCATGTAATAAATAGATCCGAATAGGAATGATTAGTATCTTTAGTTAACGGGACATGGTCTCGGGAAGATTTTTGCTAAAGTTTAGTTCTCATGATTGTTCTACTGACAAGAAAGAAATTAAAAAATATTCTAAAATAGAAGCTCTCATTTATGATTTAATAATGAAGTCTCCGGAATATCGGAAAACACTTTATTGGGAATTTATAAAAAGAGAGTCTCTTTTAGAATAAAAACTTTAAAAGCCACGATGTGTAAACATCGTGGCTTAAAAAAAATCAAATCTAAACACCTATAAGCTTGGGTTATTCTCAATCTCCTATCTACGGAATACTAAAAAGATAATATCCTGATATGATCTGATTAAAATCTTAGGCTTTGGAGAAGTATTTAGTGAGGGTTCTGGGCTTAATAGAAACAGCTTATATGAAGCCTATGTCAGTTTTTAAATGCTCAATGAAATAATTATCTTATGAAAAATTATATATACATAATAATTTTATTTAATGCTTTTCAAGCTTGTACAGCTCAGAACAAAGTAAAAAAAGACTTTATATATCATACCGCAGATTATGACTTTGGAGCTATTCAGGAAGAACGTGTTTACAACAGCTCAACTGGAATATATGAATACAAGAAATATTCTAAAAATGATTTAGATAAAAGTATAAAATTATACATAAGGCTTACACAAGACGATTTAGACACTATTTACAAATTATATACTTCTTCAAATTCAGGAATGAGTGATTGTTATTTTGAGAATTATGTAATTGTACATAAATCAACACTAACATTCAGTTCAGAGAAGGATGGTTTCAATGAAATAGAATGTATTAAAAATGATGATAATTCTATTTTTACTAAAATTGAAAATAAGATTGAAAGCTACATTACCTCCTCTAGTATCTATAAAACCACTTTTTACTGGGAGTTTTATAAAAAATAAAAATCATGATAAAACTTAGATGGAAAGATGAAACAATATTAAAGTTGAGGCTTCTGCTATTAGTCATTCTTAGCTTCTTTTTAGGTTGTAAAAAAGAACATAGCAGTATAAATAAACAGCAATCAAATAAATCTGTTGAACAAAAAATCATTCCAAAGTATGGAAAACTATACTTTGATTATGATGGAATAGATCACTATCATATTAGTATTGATGAAAATGCAGTCATGATTTTAGATAGTGGTCAGAATCGTTCAAGAAAAGATCAGTTAAAACTTGACATACTTATTAACAAAACTCCCAAGGATATAAATGATACGGAGTTTATAAAAAGTCTGGATAAGCTTGGTTTCAAAAAATCAGTAATAAAAGCTCAAAACTTTAAAAAAATCAATGAGATATTTATTGAGAAAACCGTAAGTGAGATTCTTGAATATGCCTGCGTTCCTGTATATCGGGATATTTTAGTTTTTAAAAAGGGAGAGAAAATTATTGGGATGGCAAAAATATGCTTTGATTGTCATCAAAAGCATATCGTCGGAACCAATGCTAATACAGAAAATTTTGGACAAGACGGTGACTATCCGAAACTCCTTCAAATTCTTAATACCAATTAGTTTAATAGAAAAGCCGTAATGTTGAAACATTACGGCTTTTTAAAAAGTCAAATCTAAATAAACTACAAATTCGGATTATTCTCAATCTCCTTTTGCGGAATACTAAATAGATAATACTTACTGTTCGGGGCAAAAGCAGACTGATCCGGGAAATTAAAGACCGAATGCCCTCTTCCATTCACTGTTTTCACCGTTCCGTCTGGAGTGGTAATCTGTACTTTTACAGGTTGTCCACTGGCATCTACAAATGGTTTTCTTACTACGGCTCCCTGCGTTCTGATGATATCTGAAAGGGAGAATCCTTCTCCGAAAAGTTCTTTTCTTCTTTCAATCAGGATCTCTTTTATGACATCATTTTGCACAAGAGATCCACTGTAAGGATTGGCATTTCTCGCAGTTTTTAATTGGTTTAAAGCTGCAACAGCATTGGTGATATTTCCGTTTCTGGCTTCTGCCTCGGCTTCAATCAAATACATTTCTGCAGCTCTCATCAATACAATATCTGCGATGAGTCCGGTTTTAAATTTAAATTTGGAATACCTCAACAGCCCTTCCCTGCCCGGAAGGCCATCCCACTGAAATAGCTGATATCTGATGTCATTCGTATCAAATAAATCTTTGAAGAAAGGATCTGCCATAAAACTATAGTAATAGCTTCCCGAAGAAGACACATCCAGATAGTGAAAAGCATAGCTCGCTCCTGACTGTTCCTGAGTTTGCCCATGTCCCCATATCCATTCTCCGTTGTTGATATCGTTGAAACCTTCCTTATATTTTTCAGCTGTCATTAGCGGGTAGCCTGCTCTGGCTATTTTTGCTGCCGCTGCCGCCTTACTCCATTCTCCGGTATTCAGGTAGGTTCTTGCTAAAAGTCCGTTGACAACAGCTTTGTTGATCTTATCTTTATTATTTCTGGTATAATTGGCCAATAAATTATCCGCTTCAGTAAGGTCGCTTTTAATCAAGGTATATATTTCCTCCAGACTTGCTCTCTTCTTTGGAACTGAACTGATTGTCGAAGGCTCTGTGTAGATGGGTGCTGTAAGAGCCGTTTTATCTTTGAGATAACTGAACTGGTAAAAGCTGGCCAGATTCAGATAGCAGAAAGCCCGCAAAGCTTTAGCCTGTCCCTTTACCTGGTCTTTTTTGGCCTGGCTCCCTCCCGTCTGGTCAATACGGGTGATCACATTATTCATATTATTAATCGTTGAATACAATGTCGACCATATAAACTGCGGTCTCGACGCTGTATTGTTGATCATTTCCGTAAAAGCATAGGCAGATGGGAAACCGTATTTGTTCGTAAGGATCGCAGCGTCGCTTCCCATGGCATCGCTGGTTCTCAAGACTGTTGAATACCCTATATTGGCATAGGTGGGTCCGTCATCATTCAATTTCGCCCATGCCCCATTGATTACCGTTTCTGCGCTTTCGGCCGTTTTGAAAACCTCTGCACCGCTCGCCTGATCCGTAGGAGCCGTTTCCAGTTCGTTTTCACAGCTGATCAGCGACCATACTGCGATCAGGACAAAAGATATATATTTTAATTGTTTCATTGTTTCAAATTTTAAAGTTTTAAAGAGTTGCCTGAAGACCAAAAGTTATTGTTCTCATGGCAGGATATCTGTAATAAGTGGTCCCGTCCAATGCCTGTTCCGGGTCCATTCCTTTATGTTTGTAGAAAGTCAGAAGGTTTTCTGCCTGAACATAGATCCTAAACTTTTTCAGTCCCAGTTTTTCAAAATAATCGGAAGGAAGTGTATAACCGAGGTTCACATTTTTAAGTCTTGCATAGGTTCCGGAATATAAAAACCTTGAAGAAGTGGAAGTCCAGTTATTTGTTGTTGTACTTAACGCAGGAACATCTGTATTTGGGTTTTCAGGCGTCCATCTGTTCAGCATTTCTGCACTCCATGCACGTCCGCCAGCGCTTCCGTTGGACATTAATGATGTATAATCCGTATCAAGGATCTTTCCACCTATACTGAATGTCAACAATCCTGATACATCAAAGTTTTTATAGGCAATACTTGTGGTAATTCCTCCTGTTACTTTAGGAAGTGCAGATCCCTGTACTGTTTTTGTTGCTTTGGCATACTCTGAAGTGGTTCCGTCCACTGTATTTCCGTTCGCATCCTGATAGATATATCTCCATAAAGGTTTTCCGTTGGAAGGATCTACGCCCATCCATTCAGGAATAAAGAAATCATAGATTGAACCGCCTACTTCCAAACGCTTTGTTCCCGTTATTACAGATCCTTTTGGAAGCTTTGTAATCTTATTGCTCAAAGTACTCAGGTTGACATCCACATTCCACTGGAAATTATCATTTTTGATGGGAGTTGTAAACAATGAGAATTCAAAACCCGTATTCTGTATCGTCCCGACATTGAACGGAAAATCACTGATTCCAAGAGATGGAGCAACCGGCATATTAAACAGAAGATCCTGGCTTTTCCGTTTAAAATATTCTACGTTACCTTTCACCCTGTTATTAAGAATGGCAAACTCAAGACCTACATTTAAATTAAGATTGGTTTCCCATTTCACATCATTGGTCTGTACTTTTTCAAGAACAGTTCCCGGCTCACCAAGATTATTATAAAATTTATACAATTCCTGATAAGCATAATAAAGTGAAGATCCGTTCGGTCTTCTTAATTTATCATTCCCCTGGCCACCATAACTTGCCCGCAGTGTTAATTGGTTAAAGACATTCAGGTTCTTGATAAAATCTTCATTTGAAACTTTCCATGAAGCTCCTACTGACCAGAATTTTCCCCATCGGTTATCTGCAAAGAATCTTGAAGAACCGTCTGCCCTTCCCGATACTGATAAAAAGTAGGTATTGTTAAAATCATATTCCGCCCTTCCAAGAAAACTCAACAACGAAAATTTATCACTGTTTCCACTGAAACTTCCCAATAAGGCGGCTGCATCAGGCTCATAATAGTAAGGAAGGGAAAACTGGCTTCTGGAACCGGAGATCGTCTGGTAATCATATTTATAAAATTCCTGTCCTCCTAAAACATTAAGATGATGCTTACCGAATTTTTTGTCAAAAGTCAGAATATTACTGGTTGTATAGGAAAGTGTTCTGCTGTTTGATCTCGTTACAGAACCACCGATCTCACTGCCTTCTCCGATAAGAGGATTAGAATAGTAATGACCGTTATAATTTACCAGATCAACTGAAAAGCTGGTTTTAAATTTCAGTTCCGGAAGGAAAGTAAAATCTAAAAATCCTTTTCCTGAGAAATTGTCTTCTTTATTTTCGTTCTTGTCCAGAGGAAGTGTTGCCGCAGCATTTTGATTCTGCAATGCACTTGTAGGCCTGTATTTCCCGAAATCATAAATTCTGTTCCCTCCGGCATCCAGCACATAGCTTCCATCGGCATTTCTTTCGTAATATGGATAGAAAGACGGAATTACCCTGGCTGCATTAATAATATTGTCTGTTCTAGAATCTGAAGATGGCGGTGCATTCTGGATACTGTTGGTATAACTTAAATTCACACCTGCATTCAGCCATTTTTTAACTTCGGAATTGATCTTTAGTCTGGTTGCAAATTTTTGAAATCCAGACTCTATGGCAATTCCTTTATCATCAAGATACCCTACTGAAAAGAAATAATTGCTTTTTTCGCTGCCTCCGCTGATATCAAAATCTACCTGGCTTCTGGAAGCTGTCCTTTGGAGAATATCCCTCCAATCGTCATTCCATAAGGCTTTTGCTCCAGGAAGAAGCTTTCCGTCCGCTCCAACAGGATTTGGAAATCCGGTTCCGTAAGGATTTATTCCCAAAGCATTCACAAGATTGTTGCTTGCCATCTGTCCGGCCTGTTCAGAAGATATCTGTCCGGATTTGTATCCGTTTCTAAGTGCTTCCCAATACAGCTGGAAATATTCATCTGTACTTACCTGCTTATAGTCTTTTACAGCTCTGCTGGAAAATCCCTGGCTGATATTGAAGTTTACTCTCGATTCTCCTTTTTTACCGGATTTCGTTGTAATGATGATAATCCCGTTAGCTCCTCTTGAACCGTATAATGAACTGGCTGTAGCATCTTTCAGAACACTGATGGATTCTATATCATTCGGGCTGATGGAATTAATATTTCCGTCAAAAGGAATTCCGTCCACCACATAAAGAGGATCACTGGAAGCACTGATAGAACCTACTCCCCTGATCCTTACGGAAGCTGTTGAGCCCGGCTGCCCGGAAGCGCTTACTGCCTGAACGCCGGGAACCTGGCCTTCCAGAGCTTTTGTAATATTGGTAACCGGCCTGTTATTGATCTTGTCACTGGAAATAGTGGCTACAGAACCGGTATAACTTGTCCTTTTTGCTTTACCATAGGCAATCACTACCACTTCATCGATTTCCTTTTCGTTAATCGTATCTTTTTTCGGTTTTGCTTCCTGTGCATTAGCACTGATAATTCCTAAAAAAAATACGGCAACCGGAGGAATCCAAATTTTAGATTTAATTAAATTTCTACTAATCATAATCAATTTTGTTTACTACATATTAAAAATTAACCCTTTGCAGAAAATACAGCAAAGGGCATCGATAAATACGATTAACCAAATGCTTATTTTCCCTTTAAAGGCTGAATGTAACACCTTGCACAGAGGCAGGTTGTTAAGACTTCACAGGGTCAGTTCCCTCCATCTTTCTTTATAAGCCGATCGAAATATGTTGCAAATCTAAAAACATTTAGTCTACAAAACAAGTAGACTAAATGTTTCATCAATTATATTTTTAAAAATTAAACATATCATTTAAAATAAATATCAAATAAATAAGGAGTTACAAGGATTAATAAATTATTAAACATGAGAAATATCATTAAAAATAATTCAATTGAGGTATTTAAACAGATCATTTAATTACTTAAAGCGAATATTTTCTTCCATTTGGCGACAGAATTCCGGCTCAATTTAAAATGGTTAGCCAATTGAGTATTATTAAGGCCGTTTTTCTCCTGATATTCCAGAATATCCAAAATTGCAGATTCATCGTAAGACCTATGCTTTTGATTAAATTGAAATGTCCTTTGATCCTTAAGCCCGAAAACCATCTGATTCAATCTAATAATATCTAGAGTCGATAAGGTCTTTTTCTGCAATACAGGATTACAAATATTAAGTTTTTCCGGATGTTTTTTAATGATAATATCAGTATAGATTTTTCTATAGTTCGGTTGTAATTTTCTCATGCATTTTTTTGATTTTTACTTTATTTTTCATTCTCTAGCTTTTCTTTCAGCCATATTTACTTATCCATTTATACAGTGTGGTCTTGGGAATTTTATATTCATCTATAACCTGAAATTTTGTTTTCTCTCCTGTACTTATTAATTCTAACATAAAATCTATAATTTCTTTCGTATATACATTTTTACGAAATTGCGGCAAAGATGTTACTGTGATTTTAGAAGAACCCTTTCCCGGAGGTGAAAAAAGTATTAAATGCTGAGTATACAGTCTGAAAAAATCATACTCCAACAGTTTACTCCATTTAAGAATAATTTCAGTCCCAAGACTCTTTTCATTATACATTTTATTGATTTCATCTTCTGTGATTTTGAAGAAATTGCAGATCCGGGCAATAGGGATTTTCTGCTCATCTGCTCTTTCTCTGATACACTCGCCAATATGAATATTTTTTAAATCTAATTCCATTACTCTTTCTGATTATTAAATCTTTTATTTTGTATTCTGTCATAGGCATTTTCATATTCAGGATTTTCAGTTCCCATAATTTTATCCCAAAACCTAAAATACAGCCCATAATTTCCATGAAACTTACTGTGGTGCAGATTGTGATACACTGAAGAATTAAGGATCTGAAATAAAAATGATTTTCTAAACCATTTTGGTGCAATTTCATATCCTAAATGCCCATAAGCATTGATCAAAAATCCAACAACGATAAAGCAATAGATACTTATGAGGTGGAAGGGAATAATAAATAGCAAAATGGGAACAATCAACCCTTCTCCTACCGCTTCTAAAAAATGGAAAGAATATGATGTGAAAGGACTTGGATTATTGGATTGATGATGAACAACATGGGCATACTTAAATACTTTTTGATGATGCAAAAGCCTATGAAGCCAATAAAAATAAGTATCATGGATAAATATACCCAACAAAAAACTTACAGGAAGCCACCAAAGCGGATAATCATTGATGTTGTGATACCATTTTGTATATTTTGATAGATCAGTATCTATTGCCACAAAAATTAAAACAGACATAATCACGGAAGACAAAACCGAATGTCTTATTTCTCTTTTAATATCTCTTCCTAAAATCTCTTTTTTTTGGATTTTAGCAGTCGCTAAAGCTTTTTTGTATAAAATATAACATACAACATAATAGCTCCCGGCAATCATAAAATATTTTAAAATACCAAATACGCTAATATCTAAAAATTCATTTATTGGATTCATTCCGTGATTATTAGTTTTTATATCATATCATATATGCCAGGCTTTAATTAAAACCGGAAAGAGCAGTTACTAAAAACAGCTCTTTTCCGGAAATTATTATGAATGTTTAAATGGTTAGTACAATCTTTGGATAGATATGTAGACCTCTAATGTATTATCGGTAGTGGTTGCATCGGCAGTAGTATTTCCATTACCACTATTCGTAAGGGATTTATTGTCGATACGCAACACATAATAAACCCTGTACCATTTATTATCGGTTGTCGTTACATCAAATGTAACAGTTTCATTTCTGCCTTGTGTAAGATAAACTCCATCATCAAATTGTGCATAATTACTTGGAAGAATCAGCAGATTGGCACCATGAGAGTCACCTGTATGTGTTGATACTTCAGAAACCCATACTTTTGCATTCGAGGCCGTTATGTTATAAAGGCGCGGATCCATATTTGTAGTTGCACCGGTTCCGTCATAAGCTCCGGGAGAATTTATAAAGGCATCTATTCTGAAGGTATTGTTTAATACCGGAAGGTCTGTAAGATATTGGCTTAAGAGAAATGATGACGCTTTACGGGGAATTGATGAATGATAAAACACCAACTCTCCCAACCCAATCCCGTCACCGGCACCTACTGTTGCATTACAGGTTTGTCCTCCGATATTTAGCGGAAATGTTGTAGTGACAGGGCTTGTAACAGTGGGTATACCAGATACTGTGTAGTTCAAAGTTCCGGATCCTGAATTAAAATTTCCTGCAGATAATGTTGCAGTAAGACCATTCACAGGACCTACTGTCTGTGCATTATAAACTCCTCCGTTTCCTCCGGTATACGGCACACTCATAGTTCCCGTATATGGCACCCCTGCAGTATAAGTATTTGGAGAAAGGGTAATCCCGTTACAGGTAATTCCACTTATAGTTCCGGGAGCAAGAGAATCATTATTAAGGGTTCTCCATTCGCTGCCATTCCAGTATACATAACCAATATAAGCAAGTCCTCCTGTTCCAAGGTTATATACCAATAATCCTGCAGCCGGTGAAGGTATTGTAACCTGATCTGTCTGAGAACTTAATGCTGCTTTAGGACCTAAAAGACCTTTCTTACTGCCGGAAGCCAATCCGTCTACATTTATATCCAGAATTGCAGATGCATTTGGAATATTAATTCCTATACCTACACTTCCATTTGAAGCTACTGTAAAATCATTAGCCTGTTGCGAAGCAGTCGGAATTCCTGTTATGGCATTGTCTTTCGATGCATCTACATTAAAAATCCCTTGTGGATTAGCGGTGTTTATTCCAACCTGGGAATATACTGACGCAGAAGCGATGCATGTAATTAGTAATAGTATTTTCTTCATTTGTAATTGTTTAAAAAGTGTTAAAAAATGGAAAGAGGTTTTTAAAGGGATGCCTCTTTCAAAAAATTATCATTGAATGTTTTTTTATTGAAATTTATGTTTATGAAAACTTTACATTTTAGATAATCGGGGGAGGCCTGATATAAGAAATTCTATTTTTAAATAAAGTATTTTTACAGCTTTCAAATATTTTTATCAGTCTCTTCTTTTCAAAAAATAATTTAAAAACTGTCTGATTCGGGACAATCATGAAATTTGATTTATACTGACCATCAGTTATTCCTTTTAATTCCTCAGATAACCAGATCAGAAATTTCTTTTGAGTATCTTTATCTGCTATTTTAATTTTAATTTCAAAGGCATCTTTAGCGTTTTCTTTTTTATCCAAATCTTCTCTTTGTGTTTTCCTTTGTTGCCTTCTTAAAGGATTTTTTCTGTGAGTTTTAGAAGTATTTTTACTTATTTTCTTTCGTTCAATCTTAAGCTCTGCATTTTTTATTTTTTCAATTCCATAAATGATAGTTCCTTTTGCAATAAAAACTGTAGATATTTTCGCGTTTTTTTCAATACTTTTGTTTTCACTTGAATCTCTCCTCATTTTAGCCTGCATAAAAAGAAATGTCAGCAACACAAAAGTGCACAACATTATTTTTTTTATTAAAAGAGGGGTATTCATTTGAAATATTTTTTTGATATGATTCCTTTTGCAAAGTTATTTCTATAGGTAAATCAAAAAAATGATGAATAAATGAGAATCTTGAAAATGATTTAAACTTAATTATTTAACTGAAAATCAAATAATTAAATAAAACATTTATAAGAATTGATTGATATTCTCTGAAATAAACTGACATAAATGCTTGAATTAAACACAAAATATACACAAATAGAAAAATTAAAGCATGAATTGATGGATAGATATGTAATCCTAATGATTCTTATCTTAGGAACTTATGCTGTTATCTTTACTTTCTTTATTCAGGACAAAATAATGCCTTGGTATTTAATTGGTGGAATAGCTTTTACCAGTTACAGTTATTCGCTTGCACGAAAAAAATACCCTATAACTCTGATTATACATTTATATTTAATATTTGCCCCTCTATACAATTTTTATATTATGCTTGCCTTCTGGAATAATTCTGTAGCAAGTTTTTGTTGGCTAATGCCCATTCCTTTGGGAGCTTATATCTTTTTTTCCAGCAGAATGGTATTGAGCTATACAGCATATACCTTACTAATGATTATTCTGGTTTATATTATTGCCAATAATTTTTCTTTTAGCTTCCCGCAGCACTCTCAAAAGGAAGTCATATTTACAGATACCATTCTAATTATTTCTAATGTTTTAGTAGTTGCCTTATTAATTTATTATAAAGATAAGATCAGGAAACTGGAAATCTTATCACAGTTTGAGCAAACCGGAACAAGGAAATCTCAAAAATACAAGGCCAATACTATTGAAATACATTCAGAAGATACCGATATTGACATTGAAAGTATGGAAAAACTCTTCAACCGGATAGAAACATGTATGACTGAAAACATGCTCTTTAAAGATGAAAAATTTAATCTTTCAAAGCTGAGTGTGGCATTAGACGTCAACAGTACTTATATATCCAAAGCCATCCGTTATAAAGGATATCCTAATTTCAACAACTATCTGAATGTTTATAGAATTAACTATGTAAAAAAACTATTCACCGAAATTGATTTCCAAAAAACCACATTAATGTATGTTTATACCGAAGCAGGATTTTCTAATCAATCTACATTTAACAGGGTTTTTAAACAAATAGAAGGAATTACCCCCTCAGAATATTTCCAGAAAAACCTCAAAAATAATCGTGAATAGTACTCTGTAGAAAATTATTTATCTTTGGATAAATTTTTTTAATGAAAATTCTTATCCTTAACGGTCCGAACCTTAATTTACTGGGAACAAGAGAACCTGAAATCTATGGAAATATTTCTATGGAGGATTATTTGGAAAAACTAAAATCTGAATTTCCCTCCAATGAACTAAAATATTACCAGTCCAATATTGAAGGAGAAATTATTAACCGTCTTCAGGAAGATGATTTTGATGCCCTGGTGATCAATCCAGGTGCGTATACTCACTATTCCTATGCTATTGCAGACTGTTTAAAGAATATACGAAAGCCTAAAATCGAAGTGCATATTAGTAACATTTATAAAAGAGAAGAATTCCGTCAGAAGTCTGTAACGGCAGCCCATACGGATGCAGTGTTATCGGGCTTTGGAATGGACGGGTACAGGTTGGCGATTTTAAGCTTAAAAACGGTAAGCTAATAAGTACTTTAATACTTTTAAAAATGCTGAGCTATGCTGAAGCATCTAAATATATATAAAATAAAAATCCTCATCAATTGATGAGGATTTTTATATTTAGTTGGTTGTCTGTTCTTGCAATTGAGGTCCGGAAGCAATAAGCTTTTTACCTTCTTCTGTATTACAATACTGTTCAAAGTTTTTAATATATCTTGTAGCAAGATCTTTTGCTTTTTCTTCCCATTCTGAAGCATTGCTGTACGTTTCTCTTGGATCTAAGATTCCTTCGGAAACATTCGGAAGCTGTGTAGGAATTTCAAGGTTCATAATCGGAACCCGAGTTTTAGGAGCATTTTCGATAGACCCGTCAATGATTGCATCGATGATCGCTCTTGTATCTTTCAAAGAAATTCTCTTTCCCGTTCCGTTCCATCCGGTATTTACTAAATAGGCTTTGGCACCATGCTCCTTCATTTTACCAATCAGTGTTTTAGAATACATTGTCGGGTGAAGGGTAAGAAATGCCTCTCCGAATGCAGGAGAGAAAGATGGTTCAGGTTCAGTAATTCCTCTTTCTGTACCGGCAAGTTTGGAAGTATATCCACAAAGGAAGTGGTATTGTGCCTGGTTCTCATCTAAGATAGAAACCGGAGGCAATACTCCGAATGCATCAGCAGAAAGGTAAACAATCTTTTTAGCATGCCCTGCCTTAGAAGGAAGAACGATTTTGTTGATATGATAAATCGGGTAAGATACTCTTGTATTTTCAGTGATAGATCCGTCGGTATAATCTGCGATTCCGTTGTTTACCACTACGTTTTCAAGAAGCGCATCTCTTTTGATCGCTCTGAAAATGTCCGGTTCTTTTTCTGCTGAAAGGTCAATTACTTTAGCATAACATCCTCCTTCATAGTTAAATACACCATTATTATCCCAACCGTGCTCATCGTCACCGATCAGGAATCTTTTAGGATCTGCAGATAAAGTTGTTTTTCCGGTTCCGGAAAGGCCAAAGAAAAGAGCTACATCACCGTCTTCACCTACGTTGGCAGAACAGTGCATAGAAGCCATTCCTTTCAGTGGAAGGTAATAGTTCATCATAGCAAACATCCCCTTCTTCATTTCACCTCCGTACCATGTACCTCCGATGATCTGTAGTTTTTCAGTAAGATTAAACATGATGAAGTTCTCAGAATTCAGTCCCTGGGCTTCCCAGTTCGGGTTGGTAGTTTTAGAACCGTTGATTACTGTGAAATCCGGCTCTCCGAAGTTTTCAAGCTCATAGTGAGAAGGACGGATAAACATATTAGTAACGAAATGCGCCTGCCACGCTACTTCAACGATAAATCTTACTTTTAGTCTGGTATCTGTGTTGGTACCACAAAAAGCATCAACAACATAGATTTTTTTAGCTTCAGAAAGCTGGTTTAGCACTAATCCTTTACAAGAATCAAAATTTTCCGCTGTAGTCGGAAGGTTTACTTTCCCATCCCAAAAAATTGTATCTCTTGTAACATCATCCTGAACTATGTATCTGTCTTTAGGTGAACGACCTGTGAAAATTCCGGTTTTTACTGATACTGCACCAGATTCTGTAAGTTCAGCTTTCTCAAAGCCTTGATTTTCAGGAGCTACCTCAGCCTGATATAACTCTTCGTAAGACGGGTTATAGACGACTTCATAATTCCCTTTAATCCCTAATTTTTCTAAATCCTGGATGATTTTAGCGTGTTTCATTTTACTTATATTTTCTATTTCTTTATTGGGCTCAACAAAATTAATATTAATTATTTGTTAAAGGTGGTTTAAATATAATGATATAAGTCAGAATGACAAATAAAAAAACAGGATTGTAAATTACTGATTATAAATTAATTATATCAGACCATTCAAAAACAGTATTGAAACCTTTTCCCCAAAAATAGTCCTCATAGCCGTGAAATTTGGCACTCATCACAAAATCTCCTCCCCATGCTCCCAGACTTTTAACAAAAACGGGACAGTCTGCGAAAAATTTTTCTTTAACTGTGGGTATTTCAAGGAATTTTGAAATTTTTTGCTCATGAATCATCATCAATTGAGAAAAATTTTCCAATTCTCTACATAACAAAACTTTTTTTGTGATATCCGAAAATTCATCAATAAGGATTTGTGATTTCGGCTTCGACTTGTAAAAACGGATTCCTTCCCGGCTGTCCTGTTTCTGATTTAAATGAATAAAAATCAGCTCATTTTTGAATGGTGGATTAAAATCTGCTTTCTCATAACTGATTTCAGGTTTACTGCGGAAAAGAACAGCTGACTTTTCTTTTGCCACTGCAATATCATAGCCGCTTCCTCCCAGACTCATGCTGTTAAGATGGAAAGGATCAATAGCCGCCCACTCTGCAAGGTTGCTCATTAGAGTAGAGCTGCTGCCCAGTCCGTAATCTGCAGGAAACTGAAGGTTAGTCTTCAGATGATAAGTAAAACTGCTTTTGAATTTGGATTCAGAAAGCTGCTGAACATTTTTTAAGGTTTTTAGAATAAATTCAGCGCCTGAGGGAATATTGGTTTCCAGGATCTGCCAGTTCTTATAATCAATGACAGCCTTCAGCCATAATTTGTTTTGATGATGGGCTTCCCAAAAGATCAGGGACTTTTTATCATCTTCTTCATCAAAAAAAAACTCTTGTCCAGGCTTGGTAGGTACCGCCAGGACAAGAGCTCCGTCTATCGCGAAATATTCTGAAGTAAGCATAAGCTTTCCCGGTGAAAATATTCCGCTCATATTTTTTTTAATTAGATTGCAGAAGCAACATCTACAGAAGCATCAATTTTCTTGATCAGTCCCTGAAGAGTTTTTCCCGGACCAACTTCCACAAAATTAGAGGCTCCGTCTTTGATCATATTCTGAACAGACTGTGTCCATTTTACAGGACCTGTAAGCTGAGCGATCAGGTTTTGTTTGATCTCCTCAGGATTAATCACTGCGGTAGTGGTAATATTCTGATATACCGGAATAGTTGCTTTTCTGAATTTTGTTTTTTCAATCGCAGCTGCCAGTCTTTCCTGCGCCGGCTGCATTAGCGGAGAGTGGAATGCTCCGTTTACAGGAAGCAACAATGCTCTTTTTGCTCCCGCTTCTTTAAGCTTTGCGCAAGCTTCTTCTACTGCAGGTGTTTCTCCTGAAATTACCAATTGTCCGGGACAGTTATAATTGGCAGGCACCACAATACCGCTGATTTGCGCACAGATCTCTTCAACTTTAGCGTCTTCAAGACCTAAAATTGCAGCCATAGAGCTTGGATTGGCATCACAGGCTTCCTGCATTGCTTTTGCTCTTTCAAATACTAATTTCAGGCCGTCATCAAAGGACAAAACTCCATTGGCTACTAAGGCTGAAAATTCCCCTAAAGAGTGTCCTGCAACCATTTCGGCTCCAAGACCGTTCACTGCTTTTAAAGCAGCTACTGAATGTATAAAGATAGAAGGCTGGGTAACCTCTGTTTTCTTAAGATCTCCATCCGTACCGTTGAACATCAAGGAAAGAATATCGAAACCTAAAATTTCATTGGCAGATTCCATTAAGTCCTTTATGTCTTTTCTAGAATCGTACAATTCTTTTCCCATTCCTACGAACTGAGAACCCTGCCCAGGAAATACAAGTGCTTTCATGTATTGAATTAAATATTATGCAAATATAAAGATAATGTTAAAAATATCCTTTTAAAAAGGCATAAATCGGTTAAGGAACTAGTCTTATCACTCGGTATCCGGTGTTTACGTAAGCCCCGTTTGCTTTAGATTTTACAAACTCAAACTTGGTAGCAAGCTGGGTCTGAACTTTATTCATCTGTTTAAAGATCTCTCCTTTTTTATTTTCTCTGGTCAGCATGTCATTTACAACATCAAAACCTACGATGGCATATTTTGGAGGTACTTTGCAGTATTTACTTTTATAAGCGGCTAAGATTTCTTTCTCAAAACTACCGTCAGCATTGATCTTTCTGTCCATCAGGTACACAAGGCTTGCCTGGCTCAGCTCATCTACTTTCTTCTCGAAAACCGGAGAGTAATACATACTGAATGCTTTTACTCCCTGTACTTCTTTGGAAAGAGCAATGGTTTTATTGGCAAATGCTTCTCCGACAGCGTCATTATCGCTGGCCAGAATTGCAATAACCGGAGCAGACTGCCCTGTCATCATATTCTTATCCAACTGAATTTCTGAAGGAGAATTCACAATAATTATATTTGGATTTTTAACTGCTTTTTCAAGACCTCCTTTGATGTAGTTTGCAATTTCTTTTTTGCTGTCTGCCACTACATAGATTTTCTGATCCGAATATACCGCTTTTACTTCTTCAACAATTTTATCTGCATAAGTCTGGTCATTGGTTTCCACGATGATCAGGTTATTATAATTGTAGAGTTCGGGAGAGTTCGCAAAAGGTGCTACAACCGGAATTTTCTGGTTTTTGGTAAAATCAAGAACGTCAATCACATTCGATTTAAAGAATGGGCCGATGATCAGGTCTGTATTATCAGGATTGATCTGGGTCATTGAGTTTTTAAATGAGGCTTCGTTTCCTGAATCCACAATTTTAATATCAAGCTTCTGCCCGCCTCTTGCATTTCTTTCAATAGCCAGTTTAGCCCCGGTAAGGAAATCCAGCGCCATTGATCTGTACTGGGTTTCGTTGGTACTGTATCCGAAAGGAAGCATCAAAACAACGCTTAATGCGTCACCGCTTTTCTTCACATAAGCCGGATCCTGCTTTTTGATCTTTAAGATCATTCCTGCTTTCAGTCCTTTGGAAAGATCAGGATTCAGAGCGATCAGTTCATCGATTGAAACTCCGAATTTATTCAAAATAGAGAATACAGTATCTCCTTGTTGAACGGTATAGGTAACGTAATCGTCAGCCACAGCAGTTACATCTGCTGTTGTAGATTTTTCGTTTCCTGAATCTATTTTTGTTTTCGAATTTACGGGTTCGGAAACTACAGCTGCATCCGTATTCGTTCTTTTTATTCTGATGGTTTCGCCGGGCTTAAGACCTTTTTCTTCCAATCCTGGATTTAAAGCAAAAAGTTCCTGCTGGCTGACTCCAAACTGTTTTGTAATTCTGTAATAATTATCTTTTGACTGGATTACATAATCTTCTCCTTCTGCAGGTGTTGCTACAGCTGCGGATGTTTCTGTATGAGTTTCTGCAGACTTAGTAACTACAGCCGCAGAAACTGCCTGTTGTTCTCCGCCATATTTTTTGATGCTATCGAGAGGCAATGTGATCTCGTCCCCTATTTTCATATGGGTATCAAGTTCAGGATTCAGTTTTCTTAAATCCGTTTCAGAAATACGGTATTGTTTTGTAATTCCGTAAATCGTTTGTTTAGGCTGAAGTATAATTTTTCCGACCTGAGCATTTGCATGACCGGGTTTTGCTTTTTCTACGACTGCAGGCTTGGAAGCCGGAACAGTATGCTTTTCAGCTTTTACCATAACCACGTCTCCTATGGCCAGCTTACCGTCTTTGAATTTTGGGTTCAGCTTTAACAGTTCATCTACAGTAATCCCGTATTTCTTTGCAATATTATAAGGATTGTCTCCTTTTACAACGGTGTGAGAGTTCTGGGCAGACACTCCCAAAACCATACATAAACTGGACAAAATAAAAAACCTCTTTATCATACTCGATAATTATAATTTACAAAAATACTTCTTTAAAATTAAATGGCAACAATTATTAATTTGGATTCTTGAACCACCATTTCTTCCCAACAATTTTCAAGCCATGAATAGCCATAGTCTGAAAAGAATACGCTGAAATTATAGACTCTCTCCTGCCATGTTTTTGAAGGATGAACATCTAAAAACAGGTTTTCCAGTCTTTCGAGCAGTTCGCCCTGCTTTATTTTTTCTGCATGCAGAAGGCGCTTTTTCATTCTCTTAAATGATTTCAGCTGTCTCACTTCTTCTGCTTTTACCATATTCCCGAAAGATCGTTCTGTTGTTTCTGCTATTAATTTCAGTTCGGAGAAGCTTTTCTCTAAAAGTATTTCTTTTTCTTCAAGTAATGATAATAAATTGCTGTCTTTTAAAATTTTCTGGTTGGTAATTGCCGTAAAGTTTCCAAAGAAGTCCTCGATATTAAGATTCAGTTTTTCAATTTTCCCAACAGTTTTTTCTTTAATGAAAAGCATGGAGTTCCTTGGGATCAAAACAGGAAAAGGAATATTAACTGATGCAAAATAATCCTTAAGTTCCAGCCAGTACATGATCTCGGCATTTCCTCCGATGTAGGCTAAGTTGGGAAGTACTTTTTCCTGATAAACCGGACGCATTAAAGCATTCGGGCTGAATTTTTCAGGATGGTTTTCCAGCTCTTGAAGTATTTCTTCCCGGCTAAATATTTTATCTGTATCTACTGCAATATATTTTTCTCCGTCAAAATCGATCCTGTCTCTTGTTTCAGAAAGATAAAAAAGATTGATATCACGCGGATTGACCTGTACTTTTCCATATTTTCCTGTCAGAAAACCTACTTTCTCTTTTGAGTTTTTCTGTAAGCTGAAATTCAGCAGTTCATCTTTGAAAATATCTTTGATCTGGCTTTTAAGCTCTTTGGAATCACCATCAATGATCAACAGTCCAAATTCAGAAAAAAGCCTGTTTACCAAAATTTTAATAGCCTCCGTCAGTGTATTCCCAGATTTATAGGCTTCTTTCATCATCAAAATCAGCTCTGTACCGAATACGGAATCTTTAAATTCTTTTTCAAATTCAGAAATAAAGAATGTATCGCTGATCGTAATCCTGCCTACCGGCCCACCGGATTTCTCGTTGATTTCGTAATAATTAGGTTCTGTTTTGAAATGGTTGATCTCTGCAAAATCATGATCTTCCGATGCCATCCAATATACAGGAACAAAATTAAAATCCGGGAAATTTTCCTTCAGATAAGTACATGTTTTAATGGTCTGTAAAATTTTATAGACAAAGAAAACAGGTCCGGAAAACAGATTTAGCTGATGTCCGGTAGTTATAGTAAATGTATTGGGTGACCTGAGGTTTTCCAGATTCTCTTTCTGTTTTGAAGAAAGGGTAAGTTCTAAAAGTTGCTTTTCCAGCACATCGGATAAGATACTTCTCTGACCCTGCGTAAAAGAGTCCTGTTTGAGATGAATCTGATCTTTAAAGTGGTCTAAAGAAAAGGTATTTTTTTCAAAGCCTTCAATTTTCTGATTCAGGAAATCTTTTACCAGTTGTGGAATGCTTTCTATATCATTAAATGATATTTTATTTATTGTTTTCAACGCTGTTTTGTTTTTAGTTGAACAAATACCACACAATACCAATATTCAATCTGAAATCGTAAACCGGATAATGTGGAAATGCGTAGGCTTTATTGTTGGAAATTACCGTTCCTATCTGCTGGCCTTCTACGTAGAAGAACATTTTTTTAACCTTCATGTTAATATACAGATCTACAATAGGCTGCCCTCCGATAGAGAATGAATTTGCATCTGGCAGAATATATTCGTTTAAAATCGGGAAGTAATCTCTTGAGGCAAATTTCGAGAAATAATAGACTTTCAGACCTGCCTGAATTTCCGCGGCCTTTTTAAATGCCTGGCTTTGGAAGAAGAAATTGGCTCTTCCTATGAAACCTGGCATCGGAAGCAGCTCTTTATTCGTCAAGGCATTTTGGAAATGGAGTCTTGTATTCAGGTGGAATTTCCCATAACTGAATGTAGCATCTCCACCAATCTGGGAAATGTTCAGCGAGTTACTGCTTTGTTCCGGCGCTCCATCAGCATTGAAATAAGTATAATTATCTATTCTGAAATAGTTGGCAAAAATTTCTGTTTTGAACCATTTCAGGTTAACACTTCCCCCAATCTCTGTTACCGTCTGGTTTTTGGCGTCTTCAAGATAATAATTGTATTTGTTGTAAACGGAAGTATTTAAAAGGTAGTTAAATGATGGGTAAGCACTCTGGAAATTCACTTTTGCATTCACAAAATAATCTTTTACCGGCTCAAATTTTATGTTGTTGGCTGTTCTAAGATAGCTCCCAAACTGGCTTCCGTTGGAGAATTCCAAGAAAGATTTCAGCTGGAACTTATCCCAAAGTTTTACCTGAAGATTTCCAACGGCTCCAATCCTATTTTCTTTAAATTCACCGGGAAGAGCTATACCATTTACTGTAGCAATATCTCTCACTCCAAATTTCAGCATCTGATAACGTACCCCACCATCAAGCTTGAATTTTTCATTATTGAAAACAAGGCTTAATGTATTGCTGAAGTTGTCTGAATATTTTTTTGTGGTAAGAGGAAAGCCGTTAGTTAATTCTGAAACATTATCATACCAGTAGGGTTCTACTGCTCCCTGATTGTAAAAATATTTATTACCCTGATGAGACAGGGTATGCCTTATGCTGAATGGAAATTTTTCTGAATTGAACGGTGTAAACTGATGACTCAGATAATATCTTCTGTATGAGTACTGAGAACTGGATGAAGCCAGATTAACCTGAGCATTTTGCCTGTTCTTATAGTTGCTGTCACCATTCTGGAAAAGATCATCTTCTGTGATCCCCCCACTTTCCTGGTTGTTTACATTCTGGTGAAGATAATGAGCAAACAATTCATAATTTCCACTTTTGGAAACGTAATGTCCCGAAAATAAAGTGTTGTTATTAGATGCTAATGAATTTCTGTAAAACCCCTGGGAACGGAGTCCCATATATTCAAGGGCAAAATTGAATCTCTTCCCAATATTCTGGGTATAGGTAGACTTCAATGCAGCTCCGTTCTTCATAGCCGTATGGTAAATGAAAGCAGCTGTAGGTGTTTTTACATCATAATATTTTACGTCATCAGCTCCGATGATCATGTATGATTTGTTGGAAGGAAGTAAGGCCAGGTTCTGCTCCGGATTCACTTCATACACCAAAGGATTGAATCCTGCACCTATATTGGCCACCTGAGCTCTCCCAAAGTTTTCTGTATTATTGTACTGCGAAAAAATATGGGTCTTATCAAACGTCAGCACAGTATCAAAAATCTTCTTTTCGGAAAATTGGGTCTGATACTGATAATCGTTAATAGTAGGTTTAAAGATTTTGAGTGAATCTTTTTTCCCGGTGTCTATGACAAGAGTGTCTTCTTCTTTTTGCGGGCTTTTAATATCTGTTTTATTAACGACCTGGGCTTTAACATTAAAGCAAACGAAGATGATTATGATAAAAAAATATCTCATTGTAACATTTAAGCTACAAAAATATAAAATCTGCTACAATGTATTCATATAAGTTACCAGTTTAATTAAATCAGCTTCTGATTTAAAATTAATATGTTGTTCTTTGATGAATTTCTCCACTTCGTCTGATTTCACTGAAAAATCATTTAAAAGATCCTTCTTGTTTTTAGCCATTTTTGTAAAAGCTCCGCTTTTTCTTATGATATAAATGTCTTTTTCTTTGGCATAGTAGTCATTTCTATCTTTCGTCATCCCATTAGGGCTCTTTTCTCCTTTTAACAGTTCTATCTTTTCTCTTTTATATAAAGAGTATTTCTCAGGGTTGTTTACCAATTGTACGAGATACCCAAATTTATCTTTTCCTTCTAAATTATAGTTTAGACATTCATATATTTTGCCATCAACAAATTTTATAATTTGTCCGTTTTCTTTATTGGCAGCATAGGTATCTTTTCCATTAAGAAATTCCATTTCATCACTAAAAGCATTATAGCGAAGATCCGGAACATTATTCGAATACCCTGAAATCTTTACTTTTTTAAAGCTATCACCATTCATATATGGACTACCATCTCTTACTTCTGTATCACCAATTAATTTTCTTTCTTCAAAAGGAAGCCTCTGAGTATTATTGGTACTTATGCTTCCATTTTTGTTGGCGCTCTGTGCAAAAGAGAATAAACTAAATCCTACAAATAACAGAGTCATATTAAATTTATTCATAATTATCTAATTTTAAACATTCAATATAAAAAAAAGCCTGCATACACAGGCTTTTTTTGTTAAGTTTTTCTTAGTTATCGTAACCAGGGTTAGATTTTACAAGGGTTCCGGCAACATCTGTTTCTACTCTAGGAATAGGAAAAGCTGTCAGAAGAGGGTTTGTACTAGCACCTGAAGGTCTTGGTACAGGATCTCCCCATCTCAATAAATCCCACAGTCTCAATCCTTCTCCAACCAATTCTTTAGCTCTTTCAAGCTTCAGGTCAGCCATAGTAACAGTTCCTGCAGCAGGAAGACCTCTGTTTACAAGAATCATATTATAATATTGAAGGGCTTTAGCAGCACTACCTCCATTAAGTTCAGCTTCAACACCATTCAGAATAACCTCTTCATATCTTACGATCTTGATATTATCAGTTCCCTCCAGGTTTGGATATTTTCCGTTAAGATAATACTCTTCATCAAACTGGATCATTGAAGGATGTCTTCTAATATCATTTGCATCATACTCAGCAAATAAATCTTCACTCACTACAGTATTAGAATATCCGTTATAATTAAACATGTATCCCCATGAATCGGTACTGTTTGATCCTGCAACTCCTACAGCAAGCTCAAAAATGCTGTTATTTTGTTGTGGAAACTTCCAAGAGCTAACATATGAAGATGTTGGAATAACATTAAATTCGTTAGAAGCTACAATATCATTAACAAGCGTTCTTACTTTAGCATAATCTCCTTTGTAAAGATAATATCTGCTCATTAAAGCTTTAACAGCATTAATAGTTACATCTACAGATCCGGACGAACCTTCACCAAAACTACTACTGTTAGCCTCCATCATAGCAAGTCCTGCATTAAAATCTGATTCAATCTGAGCTTCATTTTGAGCAATTGTTCCTCTTGCCTGCATAGCCTTAGGGTCATACTTTAAAGGAGTTACAATACCCAGAGTTCCCCCTGTATATTTCTGACCATAAAGTTTTAGTAGGTCAAAAAAGAAAAATGCTCTCATAGCATATGCCTGACCAATATGGTACTTTACTGCTTCTTTTTCGTCTACTGTTCCTTTAATACCATTAGGATCCGTACCAATCAGAATGTTAGCTTTAGCAACAGCTGTATAGATCTGTCTGTATGTATCTCTTGCGTAAGCATCAGCTGATGTCATGGTATAGTTATTTACTGTATTGTAATATCCCGCAGCACCATTACTATACATTTCATCTGATCTTACTTCTGCAAATAATCCATAATCTCTTCCGTAATAACTAGGAGCTCTCATTGAAGTATACATCCCTCTTGCGAAAGACTCTACTTCAGTTAAACTTGTTAAAGGCGCCTGTTCTACATCTTGATAAAATTTTGTTTCTACGAAATCATCGCTACAAGAAACTGCAGCTATTGATACTCCGACTGCAACGACAGCAGCTTTTAGAATATTTATTTTCATAATATCTTTTTATTTATTTATTAAAAACCAATATTAACACCGATGCTGTATGTTCTCATAATTGGTAAATTCAGGTCAGACGTTCCGTCTAAGTTAATTTCCGGATCCAGTTTAAGTCTCTTATCGAATGTATGTGTCCACATATTAGTACCCATAACAAAGATTTGTACTGAGTTAAGCCCTGAACCGTTTAGGAAATCTTTTGTAAATGTATATGAAAGTCTTGCATTACTTAATCTCAAGTAATCACTGTCATATAAGAATCTGGTAGAAGCCTGATTAGCACGCTTGTTTCCAAGACCAAAAATAGGTTTTGGATTAGCAGCACCAGTATTAGTTGGTGTCCAGTAATCCAGCTGATCTGCATATCCAGAATAGTTGGCTGTATACTGTCCATCACTCATTGTATAGTTGGCCCAGTTATCATAGATTTTACCTCCGAAACCATAAGTTAACTGTGCATCAAGTCCGATTCCTTTGTAAGACATATTGATGTTACCACCACCAAATATTTTACTTAAGAAACTTCCTTGAACAGCCTGTTTAGCTGTATTATAATTATTGGTAGTTTCTCCGTCAACACCATTGATATACCAAAGCGGATCTCCATTTGAAGGATCTACTCCAGCCCACTTTCTCAAGTACCATGTTCTTGCACCTTCTCCTACTCTTACTGTCTGTAATGCTGTGTTCACATCTCCTCCATATAATGAAGTAATTTCGTTATGTAAAGTACTTAAATTTGCTCCGATGGTTAAATTAAATTGGTCTCTGTCTCCTTTGAAAATATCTGCATTTACAGCAAATTCGAAACCTCTGTTAACAAGTGTCCCGATATTGTCAACATAGCTTGCAAGACCTTGAGCTGATGATAACGGAATGTTATAAATCAAATCTTCTGTCTTCTTGTTATAATAATCTGCAGAAACAGTCAATCTGTTTTTGAAGAATCCGAAATCAAATCCTACGTTGAAAGGCTTAATAGTTTCCCATTTCAGGTTAGGATTGTATATTCCAGAATAAGAAGCTGCAGCCAGATCGTTGTAATTTGTTGAGTAAGCATATAATGCGTAAGGGATAGCAGTAACCTGGTTACCTACTTTACCATAAGAAGCTCTGAATTTCAAGGTAGAGATTGCATCTATATTCTTCATAAAGTCAAGTCTTGCAAGGTCAACTCCCAAACCGGCTGACCAAAAGTCTCCTCCTTTCTGTCCAGGTGTAAAACGTGACAATACGTCTCTTCTGTATGATAGATCTAATAAAACTAACTTATCGAAGTCATAGTGACCTGTTAATGCATAACCATATCTGCTTGTTTCAACTCTTGTTCCTGCAATTGACTGCATTTTCACAAAGTTGGTAATTGTTCTAAGGCTTAAAGATCCTACGGATGATGCTGATGCAGTAAGGTCTCTGAAATCAGATTTATATGCTTCCTGAATTGCTGAGAAATCAAAATTATGTTTGTCTGCTAATCTAAAGTTATAACTTAAGATATTCTGAACGTTAAAGTTAAAATATCTTCTTGATCCTGCAATATTTAATCCATTATAGTTCGTACCATCACCATGTACCGGACTTCTGTATTCATCCTCTTCAAGTGTAATGTATTCAGGAGCAAAAACGAATCTGTATTTTAAGTTTTTAAGAATATCGTATTCAGCATACATATTACCAAAGATTCTCGCTGTTTTTCCTACCTGCGAATTTAAATCAAGTAAAGCTGCAGTATTGAATAACCCATTGGACATTCTTCCGTTTCCTCCCCAATAATATGTTCCATCTGCATTACGTACCGGATCGGTAGGTCTTAAGAAATATTCACTTAGAATAGGGTTCGCAAATCCTCCCCCGTTTGCAAGTGTACTGATTTTACTGTAAGAAAACTGTAAGTTGGTCCCGAATCTGAATTTATCTGTCGCTTTTACATCTATTTTATTGGTAAAAGTCAATCTGTTAAAATAAGAATTCTTTACAATACTGTTTTGGTCGAAATAGTTAATGGAATTGTAGTAAGAAATTTGTTCATTTCCTCCGGACATACTAATGTCGGCACCCTGTACATAAGCGCCTCCATTATGGGATAATTCTTTTCTCCAGTCTGTATCTCCTCCTAATCTGTAAATCGCGGCCACTCCGGAACCTGCATTCCCATTTCTCAGATAATTTGTTGCAGCCTCAACAGTTCCAAGAGAAGGTAGTCTGTTTAATAACTGGTTTGCAACAAGATTCTGATATTCTGATGCATTCAATCCTCTATGTCCTTCAACAGCTCTGTCACTT
The DNA here is from genome assembly GCF_058245105.1 of Chryseobacterium sp. UF-81. Lineage (NCBI taxonomy): Bacteria > Pseudomonadati > Bacteroidota > Flavobacteriia > Flavobacteriales > Weeksellaceae > Chryseobacterium > Chryseobacterium sp. UF-81. The sequence goes on along the minus strand of NZ_JBSIBX010000002.1, from coordinate 208,944 downwards.
ACACCATGATTAAAGCTAACACTAAATCTAGGTTTTCCTTTTTTACCTGATTTAGTTGTAATAATGATAACACCGGCACCGGCATCCGCTCCATACACTGCAGTAGAAACCGCATCTTTAAGAACAGTTACACTTTCAATGTCATCAGGGTTCATGTTTGCAAGGATATTCGCAGTAACACTATTTCCTGAAAGGTCACCCGAAGAAACTCTTACACCATCAACAATGTAAATAGGAGAAACACCTCCATTAATGGAAGCTACCCCTCTTACTCTTACAGAAGCAAAACCTCCAGGCTGTCCTGAAGATGAACCGGTCTGAACACCAGTTACTCTACCCTGTAACATTTTATCAACCGACGCAACAGGAATATCTTCAATAGCTTTTGCTTTCATTGTAGATGTAGAACCTGTAATTTCTGAAACAGCTTTTTTCTGTCCGAATCCAACCATTACTACCTCATCAATCTGAGTAGTAGATGCTGTGTCCTTTTTCGTCGTTTGTGCAAAAGCCACCTGTCCTAAGAAAAACAGAGCTCCAGCACTTAATACACGTAGTTTAACATTCATATTAACAAATTTTAATATATTTAATTCGCAAATATGTTAATAAATATTAAAACTCACAAGTATTCCTATGAGATAACCTATAGCTTCATTTAGTATGAGCCCTTTAATTATTTTATTGAATAATGAAGATTAAGCAATAATATTCCGCTTTATTTGTAAAAATTATATTTTTTCCACGCCTGTTATTTTTTTTAACAAATTATTACCATTACAAAAAAAATTATTTAGAAGCAATATAAATTATATTTTTGGAAATGTAATTTATATTTTTAACATCATTTTAAAATTAAGAAATAGTAAAAAAATACATTAAAACACTCAATATCAAATAATTATAAAAAAATAAAGTATTATATTGACCTTATCTTTTCAAAAACTCACTTATAAATATTTCTACAAAAAACATTATAAAATTTATATATTTAACCTTATTGCCATGAAAAAGAAATAAAATCATCCTGTAATTTATTGCCACAAAATATAATATATCAGCCTTAAATGAATTTAACTTCTAAATGTGCAATAAAAAATATTAACCCTTGCTAAAATAAGCAGGGGTTAATATTATCGTTGTATTATTGACCTGTAAATACTTCATCATAATTTCCATAGCTTCCAAGTGATCCACCCGTAGCAGGATTTTTAACAAAATAATTAACACGAAGTTTTAATATTCTCGTGCACGCATTAAATGATGATTTAGTTCCATCAGTTGCATCCTTAACATAATTTACACCTCCATTTGCACTAGAACCTAAACTTTGTTCAGGTGTTGTTATAGCATAAGTGTCTGGATTATATTTTAAAGTAAGATCACTACCATCATCCATAAAACCAATAACCTTGAATGTGCCTGTACCATTTGTAACTCCTAAATCCTGAATAGTATAAACCGCATTAGGATTCTCCACCCAACTTGATACATTGTTTTTAAACTGTCCATTTCCAACGAATGAAGAAGTAGGACAAGATTTAGTATAAGTTAAAGTATAAGTTTGATCAAATGTTGCATTAGCGACTGATGCAGACTGTAATTTAAACACAATTACTTTAGGATCCACAGTAGCTCCAGCTTCAAGCAGCTTTACCTGAAATTGTCCGTCAATTTTACCTCCCTCAACTGTCAGATTTTGATTTACAATTTGAAAATCAGTACCTTCTACAGCCGTTGAAACACTTGTGTCCACCAACAACTTTACCTGTGCTGCACCTGAGAGTGCATGAATTGTCCCGAAATCAATGCCTACTGTAGTAGGGCCAGACCCCATTTTCACGATTGCTTCTCCTCTTACTCCTTTATTGAAATGTAAAAACGGTTGACCATCATAAACCTGAGTCTCATCTTTACAACTATTTAGGAAGAAAACAACGAATGCCAATATTAAAAATGCAATTTTTTTCATAGATTCTTTATATTATTATTAATAATTAATAACCTGTATTTTGTTGAATATTAGGGTTTGCATTAATCTCATCCAATGGAATAGGTAATGTAAATCTATAGTCACTCGCAGGTAATGTAAGCGGCATACTCTTATTGTCATCATCATACACATCTCTATCAACACCAACACCGGCAGCTACACCCATTCTTTTTAAATCCACATAACGATGCCCTTCGAAACATAATTCTCTTCTTCTCTCCAAAAGAATATCTGCATATGCCTGTTGAGCAGTTGTGTAAGTAATGGCAGCAACTGTTCCATTTTTAGATCTTGCTTTTCTTACTTTACTAATATTACTTGCTGCCGTAGGCAGGTCTCCCTGATGCACAGCAACTTCAGCTAAAATAAAGTGCATTTCAGATAATCTAAACATTTTAATATCATTTCTCAACTGCATAGTAGCACTTGCCAAAGGAGCAGGTTTCCCTGGATATTTGTTAATAACAATTACATCATCTTCTCTTGCATTTGCACCAGTTGGATAGAATCCATCAAATGTGCTTGATGGGTCTACAAATACATCACGTCTCACATCTCCTCCTGCTATCTGTCCATTAATAACAGAAAATAGCTTTCTACTCATATCAAAATTCACAGAACCATTGATATCCGTAGAATTTGTAGTCCATAAATTTGCAATATTAGACCAGCTGCCCGTAGAACTATTAGGTCTGTATAAAGACCATAAAATTTCACCTCTTCCATTTGTTGTTGCATCTGCCCACATACTAGAATATGCTGTACCTGTCCCAACTGTTAAAACTAGCCCACTGGTATTAATAGCTTCCGTAGCATTAAGTTTTGCATTAACATCGTCACCTCTGTAATTATAATATCTAGCAGCAATAGCATTAATGGTAGCTTTTTTATCAAGATAATTCTGAGCAGGAACACCAGTTCCAGCAGCAACACTACTTGTATTATAATTGGTAAGCGCATACTGCAAATCCGAATCAATCAAAGCATAAATATCAGAGTTTTTAACTCTTGGCAATTTAGTCGTAAAGATGTCTGCGGGTGTAGTACTAAGCATTACTCCCAGAGCGTTTACATCTTTCATATTTGGAGAAAAATATGACTCTAAAGTGATGTAAGCTAATGCTCTCAATGTTCTTGCATGAACTAAAATATTAGTATACAAGGCTTTATCATTAGTAGAAAGAGCATTATAATTAATTAATGTACTCCCTTGTAAAAGAATATTCACTTTATTGATCGTGTTATAATTACTCACCCAAATACCAGAAACCTGGCTTGTTGTAGAGTTCAAAACAAATCTATGTGTTAAAATATCAGAAGTACTTACACTACTTGGGCCAAATCCAACTTCATCTGTAAAAAGCGAAGTAAAAAAAATTTCATTTACTGGATTTACAGCCGGATAAACACTCCCATTAAGAAATTTCTGCATATCTTCTACTGAACGAAATGCAACATCAGCATCATTAATCTCTCCATCCTGAACAATTTCCAGTGCATCATTACATGACATCAGCACCAGAAAAAACGATAATATATAAAATACTTTTTTCATTTTAATAATTTTTTAAAAATCAACTTTTACTCCTATTGTGTACATTCTTGGATTAGGATATACACTTAAGTTAGATCCTGTAAGTGGCTCCGGATCAAAACCTCTCCATTTTGTCCATGTATAAATATTTTCTCCTTGTACATAAATTCTAAGTCCTGTAATCGGAAGGTTTCGCAACTGCTCTTTTCTAAGCTGATACCCTAGAGTAACAGATCTCAATTTTAAGAAAGATGCATCTTTTATGAAATAATCAGAATCAGCTGTATACCCCCAGTTTGTAGCTCTTAAGCTTGGTGTATCAGAATTCGAATTTTCAGGAGTCCAAGCTCCCAACAAATCGGTTGACATGTTCGAAGATCCAACAGCACTAGATCCTAACCCCTCAGGATTAGCTAACCAATAAAGTGCATTATCGAATTTTTTTACACCTTTCTGGAAAGTAAATAAAGTATCAAAGAAGAAACCTTTATATCCACTTTCAAAGCCAAAGCTTCCTGCATATTTAGGAATAGGACTCACATCTAGGAATTGTGCATCTTCAACTTGTGGAGCTTCTGTAACCCCACCATCTTTAGTAAAGAATAATAAGTTACCATTACTCTTGTTTACACCAGCATATTTATAAACATACCATTCACTTAATGTGTGTCCAGCCATATTAACTGTTGTCCCTGGTTCTGGATCTCCAAAAATAGTATAGTCGTTGATTTTATTATTGTTATAAGAACCATTAGCAAATACACTGAAGTTAACATCATTTGTTTTTACAACGTTATAACGCAACCCAAGCTCAATACCCTTATTAGTCATTGTACCGTTGTTACCACTTACTGTATAAGCACCAGCAACACCTGAAATTGGAATTGTACTAAACAGGTTAGTTGTTTTCTTTGTATAGACATCAAAAGTACCCTCTAATTTATTGTTAAGCAAAGTGAAATCCAATCCAACATTTGCCTGAGCTACATCTTCCCACTGCACCAATGGGTTTCCGTATGCAAAACTTAATCCAAGCGCGTTACCATATCCTGTAGGAGAGGTATACAAGTCTCTAATAACCTGACTCGCCGTCAATAGGGGGTTTGCACCTGGATTTGCAGCTACAATATTCTGATTACCATTCGTTCCGTAAGAAGCTCTCAACTTAAGGTTATTAAATACAGAACCTTCCATGAAACTTTCTTTATCAATATTCCATCTACCCGCTACAGACCAATATGTTGCCCATCTGTTTTCTCCAACGAATCGATAGGATGCATCTCTTCTTAAGGTACCACTAAAACCAAATCTACTTGCATAATCATAATTTACTGTTCCGAAAACAGCTACAGTTCCAGCAGTAATTCTAGAAGCACTCACTGAAGGAATATAAGGGGAAGTTGCAGAATTATCAAATGGCACATATCCAGTTCCTGAACCTGGCACATATGTTCTTGGGTCTAAGCCGTTTTGTCTTCTGGTTGTAGATCTATAATTTACCTTATTATATTCCATGTTCACGGAAGCATCCACTGAATGCTCACCGGATTTCCCACTGTATAAAGCTGAGATTACATTATTAATAGTTAAATCTCTTGTTGTAGACTGATCTTCAAAACCAGTATATTTAGCTGCTCCTTGAGTAGCTAAAGCTAAATACGCCCAAGGGGCTCTACCAGAAATTCTATCACTTTGTCTGTAATCAATACCTAGTTTATTATTCACTGTAAAGTTCTTCGTAATACTGTAGGAAGCACCCAAATTTGCCCCAATAGATACCTGATCTACATAGTTTGGAAGATTACCTCTTGTTAAAAGGTTTTGCAATACATAAATATTATTTCCATTATTAAAGTTAGTTCCAATATCATTAAACAAAGCCTGTCCGTTTGCGTATTTAGTTGGACTTAAATAAGGTAATCCCTGAAGAACTCCCAAAAGCGGATTTTGTACAGAGTTGTTTCTAAGCCCCGTATTCGTTTCTTCAAATAATTCATTTCTTCTTGAAAAAGCAAGAGCTATCTGCGAATTGACATTCAGTTTATTGTCTTTAGACTTAGCCTGAATATTTGATCTTACTGTAAATCTCTTAAAGTCTGTAGTAGGCACAGCTCCACCCTGCTCCATATAACCAAAAGAGTTATAAGAAGACACATTTTCACCACCAGTTGAAAGCGCCACATCGTGAGACTGAAAAATCTCTGGTTTAAAGAAGTATTTTGACCAATCTGTACTGATGCCGGCATCCTTAGCCTTCTGCGCAGCAATATAATTTGAATTGGTTGGCGTCAAACCATACAATCTCATAATTCCCATATATTCCTCTGTATTGGCTAGATTGTACTTATCCAATGGTCTTAAAGACATACCTGTCATTCCGGTATAGGAAACTTTAAACCCACTGTTATATTTTCCTCTTTTAGTTCTGATAACTACAACACCATTAGCACCACGGTTACCATATACAGCAGTTGCTGCAGCATCCTTCAGAATTGTGATAGATTCGATATCACTAGGATTCAAATTTCTGTATTCGGAAGCATTTGATGGAATATCATCTATAACGACTAAAGCATCAGTATTACCATTGATGGAACTTGTTCCACGAATAAGCAAACTAAACTTAGCTGAACCTGGACTTCCGGAACCTCCATTCATAACCACCCCAGGAGCAGAACCCTGCAAAGAAGTCAACATATTAACGTTAGGTCTATTCTCAAGGAACACTTCCCCTACAGTATTAGAAGCAACAGTTGATTTTGGCTTCGTAATACTTTTTGAATAACCTAACAAAACCACTTCATCAATTGTTGTTTCTTTTTTTACTGTATCCTTTTTCTTAGTTGTTGTCTGCTGCGCAAGTACCATTCCTCCAAAGAAAAATAATGCGCCAGCACTCAATACACGTAGTTTAACATTCATATTAACAAATTTTAATATTTAATTGGCAAATATGTTAATAAATTTTAATACTTACAAATATTCAATAATAAAACTAATATATATTTTAACATATTTAAAATTATCTCCACGTTATGAATAATTATTAATACAAAAAAAAGGTAAATAACCACTAAAAAAACAATATAAAAGTTAAATTATACGAATATATTTAAATTAATTTAAATAACAAAATAACAATTTAGACTAATTCTAAATTTAAACAATTGGAAATTTATTAATTTATATAAAAAAATGAATATCACCTATTTACAAAATAATAATATCTTTACTCCTATTGTTTATCTCCAATATGTGATAAAACCACCCATTACAAAACCCTTAATATTAAAGCTAATTTAAGAGAAAAACAGTATTTGAAAAATCTATTTTTACATCTATTTCGTAGCCAATAAATCTTAATATTTCTTAAATAATCAATACATCAGGTAAAATATCTGCAATTCAGAATTTTAACATAACGTTTCCTAAAAAGAATTACAATATTTACAACAGAAAGTATTAAAAATATTATAAGGAATCAATTGGACTGACAAAACCATTTTCTAAAAATGATTTTATATTTATAGTGAAAAGAATATTATTTCCACCCTTTAAACTATCTGCTTTAAAAGACCTCGATTAGATATTATCATATCTTTTTCATTCAAACTGCTACACTAGCCACCTCACGCTTCTCTTATTATCTTTAAACCATTATCATAGCTCTCTCTATCAAATTTTGACGAAACTAACCATCTAAGCGATAAGTACAAGAGTATTCTCGTCAACATTATAAGCATATCAACTAGATAAACAAAAAAGCCACTTTTTACAAAGTGGCTTTTCAATTATAATTAAAAATTATTATTTCAGTTTTTTCTTAACAGCTACCTGTTCGTAAACTTCAAGAATATCTCCGACCTCAATATCGTTATAACCTTTTAGGTTCAATCCACACTCGTAACCTTTGGTTACTTCTCTTACATCATCTTTAAAACGTTTTAAGCTTTCCAGCTCTCCGTCGAATTTAACGATACCATCTCTCAATACCCTTACTTTAGACTGTCTGGTTACTTTACCTGAAAGAACCATACATCCTGCAATAGTACCTACTTTAGAGATTTTGAATACTTCTCTGATCTCAACATTACCGATTACCTGCTCTTTAATTTCAGGGGAAAGCATACCTTCCATCGCTTCTTTAACCTCATCGATGGCGGCATAAATTACGGAGTATGTTCTGATCTCGATTTCTTCTTTGTCAGCCAATTCTTTAGCATTAGCACCGGCTCTAACATTAAATCCGATAATAATTGCATCAGAAGCAGTTGCTAGGTTAACATCAGACTCAGTGATTTGCCCAACACCCTTGTGTAGAATATTAACGTTGATCTCTGCTGTAGACAATCTCTGTAACTGATCAGATAATGCTTCTACGGAACCATCCACGTCACCTTTAAGGATAATATTCAATTCTTTGAATTCACCTAAAGCAATTCTTCTTCCAAGTTCCTCAAGTGTAGTATGCTTCTTGGTTCTTATTGAAAGTTCTCTCTGTAACTGCTCTCTCTTATTGGCGATTGTTTTAGCTTCGCTTTCATCTGCATATACCTTAAATTTATCACCTGCTGTCGGTGCTCCGTCAAGGCCTAAGATCGTAACAGGGATTGAAGGACCGGCCTCTTTAAGGTTTCTGCCTCTTTCATCAAGCATAGCTTTTACCTTACCGTGGTTTTTACCTGCCACTACATAATCTCCAACTCTCAAAGTCCCGGTCTGTACCAGCATAGTGGCAACATATCCTCTTCCTTTGTCCAGTGATGCTTCAATAACAACTCCCTGAGCTGCTCTGTCAGGATTAGCCTTCAGATCAAGCATTTCTGCCTGAAGCAATACTTTTTCCAAAAGAACATCCATATTGTTACCAAATTTCGCGGAAATTTCCTGCGCCTGAACATTTCCACCCCACTCTTCTACCAGGATATTCATCCCGGAAAGTTGCTGACGGATATTATCAGGATTAGCATTTGGTCTGTCCACTTTGTTTAAAGCAATGATCATTGGCACTCCTGCAGCCTGTGCGTGAGAAATTGCTTCTCTCGTTTGAGGCATTACGTCATCATCGGCTGCAATTACAATAATTGCAATATCGGTGATCTGAGCACCTCTGGCTCTCATCGCTGTAAATGCTTCGTGACCCGGTGTATCTAAGAATGTAATTCTTTGTCCGTTTTCTAATTTTACGTTGTATGCTCCAATGTGCTGGGTAATACCTCCCGATTCACCAGCAATAACGTTGGTTTTTCTGATGTAGTCAAGTAAAGATGTTTTACCGTGGTCAACGTGACCCATTACCGTTACGATTGGTGCTCTTGGAGAAAGATCCTCCTCAGTATCCATATCCTCTTCAGATTCCACCTCTTCAAGATCAGCATCTGAGAATTCTATTTTATAACCAAACTCATCTGCAACTAATAATAAAGTATCAGCTTCCAGTCTTTGGTTCATTGTTACCATTACACCCAAAGAGAAACAAGCAGAAATAACTTCTGTTGGAGAAACATTCATTAAACTTGCCAATTCACCTACTGTGATGAATTCGGTCACTTTTAATGATCTGTCCTGAGCATCAATTTCCTGCTGACGTTCATCCTGTTCTCTACGGTAAGTTCTTTTATCTTTTCTGTGTTTAGCAGATTTGGATTTACCTCCTTTATTGGTTAATTTTTCAAGGGTTTCCTTAATTTGGTTTTTAACCTGCTCGTCGGTAAGCTCAACAGGCATAGTTCTCTGCCCTGGTCTGTTGTTGTTTCCGCCCGGGCCTTTTTTGAATCCGCCTCCCTGACCTGGTGGACGGCTTCCCTGGTTATTTCCAAAACGGTTTCCTCCCGGACCTCCTTGTCCTGGTGGACGGTTTCCTCCCGGACCTCCCTGTCCTTGCGGACGGTTTCCTCCCGGACCCCCTTGACCTTGGGGACGGTTACCCTGCCCTCCCTGGTTATTGTTATTATTTCCTGAGTTTTGGTTATTCCCCTGACCTTGTTGATTTGGTCCTCCGGGTTTTTCAATTCTCTTTCTTTTCTTTTTAGCGCCAGAACCAGGTTTTGGTGCAAACTGCGTTAAGTCAATCTTTTCACCAACGATCTTAGGACCGTCAAGCTTCTGATAAACAGTTTCTATTTTCTGAGGTTCCTGAGATTCAGGCTCAGCTGGTTTTTGAGGCTCTGCTTTGCTTTCAGCAGGCTCAGGCTGCTTTGGAGTTTCTTTCACAGGTTCTGCCGGTTTTTCCTCTTCTTTTTTCTCCTCCATTTTGGGTTTGTCTTTTTTCACAGGTCTATTTCTGGATTCTATTTGGGACAGATCGATTTTATCCAGAACTTTGAATTCCTGTTTTTCAGGAGCTGCTTTAACTTCCGGTTCAGCCACAACTTCTTCTTTCTTCTCTTCAACCGGTGCCACTACAGCTGCTGGTGCTGCAGGCACTTCTTCAACCTCAGGAGCCTTAGATTCCAGATCTATTTTACCTAAAATTTTAGTTTCCGGTTTATTTGCTTTAGCTCTTATTACTTCAGGGGTTTTCTTTTCTTCAATTTCCAGCTTTTCTTCCGGAACTTTAGTGATCACCACCTCATGGGAAGCCTTTCTCTGTTCGCCGTCTTTGGCAAACTCAGCCTCCAATGCAGAATATGCCGCTTCTTCTAATTGAGCGTTAGGATTGTTTTCAACTTCGAAATCCTTTGACTGTAAAAACTCTACTAATCTGGACATCGAGATGTTGAATTCCTTAACCGCTTTATTTAATCTTATTTTTGGCATCTATATTATTTACTATTTTTTTAATTCTTAAAATTAAAGTATTTCTTTTTTACTGTTTATTAAAATTCATTAAAATCTTAATCTTCAAATTCTTCTCTCAGAATACGTTTTACATCTTCGATAGTTTCTTCTTCAAGATCTACCATATTCAGAAGACTTTCGGTATCCTTATCCAATACTGATTTCGCAGTAGTAAGACCTACTTTCTTAAATTCATCCAAAATCCACTGCTCAATATCGTCATTAAATTCTCTCAAATCAACATCGTCATCCTCGCTGGATTCTCTATAAACATCTATTTCATATCCGGATAACCAAGAAGCCAGCCTGATATTCTGCCCTTGTTTTCCGATTACTTTGGAAATTTCTTCAACCGGAGTATAAACTAACGCGTAGTTTGCATCTTCATTGATATCAATTTTGTTAATGGTAACATTTCCTAAAGCTCTCTTTACCATGATTTCAGGGTTTTTAGACCACTGAATCACATCGATGTTTTCATTTCTCAACTCTCTTACAACTCCATGAATTCTGGATCCTTTCACTCCCACACAAGCACCTACAGGATCTATTCTGTCATCATAAGCATCTACTGCAATCTTCGCCTTCTCACCAGGAATTCTTACTACTTTCTTAAGCATAATAGTTCCGTCCTGGATTTCAGGAATTTCCAGCTCTAATAATTTCTCTAGAAATTTAGGTGCAGTTCTGGAAATAATAATCTGTGGCTTTGAACCTTTAAAATCTACCGTCTCAACAATGGCTCTGATATTCTCGCCTTTTTTAAAGAAGTCGGACGGGATCTGGTTTTCTTTTGGCAAAATGAACTCGTTCTCCTCATCATCCAATAAGATCACATGTTTGTGACGGATATGGTGAATCTCTCCAATAACAATTTCCCCAATTTTATCTCTGAACTGCTCATAAAGCATTGCATTATTATGTTCCTGAAGTTTTGTAGCCAGGATCTGCTTTAAGGTAAGGATATTTCTTCTTCCCAGCTGAGCAACAGGAATTTCCATCGTAAAATCTTCACCCACTTCAAAAGTAGGGTCAATCTTCTTCGCTTCAGAAAGCTCAATTTCCAGATCATCATCTTCAGACATTTCGTCCTCTACAATCGTTTTATTTAAAAATATCTGAAAATCTCCTTTATCAGGGTTAACAATTACATCGAAATGATCATCTGAATCAAATCTCTTTCTCAAAAGGGTCTTCAGTGAATCTTCAATAATTGCCATAAGATCAATCTTACTGATCCCTTTTTCGTCTTTAAAATCACCAAAGGATTCAATCAACGCTATATTATCCATCTATTTTTTTTTCTTTTAAAATTTAATTATTACTAACGCTTTTTTTATCTCAGAGTAAGGAATTTCTTTTTCCTCCTCCACATCCACTTTCCCTTTTCCGATCTCTTTCGGCTTTCGGTAGCGTAAAATAAGTGTAATCTTTTCATCCTCCACTTTTGCCAGCTCACCTTCAATTTTGGAAGCATCATTCAGCAATACTTCTATTTCTCTTCCTAAATTCTTTCTGAACTGTCTGGGGGCGGAAAGCGGCTCACTTAATCCTGCAGACATTACCTGAAGGCTAAAATCATGCTCTTCACGGTCCATATTAAACTCTATAGCACGGCTTGCATCAAGGCAGTCCTGAAGAGTCACCCCATTATCACCATCCAGGATCACAGTAATATCATCTCCTGCAGAAAATTTCAGATCAACAAGAAATAAATCCTTTCTGGTCTCAAGGAATTCATTTAATAATTCTTCAATTCTTTTTCTAAACTCCATACATTAATTATCTTGATTTACCAGTACGAAAAAAGGCTTTCTTCCGAAGCCTTCCCATTTTTCCTGTAAATCCACTGCAAATATACGCATTTTTTCTAAAAAAGCAAAATCTACTTAATTATCAAGTAAATACCTTAAAATATGGATTAAGGTAAATTAAACAGGCGGGTGAAAGTATTTTTATTATTTTTGTCCTGAAATTTAAAAACATACATTTTGAATATAACAATTGTAGGAACAGGTTATGTAGGGCTGGTTACAGGTACTACCCTGGCAGAACTTGGCAATTCAGTATACTGTGTTGATATTGATGAAAAGAAAGTAGAAGGTATGAAAAACGGCATTGTTCCCATCTATGAGCCGAACCTTGAAGAGATGTTTCTGAGAAACATTCAATCCGAAAGATTATTTTTCACTACCAATCTTAAGGAAGCTTTAGACAAAAGTGAAGTTATATACCTGGCACTGCCAACACCACCGGGAGAAGACGGCTCTGCAGATCTTTCATATGTAATCCAGGTGGCCAATAATATCGGAGAAATGATGACGGAATACAAGGTCATCGTTAACAAAAGCACCGTTCCCGTAGGAACCGCAGACAAAGTAAGAGAAGTAATTGCTTCCAAAACAGATATTCCTTTTGATGTAGTTTCCAATCCGGAATTCTTAAGAGAAGGGTTTGCCGTGGAAGATTCTATGAATCCTTCAAGGGTTGTCGTGGGTGCCAGCTCTGAAAAAGCAAAAAATATCATGGCTCAGATTTACCAGCCATTTACCAATACCGGAATTCCGATCATCTTTATGGATGAGAAATCATCGGAGCTTACAAAATATGCCGCCAACTCATTCCTTGCCGTAAAAATCACTTTCATGAATGAAATTGCCAATTACTGCGAGAAAGTAGGTGCTGACGTGGATAAAGTAAGACTTGGAATGGGAAGCGATGACAGAATCGGGCACCGGTTTTTATTCCCGGGTATCGGATATGGCGGAAGCTGTTTCCCTAAAGATGTAAAGGCTCTTATCAAGTCCGGAATACAGGAGGATTTCAATTTCCAGATTCTTGAGGCTACTGAAAAAGTAAATACCTCACAAAAAGTAATTCTTGTTTCAGAAATAGAAAAATACTTCGGGGGAAATATCCGTGGAAAAAAAATTGCCATGTGGGGCCTGGCATTCAAAGCCAATACAGATGATATCCGTGAAGCATCTTCTTTGGACAATATTGCTCTTTTATTAGAAAAAGGCGCAGAAATTGCTGCGTATGATGCGGTAGCAGAAAGTAACGTGCAAAAACTTCTTGGTGATAAAATACATTATGCGAAAGGAATGTATGACGCTCTTGAAGATGCAGATGCCTTATTCATTGCTACAGAATGGCCTGAGTTTAAAAATCCGAATTTTGAACTGATGGCTAAAAAAATGAAAAACAAAGTTATTTTTGACGGAAGAAACATGTATCCGTTAGAAATCCCGGAACAGAATGGATTTCATTATAAAAGTATAGGAAGAAAGACCATAGAAAATAAATAGATGAAAAATATAATTATTACCGGAGGGGCCGGATTTATAGGATCTCACGTTGTAAGAGAGTTCGTAAAAAATAATCCGGACACAACAATCATTAATCTTGATGCCCTCACTTATGCCGGAAATTTAGAAAACCTGAAGGATATTGAAAATGAGCCTAATTATGTTTTTGAAAAGGCAGACATTACAAAACCCGAAGAATTAAGGAAAGTATTCGAAAAATACAGTCCTGATGCTGTCGTGCATCTGGCTGCAGAAAGTCATGTAGACAGAAGTATTACAGACCCGATGGCATTCATTAATACCAATGTGAACGGAACTGCCAATCTTCTTAATTTATGTAAGGAATTCTGGACCCTAAATCCGGATCACACCCATGGCAGATTTCCTGATGAGAAAAGAAATAATTTATTTTATCACGTTTCTACGGACGAAGTATACGGAAGTCTTGGCGAAACAGGATTCTTTTTGGAAACGACTGCCTATGATCCTCAATCTCCGTATTCGGCTTCAAAAGCAGCCTCTGACCATCTGGTAAGAGCTTATGGAAACACTTACGGAATGCCATTCATCATATCCAACTGTTCAAACAATTACGGCCCGAACCATTTCCCTGAAAAACTAATCCCTCTGTGTATATCAAATATTATTAATGAAAGACCATTGCCAATTTATGGTGACGGAAAATATACAAGAGACTGGCTATTTGTAATAGATCACGCAAAAGGTATTCATCAGATCTTTAATGAAGCTAAAACTGGTGAGACATACAATATTGGAGGATTCAACGAGTGGCAGAATATTGATCTGGTAAAAGAATTGATTAAGCAAATGGATTCCAAATTAGGAAAACCGGAAGGGTATTCTGAAAAATTAATCACGTTCGTAAAAGACAGACCGGGACATGATAAGCGTTATGCTATTGATGCAACAAAACTTAATAAAGATTTAGGCTGGAAGCCGTCTGTAACTTTCGAAGAAGGACTTTCAAAAACGATCGACTGGTATCTTGAGAACAAAGAGTGGCTTGAGAATGTTACCAGCGGGGACTATCAGAAATATTACGAAAAGCAATATAATTAACAAACACAGAAAATGAAAGGAATTATATTAGCCGGTGGTTCCGGGACCAGACTTTACCCTCTTACAATCGCCGTAAGTAAGCAGCTGATGCCTGTTTATGACAAGCCAATGATTTATTATCCCCTTTCAACTTTATTGCTGGCAGGGATTAAAGATATTCTGATCATTACAACTCCTCATGACCAAGCAGGATTTATTAAACTTTTAGGCGACGGATCCCAGATCGGATGCAACATTGAATATGTCGTGCAGCCGAGTCCTGACGGATTGGCACAGGCCTTTATTTTAGGTGATGAATTTATCGGCAATGATCCTGTAGCACTGGTATTAGGAGACAATATCTTCTATGGTTCTGAAATGGGAACTTTGCTCAAGAACAAAACCAATCCTGATGGCGGAGTGGTTTTCGCCTATCATGTTTCAGATCCTGAAAGGTATGGTGTTGTAGAATTTGACGATGACCTTAAAGCTATATCCATTGAGGAAAAACCTTTAAATCCTAAATCCAATTATGCAGTTCCCGGCTTATATTTTTACGATAATGAAGTAGTGGATATCGCAAAAAACATTCAGCCTTCCGCAAGAGGAGAGCTTGAAATTACAGATGTCAATAATGTTTATTTAAGCAAAGGAAAACTTGAAGTAGGTGTTCTCGACAGAGGTACCGCATGGCTTGATACCGGAACTTTTGACTCTCTGAATGATGCTTCTGAATTTGTAAGCGTTATTGAAAAAAGACAGGGTTTCAAGATAGGCTGTATTGAAGAAATTGCCTTCAGGAATAAATTCATCAACGAAGAAAAGCTGCTTGAAACTGCTGAAAAATATGGTAAAAGCGGCTATGGTGAATACCTTAAAAAGCTGGTCAGAAAGTAACATTATCATATTCTGAACTTTACAATAACTATTGGCTTTACAGCCGATAGTTTTTTATGTAACATCATCTCATATTTCCTTAATACAGAATATTTATTTGATGTAAATTTTTATACATGATCATCTAATATCAACAGGCTATACTCCGATAGTAATTTTATAATTAACTTTGAGGGCTTAAAGAATTATCTATAAAATTAATGGAATACAATAAACCGCAAATCATTACATTTGATAAAATAGGCTCATCACATCTGGGCTATATTACTATAGCAGAGAATCAGAAAAATGTTCCTTTTGAGATAAAGCGTGTCTACTGGACGTATTATACACCTCATAATGTAACGAGAGGAGGACATGCCCATAAGGCGCTGCAGCAGCTCATATTCGCTGTTTCAGGAACAATTACCTTTAATACCGAGGATAAAGAAGGCCATAAAGAAACTTTTATTTTAGATCACCCTACAAAAGGTTTATATATTCCCAAATTGGTATGGCGTGACATTCAGTTTTCCCATAATGCAGTCCTGTTGTGTCTGGCTTCGGAAGTATATGAAGAAGAAGATTACTTCCGGGATTATGAAAGTTTTAAGGAAACAACGCAGAAAAAATAATTAGCCTACACTTTATCTGTATGACGGCGGTAATAAATATAAATAACACACAATAGCAATTGATTATAAAGGAATTAAACTAAGATTTGTTCTGACTAATGATGCTTCATTTATATCACCCCCGGTTTTGGAGTAGGTATTACTGGAGAGCATTCTGTTTAAATACAATTGACATAAAAAAATAGCATTATGATAAAATTTCTTGATCTTCAAAAGATCAATTTACAGCATCAGGAAGAAATTGAGAACAAGCTTCTAGGTGTTTTCCGCAGTGGCTGGTATTTGCTGGGAAATGAGCTAAAAAACTTTGAGACCAATCTTTCCTCATATATCGGATCAGAATATGCTTTAGGAGTAGCCAACGGACTGGATGCTCTCCGCCTTATCTTCCGTGCCTATATTGAGTTGGGCTTCATGCAACCCGGTGATGAAGTTCTTGTTCCGGCTAACACTTATATCGCTTCAGTCCTGGCTTTATCAGATAACGGACTCATCCCTGTATTTGTAGAACCGGATACCAATACCTATAATATTGATATCTCAAAAATTGAAGAAAAAATAACTCCGAAAACAAAAGCTATACTCATCGTTCACCTTCAGGGAAGAATTGTTTTTTCTGAAGAGCTTAAAAATATCACATCAAAGTATAACCTAAAGATCGTAGAAGACAATGCACAGGCGATCGGCGCAGAATGGAACGGTATTAAATCAGGAAACCTCGGTGATGCTGCAGGTTTCAGCTTTTATCCCGGAAAAAACCTTGGGGCTTTAGGAGATGCGGGAGCCGTAACTACGAATGACAAAGAACTATTCGAAGCCATCCGCGCTATAGCCAACTACGGTTCAAACCAGAAATATGTTAACATTTATAAAGGATTAAATTCCAGGCTGGATGAAATTCAGGCCGCTGTTTTGGATGTGAAGCTGAAATATATCGGTCACGAAAACGATACCCGAAGAGAAATCGCCAAACGATTCATCTCTGAGATCAACAACCCAAAGATCATCCTTCCTGAAAATCCTGCTGAAGAAAAAGAGCATGTATGGCATGTTTTCGTCATAAGAACAGAAAAGAGAGATGAACTCCAGGCCTATTTAACAGAAAAAGGCATCAATACTATTATCCACTATCCTATTCCGCCTCACAAGCAGGAAGCATACAAAGAGTACAGCCATCTTTCATTCCCTATTACAGAGAAAATGCATGATGAAGTACTGAGTCTTCCGATTTCTTCTGTTTTGGAAGAGGAAGAGATCCAGGCTATTATCAAGGCTGTTAATGAATTTTAAAGATTACACTGTAATAAGGCTCAAGATTTTTCAGTCAAAATGCTGAACAATGAATATCCTGAACAATTCGTCAACAAATAAGATTCTTATTATAAATTTCAAGAACTATTGGCTTTATGGCTAATAGTTTTTTGTTTATAATAACAAATATCAATATATTAGTTGATGCTTTCAGATTTATGTGAATAATTATTCATTAATTGGAAATACTAAATAAGAATTAAATATTTTAAATTTGCAAAAACTTACACAAATGAATGAACCACAACAGAAGTTGGGTAGAACTGTAAATTATGGCCTGGCAATTATTTTCAGAGTCTTTCGAAAATCCCTACAGATGAAACTTTACAATTCATCTGATTTCCAAATATAATATCATAATTATTTTATGAATAGCTTTAGCCATAGCAACAATACCTCACTTTAGTTGTTGTTTTCTGGTTTTATATAAATAATAATTTACAAACCTGAAAATGCGAGGATACTTAATGATTATAAATTTGTAAAAAAAATCTAATTTGAAAACCGTAGTATACACATCTGATAAAAAAACACATTTTTTCCAGGAGCTAAAATCAATTTACCGGGATATTAAATCATCTAATTTCTTAGCCTATCAAATGACCAAAAGGGATATACAATCTCAACACAGACAGTCTTTGCTCGGTTTCTTTTGGATCATAGCCCCTGTAATTGTCAACTCCTTGATTTGGCTATTCTTAAATGGCTCCGGAGTAGTAAATGTAAGAACTCCCGAAGGAATACCTTATCCTGTTTTTGTTATTTTAGGAACCACGATATGGAGTATCTTCTCTGAAGCTATCCAAAGTCCTATCATTTCGGTAAATGCAGGAAGAGCAATTATTTCAAAAATCAATTTTCCAAAAGAAGCGTTGTTAATGAAAGGTTTATACACCTCTCTTTTCAATTTAATTATAAAAATGGTCCCTATTATAGCTATTTTGATAATTTATAAAATTTCTCCTTCTTGGAATTTGCTTCTTTTTCCTTTTTATATCTTAGCTTTAACTATCTTCGCTTTTACCATAGGCCTAATTATTACCCCGCTAGGATTAATCTACACGGATATAAGCAAAATACTAACTACAGGCATTCCTTTTTTAATGTATTTTACGCCTGTTGTATATGCTGTACCAACAATAGGGATTTTTAAATTTTTATTTAATCTTAACCCATTAACTTATTTAATTAATGATTCTCGAAACACTTTGGTAGGAGTAGAAACACAGTCTTTGATGTTCACAATCATTTTAACGGTTGTCAGTTGTATTGTTTTATTAATCGGCTTAGTTATTTTTAGAAAATCAATGCCAATAGTTATTGAAAAAATTGCAGGATAATGAAAAAAGATAGAGAAGTATTAGTTTCGGTACAGAATGTATCTAAAAAATTCAGCAAAAACCTGAGGAGTTCACTGAAGTATGGAGCCTCAGATATTATCCGCAGTACACTTGGTTTATCAATAAATAAAGAATTACGCCCTCAGGAATTTTGGGCTGTAAAAGATGTTAGCTTTGATCTAGTAAGGGGAGAATGCATTGGCTTAATTGGTCATAACGGTGCCGGGAAATCGTCTCTTTTAAAGGTTCTAAACGGATTATATGCTCCGGATAAAGGTCAGATTATCATGAAGGGAAAAATAGGAGCACTGATAGAATTAGGCGCCGGTTTTAACCCGATACTTACGGGGCGAGAAAATATATATAGCAATGCCTCCATTTTAGGATTTACGAAAAAAGAAGTTGAAGAAAAAATACAATCTATAATAGATTTTTCGGAAATAAATGATTTTATAGACACCCCGGTGCAAAACTATTCCTCAGGAATGAAGGTGCGTTTAGGCTTTGCTGTTGCAGCTCATCTTGAACCGGATATCCTGATTATTGATGAAGTCTTAGCAGTTGGAGATTTAGGATTTGTTTTAAAATGCTTTAGCAAAATTGACGAACTACTTCCTCATACAGCAGTAATCTTTGTTTCTCATAGTATGCCCATGGTCTCCCGCATCTGTAACGAAATAATCCTAATGGATCATGGTAAAGTTGAATATCAGGGAAAAGAAATAGGAA
Source organism: Chryseobacterium sp. UF-81 (assembly GCF_058245105.1). Taxonomy (NCBI): domain Bacteria; kingdom Pseudomonadati; phylum Bacteroidota; class Flavobacteriia; order Flavobacteriales; family Weeksellaceae; genus Chryseobacterium; species Chryseobacterium sp. UF-81. The sequence continues at coordinate 189,379 of NZ_JBSIBX010000002.1, read as the reverse complement.
AAGGTATACAACTTTATTACAATAAATTTTCGAACAACAGCCAGAATAAAGTATATGATAACAACACTTTTGAATTGATTTCTGCAAAAACAGATCTTTTGAATAACGAAATACACCGTTATCAGGACTTTAACCTTACTTTTGAATTCAAAATCAATAAACCTGTTGATGAATTACCTGTTTTATATCTTGAATTCAAGGATAAAGAACAGAAACCTATTGCAGGAATTACAGTTAAAGAAAATAAAGAAGATATAAACCAATCCACAAAAATTGTTTACAAAACGACTGTAAAAAATCCTCTTTTCACCTTAGGAAAATATATTATGGATGTAGGATTATATGAACCCGCTACAGAATCCCCTTATCTTCGAATCAATAACATTCTGGAGTTTACGGTAGATGGAGAAAAAGAACAATGGATCCCGTTTGAGCTTGATAGCGAAAATATCATAACTTTACATTAAAATTTATTTATGATTCCCGTAACACAACCCTTTCTTCCACCTCAGGAAGAATATGAAAAATATATAGACGGTATCTGGAAAAGAAACTGGCTTACCAATATGGGTCCGCTAGCCAGTCAGCTTGAAATGGAGCTTAAAGATCATTTAAAACTCAATCATGTGCTGTTTGTAACCAACGGAACTGTTGCCATCCAGATGGCAATAAAAGCATTGGGAATTTCAGGTGAAGTAATTACTACTCCGTTTTCTTTTATTGCAACCACCAGTTCAATTGTTTGGGAAGGATGTACCCCTGTTTTTGTTGATATAGATGCCAAAAGCTTATGTATAGATCCTAAAAAAATTGAGGATGCCATCACGGAAAAAACCAGCGCAATTCTTGCCACCCATGTTTATGGAAATCCATGTGATGTGGAAGCAATAGACACCATTGCAAAGAAACATAATCTAAAAGTAATCTATGATGCAGCGCATGCTTTCGGAGTAGAAATAAACGGCAGATCTGTTTTCGAATACGGAGATATCTCCACCTGCTCCCTGCATGCTACAAAACTTTACCATAGTATTGAGGGAGGTTTATTGATAACAAAAGACCCTGAATTACTGAAAAAACTGGCTTACATCAGAAACTTCGGGATTTCAGGCTTTGATTCATTCTCTGAATTGGGTCTTAATGGTAAAAACTCAGAATTTCATGCCGCAATGGGGCTTGTTAATCTAAAATACATTTCTCAGATACACGAAAAAAGAAAAGCACTCGCAGAACTTTATGATGAAAAACTTAAAAATTTACATGCTGTAAAACCTCTCTGGCATTCAAAAGCTAATGATAATCATTCCTATTATCCTGTTGTTTTGGAAAGTGAAGAACTATTACTGAAATTAAAAAAGGAGATGGATAAACAGGAAATTTTTACAAGAAGATATTTTTATCCAAGCTTAGCTTCCGCATTGCCCTATTTGCCAAAACTGGAACTTCCCATTACTGAAGATATTGCCAAAAGAGTTTTATGTCTTCCGTTTTATTACGATCTTACATTTGAAGAGGTTGAGCTTATCGCAAGGTTAATGTTAAGAATTCAAAACAACGATTAGTATGAAAATAGCTGTAATGCAGCCCTATTTTATGCCTTATATAGGATATTTTCAACTTATAAATGCTGTTGATAAGTTCGTTATTTACGATGATGTAAATTATATAAAACAAGGTTGGATTAATCGAAATAATATTCTTCTTAACGGAAAAAGTCATTTATTTTCTATCCCTTTGAAAGATGCAAGTTCATTTAAAAAAATTAATGAAATAGAAATTAATCAGACTCTTTTTGTTAAATGGAAAGAAAAATTTTTCAAAACACTTGAACTGGCTTATAAAAAAGCCCCAAATTATGGTATTATCATTCCAATTTTAAAAAAAACTTTTGATCATCACACTACAATAAGCGAGCTAATTTATCTGAGTCTTGTAGAAATATGTAATTACCTGGGTATTACTACAAAAATTGAAAAAACATCCGAAATCTATCATAATGTAGAACTATCCAGAGAAGAAAGACTTATTGATATTTGTAAAAAAGAAAATGCAGGAACTTATATCAATCCGATTGGCGGGCAGGAATTGTATACTAAAGATTATTTTAAAAACCATGACATCAGTTTACTTTTCATAAAGACAGCCAAAATTGATTATCAACAATTTAATCATGATTTTGTACCTTGGTTATCAATAATTGATATTTTAATGTTTAATTCAACCGAAGAAATTTCTTCCATGCTAAACCAATATGAATTATTATGATAAAGGATGAAATTAAAAATATAATCTTATTAATTGAATCTGTAAATAGCAGAATAGATAACGCAGATGAATATGTAAATAAAATTTCCAGCTATTCTACAATAATTCCATTTATTGAAGAAGGCAAATTACAGGGTTTTATTTCCTATTACAATAACGATCCCGACAAAGAAAATGCATTTTTAACACTGATTGCTATTCATCCTGATTTTCAAGGAAAAGGTTTAGGGAAAAAATTATTGTCATTTTCAATTGCAGATTTAGAACAAAAGAAATTTAAAAATTATTCTTTGGAAGTTTTAAAGGACAATATAGCAGCAATTGCATTATATGAAAACTTCGGTTTTAAAATAAAAGAAGACAGAGACTTAATATGGTTAATGAACTTAGAGCTATGAAGCCAAAAGTAAGCGTTATTATGATTACTTATGGTCATGAAAAATATATTCAGGAGGCCATAAACGGAATATTTCTACAAAAAACCGATTTTTTGGTAGAACTTATTATTGCTAATGACAAATCACCGGATTCTTCTGATAAAATTATTACAGAAGTCATAAAAACATGCCCTCCGAATATATCGGTAAAATATATTCTCAACGAAAACAATATGGGCGCAAATGCTAATTATCTCAACGCCTATTCAAAAACTGAGGGAGAATATATTGCATCCTGTGAAGGAGATGATTTTTGGACCGATCCTTTAAAATTACAAAAACAGGTTGATTTTTTAGAAAATAATTCTGATTACAGTCTTACATTTCACAAAATCAAAGAACTTACTAACAGAAAAGAAAAATTTACACATATCAATCCTGATGAGGAAAAAACATATACCATCGGTGACCTTTCAAAAGAGAATTTTATCATAACTGTTTCAGTAGTCTTCAAAAAAAATATAGAAATACTACCGGACTGGTTGCAATATTCTCCTATTGGAGATTACCCGTTGCATCTGCTGAATGCCTCACATGGTCTTATAAAATATTTCCCTGATGAAATGGCAGTTTACAGAGTAGGAAGCGGAATGTGGAGCACTCAAAATACAACAGATCAAATTGTCAATACAATGTTCTCTTTAAGATTTTTATTACAACATTTTAAAAATAATAAAGAAGTTTTTGATAACCTTAAACTGCAATATACTAATTTTCAAAAAGCACTTGTAAGACCTTTTGATGAAAGAAAGTTATTGGAAACAAAAATTAAAGATTATAACTACCTTGAAAGTATAACATCTTTTAGTTGTCTTTTAAAAATGGCTAAGATTAAAATTGTTAAGAAGTTAAAAAATAGAAATTCGAATTAACCGATGTTCCAAAAAATAAAAAATTATCTGCATAAAAAAATCTTCAAGATTGTTAAAGATTTTGAAGTACTTGAAGAGAAAAAAAGCTGGTGGCGATTTATCTCGAAACCGAATATTAATATTCACCATACTTTTGCTCCTCAAGATGTAAATATATTTAAAGGAAATGAAGGAGAATTTGGAAATATCATTATTGGTGAAACTTTTTTTGTGAGAGATTACTGTAATATTACAGTTCTTCCGGGAGCAACTCTCAGCATTGGAAAAGGAGTTTTTTTCAACAATTATTCTTCCATTAATTGTCTGGACAGTATAACTATTGGTGATAACTCTATTTTTGGAGAAGGTGTAAAAATATACGATCACAATCATAAATACGGATTTGTCCCTGATTTTTCAGTCCACAAAAATGATTATACAAAAGCGCCGGTCATGATCGGTAAAAATTGCTGGATTGGCAGTAATACAGTCATTCTGAAAGGTGTGGAAATCGGAGACAATTGCATCATTGGGGCAGGATGTGTTATTCATAAATCAGTGCCCGCCAACACAATTATAAAAAACAATCAAAATTTAATCTCTGAACCTTTACAAAAATGAGTGAAACAAAAAAGATATTATTAATATCCCATGAAGCATCTTTATCAGGAGCGCCTATTCTGGTCCTAAGCTTATTAAAAAAATTAAAGCAGCAAAGAAAAGACTATACAATTGATGTCCTGTTATTAAGACCAGGTCAACTGTACGAAGATTTTGCAAAGCTTTCTGATAATAAAATTCTTGTCGCCAATCACTTCAATCAATCTTTATCTTTTGTAAACAGAAATTTTAAAAAATTTCAGACTGCCTTCTTTCCAAAACAGGAAAGCAAAGAAGAACAGATTGAAAAAGTAACAGGAAAACTTCTTCAAAACAATTATGATCTTGTTTATGCCAATACAGCAGAAACTTTGGTATGGACAATTCCGTTTTATAAGAAAAACATTCCTACTATCGTAGCCATTCATGAGCTTACTTTTGGTATTGAAAGTGCTTATTCAAAAGATTTTATTTTAAAAAATATTTCCAACGTCTCTATGATTATTGCAGGTTCAAACGCTGTGGCAGACAACCTCATCAACAGATACAATGCCGATCCGAAAAAAGTAACAGCCATTCATTCTTTTGTAGATGAAAAGTTGGAGATTCAAAAAGACAGGGAACAAATAAAAAAAGAATTAAATATTGCTGAATCCGATATAATTCTCGGTATTGCAAGTTCTCAGGAATTAAGAAAAGGAACCGATCTTGTTCCACTTTTAGTAAAAAAAATTTCAGATAAAACAGATATCAATTTTAAATTCATTAATCTGGGTGGCTCATCCAAAACAGGTCCTGTAAAATGTTCTAAAATTGATGCTGAAAAACTGGGTGTTGAAGACAAAATAATATATGTCGATCACAATAAAACACCTAACGATTACATCAATATTTTTGATATCTTTCTTTTGTTATCACGAGAAGATCCTTTTCCATTGGTAATGCTCACTGCTGCAAAACTTCAGAAGCCTATTGTTGCTTTTGAGAAAAGCGGGGGTGCTGTAGAATTTTTAGAAAACGGTCATGGAGTTCTGGCACCCTATCTTGATCTTGATACAATGGCAGATGAAATTGTAAAGCTCATGAAAGATTCTAGACTAAGAGAATCTTATGGAGAAAGTATTAATAAAAGACTAGAAAATGAATATTCCGACAAAAAACTTACCAGTAAGATTTTTACGCTAATTGATAGTTTTCTTTAATTATGATATCCATCATTATCTCATCATATCAACAAAATTACTACGAACAGCTCGTTAAAAATATTAGCGAGACAATTGGTGAGGATTTCAAGTATGAAATTATCCAAATATGGAATCCTAATACGATGAGCATTACGAAGGCATATAACCTCGGAGCCGAAAAAGCACAATTTGAAAACCTTTTGTTTCTTCACGAAGACCTTGTTTTTCACACAAAAGACTGGGGAGCAAAACTTATAAAACATTTTTCAATTCCTAATGTGGGAATTTTAGGATTGGCAGGATCTGATTATGTTCCTGCTGCACCTTGTAGCTGGACAGTAACTGAAAAGTACAACTTCATCAATATTCTTCAAGGAAACAAGGACAATCAGAAGGCTGTTTTACTCAATAGAACCCAGGCAAATATTAATCCGGTATTTGCGGTAGACGGAGTATTTCTAGCTGTAAAAAAAGAAGTGTATAATCAATTTAGATTCGATGAAAATCTAACTGGATTTCACGGATATGACTTAGATTTCAGCCTGAGAGTTTCCAAAAAACGACAAAATTTCATTATTGATGATATTTTAGCAGAACATTTTTCAAAAGGAAATCCGGATAAAAAATGGTTTGATACCAATGTCCTGATAAAACAAAAACTGGGTGCTGATTTTCAGAAAAAAAAAGATCGGGACACCGAAAAAAAAGTTTTCATGTCTTTCCTGCATGGATATTTCATATACTATCCGGTTACTATCAATAATATCATATTCACATTACGGTTCTTTCCAATGAAAAGCCTTATTTTTAGAGATTATTTATTCATCGCAAAAAAATATGTGGGCTACATTAAATACTCATCGCAAATAAATAAAAAACATAAAGGAGTATAAATACTCACCTCAAAAAAACATACATAAATGATTATAGGAAACGGACTTATTGCTAATTCATTAAGAAATATCGATTCAAAGGATCATCTGTTCTTTGCTTCCGGTGTTTCAAACTCCCTCGAAACCAAAAATTCTGAATTTGAAAGAGAATTCAGCCTTCTGAAAAACACTTTGGAAAAACACAATCAAAGCAAATTCATCTATTTTTCAACATTAAGTATACATGACCAGTCCAAGCAGGACAGTCCTTATATCTTACATAAGCTTAAAATGGAGGATTATATCAAAGATAATTCCCGGAACTATCTTATTCTCCGGATTGGAAATATCGTAGGGAAAGGAGGAAACCCAAATACATTGTTCAACTATTTAAAGGCTCAGATTACCCACGATCATAAATTTAACGTTCATAGCCATGCCAGAAGACTGCTGATTGATATGGATGATATCAATAAATTTTTAGTGGAAATCTGCCCTTCTATACAGAATAAAACCATCAGCTATGCTTTTCCGTACTATTATAATTTACAGGAAATCATAGGTGCCATTGAAAAAAAAGTAAATAAAAAAGCTGTTTACGATACTATAAACGAAGGAGATTTCTATCAGGTTTCCTTTGAAGAAAATGTCAATCAGTTCTTCTCTGGTATCAACCCTGAAGATTATATAAAATCTTTGGTCAATAAGTATATATAAGCTACAAAAAGATGAAGATCTATTTTATTATTGTTACATACAATGCCATGAAATGGGCGGAAAGATGTTTTACAAGCTTAAGGAACTCCAACATTCCCGTAAAATCAATAGTAATTGATAATGGCTCTGCCGATGGAACTCAGGAATATATTAAAAACAATTTTCCTGAAGTAGATTTCATACAGTCTTCCGAAAACTCCGGTTTCGGAAAAGCCAATAATCTGGGAATAGAAAAAGCCTATAAAGAAGGAGCTGATTTTGTATATCTTATGAATCAGGATGCCTGGATTTTCCCTGACAGTGTAGAACAATTGCTGGAAATTTACAATAATTATCCTGATCAGGAAAAAATTGGGGTTTTAAGCCCTATGCATATGGATGGTACCGGGGAAAAATTTGACCTTCATTTTGAAAACTATCTTGCCCAGGATTGTAAGAACAACAGATTCCTTTCCGATGTTTTCTTTCGTGAAGCAAAGCCCTTTTATGAAATAAAGTTTGTGAACGCCGCTCATTGGTTTATTCCCAGAAAAGTGCTGGAAAAGGTTGGCGGCTTTAATCCTTACTTCTTTCATGGTGCCGAAGATTACGATTACATCAACAGAATTACTTATTTTGGGTTAAAAGTCATTGTTTGTCCGAAAAGTAAAGTGGTGCACGATGCAAAAGTCCAGGATTACCAGAAAGAGGTAATTAAAGATCCTGCTGAAGTATTGGCAAGAAAAAGACTTTCCATGCAGATGCAAAGGGAAACAAGATATATGGATCCTAATTTCGATTATAATATCAGCCGGGAGAAAAAAGCTTTTTTAACCACCCTTATGAAAATGGGAATCCAGAGAAATATCAGCGAATATAAATTTTACCTGGAACAGTACAGATTTTTTTCAAAAAGATTTGGTGAGATTGAAGCTTACAGAAAACTATCCATGAGTGGTAACCATCCTTATTTAAATATTTAAAGCATTTAAAATGGATAAGTTACCCCTAAGTATCTGCATTCTTTCCTGGAAAAGTGCTGCCAATCTGAAAAACACCCTAAGATCATACAAAAAGTATGGTCTCCTGGATATGGTGGATGATATTACGATTCTGTTTCAGGAAGTACAGGATGATGATAAAAAAACAGCAGAAAAATACAAGATCAAATATATCGGCTTAAAGGAAAATGTAGGAATAGGAAAAGGCATGAAAATGCTCGCTGAAAATGCATCTGCCCAAAACATCCTTTTCCTGGAACATGACTGGGAGCTGATTGAGAAGCAAAACACTCTGTTTTTCCAGCTTAAGGCCGGATTAGAACTCTTAAATAGCGGGTTTGATGTGGTACGCTACCGAAGCAGAAAAAAACCCGGCCATCCCCTGATATCTATCAGGCATAAAGGTCAGGAACTGGACTATTATGACGACTGGCACGAATGCACCTCCCCTCACCTGCTGGAATCCCTGCACTGGCTAGATCCGGCGGTAGAATTCCCCGATAAAATACAGAAACAAGGAACCTTTTTTGTAACCACATCGCGGTGGGCAAACTGGACGAATAATCCTTATCTGGTCCGAAAAAGCTTCCTTCTTGAAAAAATTCTGCCTTTCGCCGGGGAGTCCGTTTCGCTGGAAAGAAATATTGCTTCATGGTGGGTAAAACAGGGCTTTAAAATAGCACAGGGCGAAGGACTTTTCACTCATAAGGACCTTGTAAAATATCCGAAGAAGAACATACTCCGGAAAATACTTAATAAATTAAAAGATAAATTAAAATAAACACGAATGAGAATCCTTTTCCATGAGAACGAACTCAATTACAGAGGAACTTCCATCGCATTATATGACTACGCAGATTTCAACGAAAGATATCTGGGAAATGAATCTATCATCGTATATAATAAAACCCTGCCTACCAACCATCCGCTTGGAATTGAAAAATTTGAAAAAAGATTTCAGGTATTCAATTATTCGGATTTCAAAGAAGTGGATACCATTATAAAGAATAACAATATTGATTTGTTTTACGCCATTAAAAATGGTTTTTATGATGATATAGAGACCAAAGAATGTAAAACAGCCGTTCACAGTGTTTTTAAATATTTTGAACCTCACGGGGATATTTATGCTTATGTATCACAATGGCTTAGCGAAGAAATGACACAGGGTAAATCTCCGTTTGTTCCCCATATGGTCAATTTTGAAAACGAAACCCATGAAGATCTGAGAGCTGAACTTCATATTCCTAAAAATGCCAAAGTATTCGGGTATTACGGTGGAGAACAAAGCTTCAATATAGGTTTTGTGCAGAAGACCGTGGAAAAGATTGCCTCCAGATACAAAGACATTTATTTTATCTTCATGGGCGTTGATCCGTTTGTGAAAAAAAGATGGTGGAAATCTGTCCCTGCCAATATTAAATTTTTACCTCCAAGCTCGGATGTGCTGACAAAGCTTAAATTCATCAATACATGTAATGCTTTACTTCACGCCCGTGAAAGAGGTGAAACATTCGGGATCACTGTTGCGGAGTTTGCCATCAAGGGAAAACCTGTCATCACTTTTGCGGATTCTCCTGAAAAAGCCCATATCAATCATCTGGAAAATCAGGCTTATTATTATAAAGATGCAGATGAACTTAAAAATATACTTCTGGATTCGGATTTAAGATTGTCTGCCAAGGAATTATATGAAAAATTCTTACCTAATCCGGTGATGGACAAATTTAAAAAGGTATTTATTGATTAAATATGAAATCAAAGATCATCAATCACCTCATCGGGATCATATTTCTTATCTATTACTGTATCTGTATACAGAATACTTATTTGCAGATCGTTACGTATAAAAATGGTTGGTATTTAGGCGAATGGATTATCAATTACCAGGATGGCGGCTTCAAAAGAAGAGGCCTGTTCGGCAGCATATTCATATTCCTGAATGAGGTTATCCACATTCATATTGAGTATCTCGTATTCTCATTCCTCTTTATCATCTATACCGTATTTTTTTTCCTATTGGCAAAACTGTTCCGGAAAAATAACAACAGCCTGATAACAATAGCTATCCTGCTACTACCCTCGGCGTTCGGCATGCTTCTAAAAGACCCGACCATTGCCGCGAAAAAGGATATTTTTTTCATGCTGATGTATCTTTTATACTTCATCTCCCTGAAATCAAAAATTATGATCAATGATCTTGTCATCACTGTATTGATTATAGTTTCTATCCTGAATCATGAAGCTTCTTTCTTTTATTTGCCATTTGTAGCATTCACTTATTTTATTAAAAATGAAGGTACTGCAATGGGCAAGCTTAAGAAAATCTTCATTTTTCAGATAATTCCTGCCGTCCTTACAATGGGTATTCTCTACAAATTCGGCATGGATATAAAAACGGATAACTCTATCCGGTTTTTAAAAGAACACAGTCTTGAGCTCGGACAACTGGGAATCTATGAGTATGACCCTGATTTTGATATCCTCAATTTTTATGCAGAACATCTTTACGGCTATCAAATGTATATCGTCAGCTTATTAATCAGCATATTGACTTTTGGAATTTATTATAGATTTAACAAGCTTAATATTAATTATGCGTTCATTATAATACAGGCCCTTTTTTTAATACCTTTATTTTTTATAGCATACGATTGGGGAAGATGGATCAACATCCTTTTCTCTTTATTAACCATATACATTGCCGGTGAAAAAACTCTGGCAAGCAATACAAAAAAAGATATAGTAGCTCTTATATTAATTGCATTTAATTTTTTATGGAGTATGATGGTCCTGCATCAGGGTTTTGTAACGTTCCCTGCTCTTGACTCTTTAATAAAACGGGCATATTACTTTATCTTTTATAAAATCCAGAAAGTTTTTTAGTTATAAAAAACTGGCAATTAGAAATATAGGCAAGCAAATTTTCCAAATCTGTCGTAAATTTGCCTGTCTGAAATCAAAAATTTGAGTAAAACACCGGATGATTATATTTATATTGAAAGTAACGACTACCCTTTCAGCCAAAAGAATTCGTACCTTTAAAATTTGTAAACCATCCTGAACAATATAAAATAATAAAAAACAGACAGATTTACTTTATACATTCCCTCTCAATTAAAAAATAAAAAATACACACAATTAAACACTAAAATTATGAAAATACCTGGAGTAAATGCTATCAGATATCAATTAAGAAAATTAGAACTAGCCAACAAATACCTTAATAATAAATATCACATTCATGCTAAGCAAAAGTTTGTTGAAGAAATCGAAAAAACTCCTTTAAGAACTGATATTATCCGTTTTCTTTTGGAACAATTTACTACACCGACAGTCTATTTGGAAATAGGTGTAAGAAATCCTAATGACAACTTTAATAAGATTTCTGCTAAAGAAAAATACAGCGTTGACCCCGGATATGAAAACTCTGAAAACAATGTAGATTTTAAAGTCACCAGTGATGAGTTTTTTGAAATGCTGAAAACCGGAAAAGCCCTTAGAAGTGATATAAAATTTGATGTTATTTTCATTGATGGCTCTCACCTTGCAGAACAGGTGGAAAAAGACATACAGAACTCTTTAGATTATCTTAAAGAAGATGGATTTATTGTGATGCACGACTGTAATCCTCCTACGGAATTTCATGCGTCAGAAAATTATGATTATCTTTTGTCCCCAGCTTCAACCCTTTGGAACGGTACAACATGGAAAGCGTTTGTTAAAAACAGAAAAAGAGAAGATATTTATTCCTGCTGCGTTGATACAGACTGGGGTATTGGGGTTATTTCAAGAAAAGTAAATTTTGGGCCTTCCAATAAAATTGAAAACACTTTTTTTGAATATCATACTTTTGACAAGTATAGAAAAGAAAGCCTGAATTTAGTTTCTTTTGATACATTTAAGTCGTTTTTTATATGTTAGCAGTTATAGTTCCTTATTACAAAAAAAAGTTTTTTTCTGAAACACTGAAATCTATTGAAGCACAAACCGATAAAAGATTTAATGTATATATAGGAAATGATGCTAGTCCGGAAGATCCGGAAGATCTTATCAATGAAATATTAAAAAATACCCATTATAAATATTTTCCATACAAAGAAAATCTGGGTGGCAAAAACCTGGCTTTACAGTGGGAAAGAGTCATTGATGAGGCCAAACTTGAGGAGTGGATCATGATACTGGGAGACGATGATATATTGGAGAATAATGTAGTGGAAATATTTTATAAAAATCTGAAAAAAATTCAGGAAAATAAAATTTCTTTAGTAAAATTTTCCCAATATCTGATAGATGAAAATGGATCTCAGACAAGAAATCCTACTCATATGGAAAATATCGTTTCTTCAAAAGATTTTTTGGTCAAAAAAATAAGCAATCGGTTTCCCAATAGCCTGTCAGAAAATATTTTCAGTAAAAAAATATACCAGAAATATAGGTTTAAAAAATTTCCTTTAGCATGGCATTCCGATGATCTGGCTATCCTTGAATTTTCAGATCTGAAAGATTTCTTATTCATAGACGATGCAAAAGTAGGAGTAAGAATTTCAGCTGACAGCATTTCCGGAATGGACAACTCTACAAGAGATAAGCAACTGGCAACTTACTTATTTTGTGAATATATTATTAAAAATTATGCCCAGATATTCCCTGAAAATTTCATTGAATTACTGTTAAAGAAATACCGTGAGATTATATGGAGAAACGGTTTTGATATTAATTTAAATTTCAGTAAAATTTATATTAATCAAAGAAATTTTTTCAGAGCGATCTATGCCATTAAAATAAAATATGATTTACAAAAAAGAATCAAAAAAATAAATAAATTATAAGTTATGTGCGGAATAGCCGGAATTATAACCCATAATGCCAGAAACTATCAAAATGAAATTCAATGGATGACGGATGCCATCGCATATCGTGGTCCGGATTCTTCACATCATGAATTTTATGACAATGCAGCTTTAGGCCATCGCCGGCTTTCAATTATAGATCTGTCTGAAAATGGTAAACAGCCCATGTTTTCCAGCACAAAAAAAGAATGCATCGTGCTGAATGGTGAAATTTATGGCTATCAGGCTATAAAAGATCAGTATTCCGATTATTCTTATCGCGGAAGTTCAGATACTGAAGTGGTGCTTGCCATGTATCAGAAAAAAGATAAAAACCTGATCCATGATCTTCCCGGAATGTTCGCTTTTGCAATTTGGGATGAAGAAAAGCAGGAACTTTTCTGTGCAAGAGACCGTTTCGGAGAAAAGCCGTTCTATTATGCTTTCGGAAAAAACGGTGAATTTATTTTTGCTTCCGAAATTAAAGCCATTCTTGCATCAGGATTAATAAAACCTGAGATTGATAAAGCGCAGATCGCCTATTACTTAAAAAACGGCTACATTCATCCTCATAAAACGATTTATAAAAACATTTTCAATCTTAAACCTGCCCATAGCCTGATCTATAAAGAAGGAAAATTAGATATAAAGCCTTACTGGACCATTCCTGCTGAAACTTCCAAACTGAGCATGGATGAGAGCATTGAAAAATTTAAATACCTTTTGGATAACGCTATCAAAAAACAAATGGTAGCCGATGTTCCCGTAGGTTCTTTTCTGTCAGGAGGCCTGGATTCCAGTACCATTGTTGCTGTTGCCTCAAAATATAAAGAAAACATAAAAACGTTGGTGTATGGTTACGAAAGCGGAGATCTGAACGAGATGCCCTATGCACAGGCTATTGCAGATAAATATAAAACAGACCACCATATTCTTTTAGACAAAAAACAGAAGATCTCCGAAACTTTGCAGGAAGTTTACTCTTATATGGATGAGCCGTTAATGGATTCTTCCCTGCTCCCTACCCATCTTATTTTCAAAGAAGCTGCAAAAGATCTGAAGGTAATTCTTTCAGGGGATGTAGGGGATGAACTTTTTGGAGGCTATACTTTTTATAAATACAACATCAACCTTTCCCAAAAAGGTTTTTATCCGGATTATCTTTCAAAGATGATTCTTTTAGCCGGCAAATTCAGGGATATGGGTTCCGAAAGGCGCATAAGAGCAGAATATCGCGACACGATAGATTATCATCAGAATAAGGTACGGAATTACTTTACCGTTTCTGAAATCAGACAACTGGGAATTGCCGAGGAAATTCCAGGACAGGACTTCAGCTTTAAGCCTACTAATAATGATTTCAATGATCTGATGAGGATCGATCTGGAAAAGTATGTCCCAGCCAATATGCTGCTGAAAGGTGACAGGACTTCTATGTATAATTCTGTAGAGGTGAGAATCCCTTTCTTGGATATTGATTTTGCAGAATTCTGTATTCAGATGCCATGGCAATACAAAGTCAATTCTTCAGAAGATAAAATTATATTGAGAAAAGCCTACTCACAGGCATGGACAGAGGAAATCGCAAAACGCCACAAGAACGGTTTCGGAGCTTCCGTAAAAGAATGGTTTAAAGAACCTGAACTTGAGAACTTAAGCCGGGAGCTTCTTGAAAATAAAAACAGCTACATCTTTGAGTTTTTAGACTTTGACGAAGTTCAGAAGAAGCTTAACAGGCATCATCAGCACTGGAACTTACTGATTTTAGCACTTTGGTTTCAGAACAATAAAAATCATTTACAGTAATTATGAAAATAGGACTGACGCAAAATTATTATCCCGTCAAAAGAAATATTTTAAATAAAGTTTCAGAATGTGAATATGTTTTTTTGAGAAAGAATAATAATCTTTTTCATTCATTGTCTACATTAAAGAAAGTTATACTTAGGAAGAAAATGGATATTGAGGGGAAGTATTTCTTTTACCAGAAACCTAAGATCGATATCCTTCATCTTTATAATGAAATCAATTATTCTTCCCAGAAATGGGTAGCTTCTTTTGAGACGCTTGTTCCGAGGTTTCCTGAAACTAAAAATGATCACCAGAAGACTGAACCTCAGCATATCCGCAATAAAAAAACGGAAAACGCACTCAGACAGATTGGTAAAAAAAACTGTATGGGGATTATTTCAATTTCCCAGGCTTCTGCCAACATTCAGCTGGAACTTCTGAAAAATTATCCTGATTTTCAGGAAATGATACAATCCAAACTTTCTGTGATTCATCCTTCTCAGGAGATTATTCCGAGAGATTCGCAGAAGATTTACCAGAATATTGAGACCTTCAACCTCGTGTTTGTAGGAAACCAGTTCCATTTAAAAGGAGGGGTTGAAATGATAGAAGTTCTTAAGAAATTAAGGCAAAAATACAGTTTCAGACTCATCCTCATTTCGTCCTTTAAAACAGATCATTATGTAACCAAAGTTACTGAAAAAGAAGCTTTGGAAACCAAAGAAATGTTGAAAAAAGAGGAATGGATTGAGATCTATGAAGATATCCCCAACGAAAAGGTATTAGAACTTATTAAGCAGTCTCATATCGGTCTTTTACCCACCTGGTCGGATACCTATGGATTTTCTGTTCTGGAGATGCAGGCAGCAGGTGTTCCTGTGATTACGACGGACATCCGGGCGTTGCCGGAGATCAATGATGAACGCTACGGCTGGCTTATTCATCTTCCTCAGAATCGTTTGAAACAGGCACTTTATTTCACAGCAGAACAGCGGGAGGAACTGAAAAAAACACTAAAAACCCAGCTTGAAAATATCCTTGAAGATATTTTTACCCATCCTGAACAGCTGCCTGAAAAGTCAGCAAACTCCCTGGAAAGAATCAAAAAGAACCATGATCCCGCCATTGTTAGTGAAAAATTAAAAGCCATATACAGCAAGGCATGAATATCTCTGTAATTATACCGGTTTACAATGCATCCGAGTTTTTAGAGAAAGCGGTGGATTCTGCTTTACAGTTTGAAGAAGTAAAAGAAATTGTATTGGTTGAGGATAAATCTACCGACAATTCGTTAGAAGTCTGCCAAAAACTGATTGTAAAAGATCCAAGGATTAAATTATACCAACACCCGGACAAAGGCAATCATGGCGCTGGAGCCACAAGAAATTTAGGCCTTGTAAAAGCGGAATGTGAGTTTATATCTTTTCTGGATGCTGATGATTATTATCTTCCCAACCGTTTTGATGCCGAAAAAGAAGCTTTTAAAGAACAAAAAACTGAAGGTGTTTTTGGAGCTATCGGCGTAGAATATTTATCTGAAAAAGGCAGAAAAGAGTTTCAGGATAAGTTTAAAGATATTTCATTGACCACAGTTAATTTTCCTGCGGAAGGTGAAAGTGTTTTGAAGGGATTATTAGGGCTGACTTCTCAAGTCTTTGGAACATTCTTTCATCTGAATACACTTACTCTCAGAAAATCAGTGCTGGTGAAGAACAACCTGCGCTTCAACGAAAATCTTCGTGTACATCAGGATTCCGATTTTATCATTAAACTGGCCTATCACTGCTATTTAAAATCAGGCATTATAGATAAAGCTATTGCGATAAGAGGGGTTCATGATAATAACAGGATTACAAAAATTATAAGATATTCACCGCAATATAATCAGAGACAGTTTCTTTTATGGAAATCCTTATATGACTGGTCAGATGTCAATCCACTGCCTTCAGACTGTAAAAAAAAGATTTATTTAACTTATAAATCTTTTGATTTATCCTTAAAAACAGGATTAAATAAATATTTTTGTATCTTATTAGAGGTAATCAAAAACCCTCAAATATTAAAAACACAATATCGTTTTACGTATCTTAACCGATAATAATGAAAATATCCGTAATCATTCCCGTTTATAATGCCGAAGAATATGTCTCGCAGGCTGTAGAATCAGCTCTTCAGTTCGAAGAAGTATATGAAGTTGTTTTAGTTGAAGATAAGTCTCCGGATAATGCCCTGCAGGTTTGCCGGGAACTCGCTGCAAAATATGACAGGATTAAGCTTTATCAGCACCCTGACAAAGGAAATCACGGCGCGGGAGCTTCCAGAAATTTAGGAATGGAAAAAGCGACAGGAGATTTTATCGCATTTCTTGATGCAGACGATTATTATTTGCCCAACAGATTTGATGCGGAAAGAGAACTTTTTAAAAATCCTGATGTAGAAGGCGTTTATGGGGCAATCGGGGTAAAATATTATTCGGAGAAGGCCAGAGAACAGTATTATCCTATTTATAAAGATAAACTGGATACAGTCTATAAAAAAACCAATCCTGAAGATGTTTATCAGGGGCTGATAAGTTTACGCGGAACTTTCGGACTTATCCATTTAGATACTTTAACTCTAAGGAAATCCTCTTTGTCTAAAATGGACAGGTTTTTCGAAACCTCCCTCCGGCTCCACCAGGACTCGGAGATTGTGATCAGGTTCGCTTATTATCTTAAGCTCTATACGGGTATTAATGATAAAGCGATTGCCTTAAGAGGTGTACATGAGAATAACAGGATCACCAAAGTAGATTCAGGGAAAATAAATCCTGCAAAAACACGTGTTATGCTTTGGAGAGAATTAAATAAATGGGCTGAAAATGAGAAAACCGTTCCACAGAATGTAAAACTTCATATCAACAGAATGCTTCGCAGTTTTGAGATCGCTGTTGCTCCTCCAATCAAAAAATGGGGAATGATCGCTAAATATCTGATTACGGATTATCCAAGTATCCGCTCGGGCCTGTTCAATATTAATTTCAGGAAGAACTTATTTTAATATTTTCTTGTCCAGAAGAATAGAATCCGCTATCTGGGCAGTAAATACTTTCCCGGACTCTTTGTACATATGATTTCCGTCTGTAAAGATATATTGATCGGATTGCTTAGAAAAATCGAAGAATTTCACTCCTTTTTTTTGAGCAATTGATTCTATTCTTTTGCTGAAATCCGGAGAATATTTGTTCTCTATTTCCATAATTCCCTTAAAACCAGGAATTCTTACAATATAAACGGTTCCTTTAGTTTTAAGGTATTCAATGATATCTTCAAATGCATCCAGTCTATACTGGGATATTTTCTGGGTCTTTACAAATTCTATATAATCCTTTACCTTCTGGGTTTGCCTTCTCCTTAAAGTATCAGGCTCTACATTTACATTAACTTCCATCCATCCGTTTTTATGCAAATACGTATTGGATCTTGCTACTGCCTCCCGGTCTCTGTAAATATTAAACCAGCTATCAGGATAATGCTTCAGAAGATATTCATAATTAGGTTTTACATCATAAAAAATCATATCTGCCAAACCGGAAGCGTTTTCTGACAAATCTTTTGCTTCTTTCACGTTTTTATCTATAGATAAGTTCCAGGGATCAACAGTAAGAATAAAAATCCCGTCCTTTGTATCAGGATTAAGCTTTTTCTTTATGGCTTCAAAATAAATCTGTCCGTAAGGGGAATCCGTAATATTCAGGGAAAAATTGTTGAATTCCCTACCTTTCAGTTTATCATCTAAAATATTGGGGTTAACAGCCTGGGAGCCTCTGGAATCTCCCATAATCATATCAGAAGGTTTCGGGCCTGTAAAGTGTAAATAATTATCATCCGTATTGCCATCTGCATACGTTCCTAAAAACAGTAAAATGGCAATAATTCCAATAATGTAAAACGATATTTTGAATAAAAATTTTTTCATACCAGGTTAGAATTGTTGATAAATAAAGCTGCTATCTCCAAAAACTCCAAAATACATAATCATAAAAATAAGGAAAATGTAAAATGCTCTTCTTACTAAAGGTTTAAATCTGCTGATCTCTAATCCATGCTCCTGATCCTTATTAATCCAGTCAATCAGAATTACAATTCCTATCAGACCTAAGATTTTAATTTTCATAAACTGCGGAACGGAGAAAAGTGAAAGACTGAAAATTTTCCCATACATTCCGAAAGCGTCTTTTAGGCTTGGAGCTACAAACAAAACCAATGCAAAGCACACTAAGGTCATTGTATAGATAATATTTCCCAATTCTCTAAATGTAGGAATGGTTTTAGACAGTTTTTTCTTTTTATTGATCTGGTTATTAACGACTAAAGGAACATAGTAGATCCCCTGCAGGCATCCATATACTATAAATGTCCAGTTGGCACCATGCCAGAAACCAATGATCACAAAATTAAGAAAAACAGCAAGCATTAAGCCTTTTTTATCATAATCACGAAAAGCAATGACAAGGGGTGTAAATACATATTCTGTAAGCCATGATGTGAGAGAAATATGCCATTTCCGCCAATAATCTGCAATATTCTGAGCAAAAAGCGGAAAAGCAAAGTTCTTGGTGGTTTTAAAGCCTAAAAGCTTTGCAAACCCGATTGCCATATCAGAGTATCCCGAAAAATCTGCATACATCTGGAATAAAAACAATATAACTCCAAAAGCTATGGTACTTCCTGAAAGGTGCTCATATCCCTGGAATATATTTTCTGTAACAGGAGAAATAGTATTAGCGACCACCAGTTTTTTAAATGCTCCCAGAAGAATTTGCCTGGCTGCATCAGAACCATTTTCCAGCGTAAAACCCCTTTCTTTTTTCAGCTGTGGAAGCAATAAGCCTCCTTTATCAATCGGGCCTGATGTCATACTCGGAAAGAAGGTAATATAGTTGAAGAATGCCACTACATCTATTTCAGCCTTCAACTTATTATTCTTTATATCAAGCAGATAGCTAACCATTCTAAATGTATAAAAGCTTATACCGAGAGGTAAAATTATATTTAGAGTCAGATTATTTTTAATTCCAAACAAATCTGTAAAGGATTGAATGAAGAAATTAAAATATTTAAAATAGAGCAGTGTACCAACGGAAAAAATCAGCCCTAAATTCAGCCAGATTTTTTTTTCCGAACTCTCACTTCTGGAAATTTTTAATCCTAAATAATAAATAATCGCTGAACTTCCGATCAAAAGTATTAATAACCTCCAATCCCAATATGCATAGAATACGTAGCTGCCTAATAATAAAAATATATTCTGGGCTTTAAGATTTTTCCGGAGAAACCAGTAGACAGCAAAAAAAACAGAGAAGAAAAGTATAAATACCAATGATGTGAACTGCATATGATAACTTATTTATTTAAAAGTTCGACAATTCCATAGGAAAGCATTAAAAAAGCAACCTTTCTGTTGTTGAAAAGTATGGCTTCTTTGGGAGGGGAAATAAGCATTCCCCCATTTTCGATAAGGTTTTCAATTGACTGGTCAATATCATCCACTTCATAACAGATATGATAGTAAGATATTCTTTTTTTCAAAAGATTCTCCACGGGTGCACCTGAAACAAGTTCTATATTCAAGCCGTCTTCTACAGTGATCATGCAAAGTTCTGCCCGTTGATTTTCATCAAAGACAACAGGAGTTTCCTCAATGATCTTATGGAGCTTTCTTATATTTTGGAGTTCTGCCTGTATGTCCTTACAGGCAACTCCTACATGATGAAATTTCATTATAGCTTTGAAGCGATAGATTCTGCCATTTCACCTACATTGTTCCAGCTCTGAATTTCGGAAGAGGTAAAACGTATGCCAAAAGCTTTTTCCACAGCTACAATTAACTGGATATGAGAAAGAGAATCCCATTCTTCAACATCATTTGCCGTAGTTTCTTCAGTTAAAGTAATTTCTTCGTTATCCAGCTCTTCACGGAAAATTTCTGATAATTTTGATAAAATTTCGTTTTTGTTCATAATATTTATATGTTTTTTATTTTTAAAAATGATGCATACATTGTGGCAACTTTCCTTTTTTCTGCTTTCTCCAGTTCTATGTCTTCACTTACAAAATACCTTTCATCAACAATTTCAAGCCCTGCCTGATGAATTAAATCTCTGATTTCCTGGATATTATTAAAGAGATAAATATGATCCATAGAAGGTGCATTGGTGGGTGTGGTAATGAAGATTGTTCCGTCCGGCTTTATCAGACTTTTGATTTTATTCAGCAGTGATAGCGGATCTTCCACATGCTCCAGCACTTCTCCCATCGTAATAAAATCTTTCTTCTCATCTTCATCTGTATAATCGAACACGTTTTTAAGGTGATAAACAACCTTTTCACTTTTAATTAAACTTTTGGTAAGTTCAAGGGAAGATTCGCTGATATCAAGTGCCTCAAACGTACAGTTTTCTCCAATTTTCTCCATCGCGGCCTCAAGATATAAGCCATGTCCTGCGCCTATTTCAAGATAGGATTTCACGGGAAGACACTGTTGGATAGTAGTTTTAAAGTATTGATATACTTCATAATGATGCTTCCATAAAAACTGTGAAAGCAATAAGCCATGCATATGGGAAACCATTACATCAGGATTATTATACATTGCCTGATTTACCTCATCAAATGACGTATTTCTGTATTTATTGGTTCTTATAAAATCCAGCATTTCATCATTAAAATCACCGATCATTTTAAGATAATAATTAATAGAATCATTAAATGTCAGATCCTTTTTCTCAAGTATTACTTTGTATTTGCTGATGAAGGCATTATAATCTTTTACGTAATTTTCATCTTCTGAGAGAGAGGCAAAATTTTTCTGGAGCTTTTTACCATGAATAGCATTTTTTGCGGAAATACTTTCAATAAGGTGTTCTATTTTCATATTTTGGTGTTTATGTAGACTTCTTTTAGCTGGTAATCGTCAACATTCAACATCCATTTATCATTCTCGTTTACAAATCCTAATCTTTCATAATGATCTTTTACCATCTGGTTTTTTGCCGTAGGAAGGTATTCTCCCACAATCTTTTTAAATCTATGCTTTTTTGCGGTTTCCACAATAGTATTGAGCGTAAAATCTTCCATTCCTCTTTTCAATACACGACAGCTCATCAGCCAGGTATCTATGAAAAGGGTTTCGGAATCTTTCTTTTCAAGCACAATTACGCAGATCAATCCATTATCGCCATATTTATCCTCCAGGGTGAAAGAAATAGTGTGGTGCTCTTCGGAATTGATCAAGCGGTCAACATCCTGTTCCGTGTATCTCACCGTTCTTAAATTAAATTGGTTGGAACGTTGTGTGAGCTGTGAAACTCTAGGTTTTGAAAAGCTGTTGAAAGATTTCACATCTGAAACCATATTCATGCTTTTCAGGAAGTCTTTCACATTGGTAAAGCTGTCCAGATCAACTGCTCGCTGTGCCTCAACCTGGTATTGTTTGGTTCGTTCCGCATCATTCTCCGAGAAGCTGGATGTTTCAAAAAGATTCAGTCCATATAAATATTCCAGATATTCTGCCGGATCTTCAGGC
Organism: Chryseobacterium sp. UF-81; assembly: GCF_058245105.1. Lineage (NCBI taxonomy): Bacteria > Pseudomonadati > Bacteroidota > Flavobacteriia > Flavobacteriales > Weeksellaceae > Chryseobacterium > Chryseobacterium sp. UF-81. The sequence goes on along the minus strand of NZ_JBSIBX010000002.1, from coordinate 167,284 downwards.
AATTCGGGAACGCAGACTTCAGGAAGGTTTTCACGAACGATATTTCTTTCAAACGGGTTGTCATCAAGAAACACCATGGAATCAAATCCGATATTAAGAATACTTTGGATCTTTCTGATATTATCCGCTTTATTATCCCAGTTAGCTACAAAAACAGCAATATCATCCAGTTTAAGGACCATATCCGGATGCTTTTCGAAAGGCTCTTTAGCCTTATCTTCATCATTTTTGCTGCAAACAGCGAGGATTACACCTCTTCTCTGAAGTGCCTTGATCCAGTACTGAAACTCGGTGAACGCTTTTCCTATTCCCAGACTCCCTATCTGAATCTTTTCCAGTCCATCATCGCCAATGATTCCGCCCCATGTGGTATTATCCAGATCCAGAATCAGACATTTCTTAAACTTACCTTCCAAAGAAGAAATAATACCGGTGATATGGTGGGCAACAATCGGGAGAGCATCCAGTGAAAGCACCATTTCTGTGTTCACATAGATGTTTGGAGAGAACATAAAGTCTCTTCCCCATTTATTCTGGATTGAAAGAAGATCTGCAATAAAAAAGTTATCATTCTTAATCGCCAGCTCCGCCGAAAGCAGATAATTCAGCTTATTCAACTGGAAAACGAAGGATGACTCTACCTTATTGGAAAAGTTTCCGAAAATCTGATTGTTGATCGCCGGAAAATTACAGTAAATTACCCTGCTTTTGGTTCTGTTCTGAATGGTACGGTAAAGGTCCTGAATATAGGAAATTTTGGTTTCCGCAAAAGCAGTCTGCGTATCGTAAGATTTATAATACTGGCTTAATAATTTATGAGAAGATTCAAAGATGATGGTATAATCTGCATTGAACTCATAATATTCTGAGGCAGGATCCAGGATCTGCCGGGAAATCTGTCCGAAATCAGCTTCAAAGATTTCTAGTTCAAAGCCTTCATTCATAGCAGTTCCCTTCAAAGCAACATTGAGAAACTGTGTAGCAGTGTCGCCCAGTAATGCCACCTTGATCTTTTTAAGATGAGGAATGTCTCTGCGGAGCCCTTTTTTCAGTTCTGAAAACGTTTTGTACATGGAATTCCTCTATTTTATTAAAAATATAAATGTACCGGTTCTCCATACTGCCAGTTCCATATTATTTCTTTTAAAGGCTTCCGTAACTTCCGGATCTTTGGTGTATCTGTATGCTCTACATGCTTTGGGAACATTCGTGTTTTTTTTCATTGTGTTGTTTTATTACAAAAATAAAGATTTTATCTGAGATTTAATTTTTTAAGATGACTTCTAAGTGGTTTTTCAATAAATTGATAGAACAGCATCGAGATAATGATAAGTACAGCCAGATAAATCCAGAACACACTGTTAATATCGAGTTTATAATTTTGCCATTTCAGAATTTCCCTCAGGATATACAAAATAGGAATATGGGTAATATAAACCGCATAACTCGCTTCACCCAGGTATTCCAACGGCTTTAACGCCAAAATTCTTGTCACCAGTCCGTTATTCCATGAGATTAAAAGAATAAGCGGAATAAAAAGCACTGCCATAAGCCCGTTATGATAAAAAAGAGGAACAAAGATGAGGCAAAGCATTACGGCTGCAAAGACCAGAATGACGGGAATATCATAATTTTTCTGCTTAAAATTATTCACAAAGAATAATCCGGCAAGGTTTCCCACCAAAAACTCACTTACATGCATCAGCGGGAAATAATATAGAAATTCATGACTTTCTGTATGTGGACCTTTGTAGGATGGTGAAGCTTCATAGAGGTGGGAAAATACCTGGGTAATGATCCAAAGCACAATACCTGCGACCCAGATGCTTTTATTTTTTTTGGAGTAAAAATAATTATACAGCAGTGGGAAAATCAGATAAAAAAGAAATTCCACAGAAATAGACCATCCCGGAAAATTCAGGATCATTGCCTTACCCGGAATCCAGCTCTGCAGCCCGAACAGATATAAAAAAACGTTGATAATGCTGAAATTTGAATATCTGGTTACCAGATAGAGCAGCAGTCCCACTACATACAACGGATAAATCCTTGCAAACCTGTTTTTATAATATTCTACATACCCGATTTTCTCTTTTTTATGATAAGCTATAATCATAATAAACCCCGAAAGAATAAAAAAATAACTTACTCCAACATTGGCTTTTAAAAAGATATTTGAAATATAATCTGTCTTATAAACAAACATATCTTTATTAAAATGAGAAATAACTATAGCTATAGCTGCAAGGAATCTGGTAAAGGTAATCTGGCTTATCTTCATTCACAAGAACTGTTCAACAGCTTTATAATAGAGTTAGGGATAAAAAATATTTAGAGGCTTTCAAGCACTTTCCCACCCGTCATAAAATCTCTAAAAACTACTTGACAAAAACCCCGATATACTTCCCTTCATATTCCACTACCATTGTGTCTATGTTGTTTTTTTCACAGAAATCCTGGTAGGCCGAATTGTCACCAATATCGTCACTGATGAAAACACCTCCTTTTTTCAGATGTTTATACAGCTCATCATAGGCCCACATTCTCCCGTTGTAACTTTTATCAGAATCGTAGTGAAGAACATCAAAAACTGAATTTTCAGCAAAAATTTTAGGCAGCGATTCCTTATCTGCAAAACGGAATAATTTCCAGTTTTTTTTAAGGTTTTGCGGCACCACGTAGCCAACGTACTGATCTCCATCCTGCGCCAGGTACGGCATATCGGAACTGTACAATGTTCCATCCCTTTTTGTAAGAGACAGAAGTGAGGCCAGCGATGACCATCCATATGCTACACCTGTTTCCACAACATGCTTTGCATTAGAAAATTCACATGCATAATACATCAGCTCCAAAGCTCCGGGACCGCCCATTTTTACAGGACACGCCTTTTCCTTTTGTTCTGCAGTTTTTAATATTTCTGCATAATCTTTACGAAAAGCATCTATGCCAAACCCAAACAGTTTTGAAACAGCCTCTGCCTGAGAAACAGCTTTTCCGGCAGCCCAGGAATTTGTTTTTTCCTTTCCTTTGAAGGCATTACCCCTGTTGACTGTATTTTTAATTATTTTCCGGCCCAGTTCCGGATAAAGATCGGGTCTTTTCAAATACCCTATAAATGTCTTGAGAACCCTTGTTATTTCACTCACTGTGTTGTATTTAATACCGCAAAAATAAATATTTTTTTCTCATTTATGTAAAAACAGATTATATTTGTGAAGCCCAAGTGAAATAAAAAAATTAAAAACGCCTGTATGTTCTACAATTTTCTCGAAAAAATATACAGAAGGCAGCAGCTTTCTATCCTGAAAAAAAACCCTAAGGTATTTTTTGAAAATATCAGATTGGGCGTAGGTGGGCGCTTTATCCTGGATAAGGATATAAAAAGAATGAGCATCGGAAAGTCTGTGGAATTCAGAAACTACACTTGTATCCTGATGATGAAAGATGCTAGCTTAGAAATAGGTGACCATTTTTTTATGAATAATTTTTGCTCGATCAACTGCCTTGAACATATTTCAATTGGTGAAAATACCTTGTTTGGTGAAAATGTCAGACTTTATGACCATAACCATACCTATGATACTTCTCCGGCATTTAAGCTCCATTCGTCTAAATTTACCAAAGCTCCTATAAAAATAGGCAGCAACTGCTGGCTGGGAAGTAATGTTACAGTGCTGAAAGGGGTTACAATAGGTGACAACTGCATTATCGGAGCAGGGTGTACCATATTTAAAGATGTTCCTGCCAATACGCAGGTTGTTAACAAGCAGGATTTAGTATTCAATTCCCTTTAAATTCGGATGAAATTCTCCATACTTATTGCCCATTATAATAATGCTATGCTGTTCAAAGACTGTTACAGCTCATTACTGGCTCAGACCTACAAGAATTGGGAAGCCGTCATTCTGGATGACGCCTCGTCTGATGGAGAAAAGACACAGATAAAAGCCATCATTGCCGGTGACGATCGGTTTAAATTCTTCGAAAATGAGCAAAATTCCGGTGTTGGGGTTACCAAAAGTAAACTTATTGATCTTGCTTCAGGAGACATCTGCGGCTTTGTAGATCCTGACGATGCTATTCTTCCTCATGCTATTGAAAAGGCTGTAAGTGTATTCGCACAGAGAAAAAATGTAGTATTGGCCTATTCACGGTTTATGAGCTGCGACAAGGATCTGAAGCCTATCGCTCCGTTTAAATCTGCCATGCAGGTGCAGAATAAAGATCCGTATTTTTTTAATTATCCTATTCAGATTGCTCATTTTGTGACCTTCAGAAAAGATATTTATGAACAGACTGAGAAAATGAATACTTCGCTGAAAATCTCTGAGGATCAGGATCTCTATTTAAAGATGTATGAAAAAGGCGATGTTTATTTCATCGACGACACCAATTATCTTTACAGAACTCATACGGGCGGAATTTCACAAAACGATAATAAAGCAAAGTCTTACGAATATTTTGCCCAGGTGGTTTTCAATGCAATGAAACGAAGAAATATTAAAAGCATAAACGGAATGAAAATTCCGGAAACCTATACCGGACAGCAGGAAATTTTCAAACTATTGGAATACCAGAATTCAGTTCCATATAGGATAAAAAGAAAAATCTCCATTACTTTACAAAAAATTTTCAGGTAATGCCAGCAGAAAATCAGAAAATAAAACTCCTTTTCAGACACCGTTCCATGGAGATGGGCGGCGTGGAAAAAGTGATTCTCAGTATCCTCAATAATCTCAGTCCTGAAAAATTTGATATAACAGTATGTCTGAATCTGAATCAGGGTGAATTAAGGGACGAATTCCCCAAACACGTTAAAAAGGTATATTTTGTTGATGGAAAGGAAGATTTATCCCAAAATCCTTTGATCCAAAAAATCCAATTGATCCGCAGAAAGCTAAAACTTTCCCGCGCACTGAAAAGCCATACAATCTCTGACCATCTTTTGGGAAACAAAAAATTCGATATCGAGATCGCTCCTACTTACTCAGCATTTTCATCTGTTATCAATTCCAGCAACAAAGCCTCAAAGAAGTTAGGATGGTTTCACTCTGAAATTAATCTGCCCAAATTACAGCCGCTGGTTCCCGATATTCTGGACAATTTCTCACAGTTTGACCACATGATTTACTGTTCACAGAAAATCAAGGATCTGATGCATACCTATTATCCGGAACTGAAGTACCCTGATGAAAGTGTAGTGATCAATGCCATTCCTATTGACGAAATCAAGAGAAAAGCGCAGGAAAAAATAGAACCTCTTCCTCAGGGGCCTGTTTTTGTTTCTGTTGGACGTCTTCACGACAGAAAAGGATATCATAAACTGATTGATGCCCACAAAAGATTGATTGATGAAGGCTACCATCACAATATTATCGTTATAGGCAGCGGTGAGGAAATGAAAAATCTTACCGAGCAGATCCGGATGAATAATGTTCAGGATACATTTATTTTGAGTGGTAATAAAATGAATCCTTATCCTTATATGAAAAATGCAGACTATTTTATTCTGCCTTCCGAATCTGAAGCCTGGCCACTGGTAATCGCCGAAGCTTTAATACTTCAGAAGCCTATTATTGCTACCGATACAGGAGATGTAGGAGTAATGATCAAAGACAGAGAAACGGGCTATCTCATTAATTATGAGACCAATGAAATGTATGCTGCCATGAAGACTTTTCTTACAGATCCGGAGCTTATTGCCAGGATCAGAAAAAACCTGGAAACGATAGAAGACCAGTTTGACAATCAGAAAATCTTTAGTGCAGTGGAAGGAATTCTTGAAGATCTCTACAAAAAAAATTAATGGGCGGAATATCCTCCGTCCACCACAAGATTCGAGCCTGTAATCCACTTTGAGGCATCCGAAAGCAGGAAAATACAGGCGTTGGCGACATCTTCAGGTTGCCCTATTCCTAAGGGATGTTTTTTAACTATCTCTTTTGCAGCATCTTCGCCAACGTTTTCAAACATTTTTTCCAGTATTGGCGTATGTACCATAGCCGGACTTATGCTGTTCACCCTTATTCCACTTCTTGAAAGCTCCATAGCCATGGATCGGGCTCCTGCAATTACGGCGCCTTTACTTGCTGAATAGGCTGCTTTTCCTATTTCGCCCACCATTCCTGCTACTGAGGAAATGAAGACAAAACTGGCAGCCTCGCTTTTATATTTTTTAAGGGATAAAATTTTGGCAATTTCAAAACCTGACAGAACATTGACTGCAAAAATATCTGAGTAAAGTTGCGGAGTATGTTTTTTCAGCGGAAGTGTTTTTTCTATCCCTGCACAGTGGATGAATCCTGAGATTTTACCTAAAACCGATATTTTTTCAGCGATCAGCTCTTCAAGATTTTCAGCACTGGTGATATTTGCAATAATGGTTTCAGCTTTGCTATCCGGAGCCAGCATGGATACTGTTTTCTGCAGCTCCTCTTCGTTTCTGGCAATAAGGATAAGACCTGCACCGCTCTTGCTGCATTCTACAGAACAGCTTCTCCCGATACCGGAAGAAGCTCCTGTAATAAGAATTATTTTATCTTTTAAAGAAAACTGATTCACTAATCTTCGAAATTTTCTTTACCGATAATATTCATGAGATCAGAAACGGTCTCTATATCTTTAAAATAATTTGAATCAATCTTCTTATCGAAACTCTCATCAACAAATGCAATTACAGAAAGCAGGCTGATGGAATCATAGCTTTCCAGCTGTCTTAAGTTTGTTTCGGTTGTTAATGTCTCTTTTTCTTCTAATTCTTCTTGCAATTTCTCTAAAAAAACGGATGTCTTCATATATTTTATTTTACTACATTATATTCTATTTCAAATTTCCAGCACGGTTGCTCCCCATGAGTATCCTACTCCAAAACCGGCCATCAATACCCTGCCTCCTTCTTTCAGCATTCCCTTGTCCATCATATCTTTCAAGGCAATGGGAATGGTTGCGGAAACTGTATTTCCGGTGTTTTCCATATTGATATAAAACTTTTCTGCCGGTATTTTGGTTTTCTTCCTCAAATAGTTCAGCATAAAAGAATTGGCCTGATGAAAAACAAAATGATCAATATCTTCCATTGTCAGCCGATTGGTCTCCAAAGTTTCCTTTACCAGTCCCGGAATATTTTCAATAGTAAAATTAAAAATTTCGGGCCCGTTCATATAAAGATTCTCAGGGTCAAAATCATGGTCAGGATTAAGTTCAAAATCTTTTTTGAAGGCTCCTTTCTTTACAATAAGATTTTCGGCACCACTTCCGTCTGTCCCCAGGCAGAACTGATAATCTTTAGCATTTTCATCCTTCTCTACAATGACAGAGGCTGAAGCATCCCCGAATATGCTGCGGTTGGCTTTATCTTTTGGATTAATATGCTTTGTATAGGTTTCTGATGTGATCAGTAAAATACTTTTCGCAATACCGGCTGCTACTAAACCTTTAGCAAAAGCCAGTCCATAAATGAATCCGGAGCACCCAAGATTAAAATCCATTGCTCCGATATTCCTTCTAAGGCCAAGTCTGTCTTGAAGGATGCAAGCCGTAGTGGGAAGAAAATAATCCGGACTTTGGGTACAAAAGAGAATAAAATCTACCTTGCTCCTGTCATAGTTCAAGAAAAGTTTTTCTGAAGATTTTACAGCAAGCTCCAGAGCAGTTTCGCTGTCTGAGGAAATATGACGCTGTCTTATCCCTACTTTTTCATGAATTCTATCAGAACTCCAGTCAGGAAATTCTTTCTCAAGATCCTCATTGGTCAGAACCTTGGCGGGCAAATAATATTCTATTTTGGAAACTTTTATCATAGAAATTCTTTTTCTTTGTAAAAATAAAAAACAAATTCACAATAATGATGTTCCTATTCAGAATCATATTGAAGATCCGTTCCCTATATGAAGACATGGTGAAAAATGCGGCTATAAAAGTAGCAATTCATCGAGGTATGAAAGTTGGTGACAATCTGTATGTTCAAGGCATTCCAAACTTCGGGTCAGAATGTTTTCTTATAGAAATGGGTGATAACGTAACGATTGCAGAAGGTGTTTCTTTCATCAATCATGGCGGAGATGGCCGGGTAACCAAAAGAATTGAAAAGTATAAAAACGGAAGAACTTTCGGAAGAATAAAAATCGGCAACAATACTTTTATTGGAAAAGGCACTATTCTCTTACCCGGGGTTTCTATTGGAAGCAATTGTATTGTAGGTTCATTAAGTGTTGTCAGCAGTTCGATTCCTGATAATTCAGTTTATGCAGGAGCTCCTGCCAAACTTATTTGTACCATTGAACAGTATGGCGAAAAATTATTAGAAAACAGCACAATTTACCCTTTAGAGCTGGAAGCTGACCGATCTGCCCTAGAAAAATACCTCATCAAAAATCTCCCTCACACTTATAAACCTGTAAAAAAATAAATGTCACAAAAAAAGAAAGTTCTTATTCGTATAGGCTCTCTCCGGCATGGCGGTGCAGAAAAAGTTCTGATCAATTTTCTCAAAAACCTTCCGGAAGACAAATATGAAATAGATCTGCTGATCAACCTGTACACAGGGATGTACATCAAGGAAGTTCCGGCATGGGTCAATCTGCAGTATCTTCTTAAAGGTGAGATGATTACCACCAACAGGCCTCATGAAATTCCTGTGAAAGCATTCAGGGTACTTTATCAGAAACTATTTCTCTGGTTCCCTGCTCTTCTTTACCGTTTTATTCTTAAAAATAAAAAGTACGATGTAGAAATAGCAGCTATTCACGGAATGTACAGGGAGCTTCTGTCCAGCCCTCAAAAAGATTCGAAAAAAATTATCTGGATACAGAATGACATTTTTAATCTGAAAGAATATACGCCGGATGTGATCCGACAGCTTTTCCGGTTTGACAGGATACTCGTTATTTCCAATAAGCTGAAAGAGGAAATGCAGAAGGTTGCACAAACTGATACGGAAAAGCAGGCGGTTATTAAAATTTATAACCCCATAGATAAAGATGATACTCTCAACAAGGCAAATACAGTAATTGATGATTACCCTTTTTCCAATACCATCCCCACTTTTATCACGATAGGAACTGTGTACCCGCAGAAAGGTTATGACAGACTTCTGGATGTGCATAAGAAACTGATTGATGAAGGATTGAAACATCAGATCATCATTATTGGCGATGGTTTTGATTTTGAGAATATTCAGAACAAGCTTAACCAGTTGGGCCTTCAGGAAACAGTAAAAATGCTCGGTTTCAGAAGTAATCCTTATCCTTATCTGAAAAAAGCTGATTTTTATGTGATGTCTTCAAGACACGAAGGCTTCCCTACCATTATCGCGGAAGCCTTGATTTTGAATAAGCCGATTGTCTCTACGGATGTTTCGGGAATAAAAGATCTTCTTCAGGAAGGAAAATTAGGAGTCATTATTCCAAATTCAGAGGATGGAATTTATGAAGGAATGAAAAAACTTTTGACCAGCCAGGAGCTCGCCGCTCACTATGAAAAAGAAATTGCAACGGCTGATCTTCCCTTTGTGCTTCAGAAATCTGTAGCCCAGCTTCAGGAAATTATTGATGAATTATAAAAACACTAAAATGGGTTATACTGTCATACAAAAGGATTTTTACAGGGAAAGCGGAAAATGGCTTTCTTCATTCGGGATCTGGAAAAAATGTATCAATCCGAACCTGCATTTCATTTATGTTTTGAGAAAAGCTCAGGAATATAGCAAAAAGCCTGTTTTAGGAATATTCTGGAAATTTGTTCTCAGACATTATCAGATAAAATATGGCTATCAGATCTACCCTGAGACTGAAATAGGAGAAGGTTTTTATCTGGGCCACTGGGGAAGCTTGGTAATTAATCCCAAAGCCAAAATTGGAAAAAACTGCAATATTGCACAGGGTGTAACGATCGGTCAGCAAAACCGTGGCAAGCTTCAGGGATTTCCCACCATTTGTGATGAAGTATGGATAGGGGCCAACGCTGTAATCGTAGGCGGAATCACTATTGGAAACAATGTTTTAATTGCTCCCAATTCGTATGTTAATTTTGATGTTCCTGCCAATTCCATAGTCGTAGGAAATCCGGGAACCATCTATCCAACAGAAACAGCTACAGAGGCTTATATCAATAATAAAATATAAAAGTTTTTGTTATAAATTTATAAATCTATATACCCTTTTTCCTGAAAATTACATTATCTGTTGCAGAAAAAATTTTTTTTATCGACTTTTGCTTCAGGATAATTAAAATTAAGTTTGACTTAGTTTTTAATTATTACAAAACACAACAACATAAAAACACAATAACATGGAAAAAAATTATGCTCTAAATACAGGTAGTCTTCTGCATTGCCTCATCTTCGTTATATAACTTAACATACAATACCAGAATATTTTAAGGCTCACATAATTCAATCCAGGTAATCAACTTGGGATTGATACAACCGTAAACCGTATGTATTCAAATATCTTGTAACCATACTATTCATTCATAAAACACTTTTAATTCTACACGTATGAAAAAAAAATCGACATTAAAGATTTTTGCTGCAGTATTTTGTATTGCATCGTCTCATGCATGGGCAAAGGCAGCATCTGTCCCCTGGCCTGATGAGACCAGTATTGGATTCAAATACATGACACCTCTTCCTCCGAGTGTCTATGATCTGGATCCTCTTATCGTCATTTCACAAAATGTGAATGAGAAGGGATTGGTAGTAATGAAAGGAAACTTTCAAAAACCCACTACCGCCGGAGATGTAAAAGTTACCATCAAGTACAAGGATGCCCAAAACAACTGGGTCTCTTTGTGGTGTAAAACTTTTTCAGGTAACTATGAATACAATGAAGAGCTTACAGCTAATTTTGAATTACCTCAATCGGCTTTGAACACGCATTCCGTTAAGGTGGAATTAAGCTCGGACGCTACCATCACCAACTGGCAGTCCGTCACATGGGATAAAACCGTAAGCCATTACAAGCAATCGAATTATGCTTACGCCAATTGTGATCTGGATGAAAACCAGTACACGATTTTATTTACACCTAAAAAAAACGGAACCGTTTTATACAACTCCAACGGAACCGTTTCGGGAGTAAAAGACAGGGTGACCTCCCAGCATCTGGTAAGAAAACTGGATGACATTGTTTTATCTTTCCAGGGAAATGCAGCATTGGATAACGCCAACGCCAATTCACCGGTTGTTAACATTACCAACCCTAATAATCTCACTACCATAGCAAGTTCCCAAAAATTTATTTACCAGAACAGTGATACAAGTCCTTTCGAGTTCTCTTATCATGACCCAGTTTATATGTTTGCAGGAAAATTCTCAAACGAAAGTTTCTTTATTAACTTCAGTAACTGGTTTTTGCCTCCGGAAGAAGGAGGAGAAGCCTGGGGAAGAGGCTATCTGGATTTTACCAATCCTAATGCCCTTGTTAACCGGTATTATAATCTTTACAATTATATTAATGAAAAACTGGGTGATGTTTTTGCCAACCAGCAGCCTGTTGTTATTGTTATCAGTAAGATCACAGGAGTAAGAGTTTATAAAGCTAACGGACAGTATATTTCTCTTACTGCCCTAAGCAACTATAATACTACCGATGATTTCGGATATCCTCCACTTAATGACAAGCAGAGAGGTCCAGGTTCAGAAAACTTTTCTTTAAGCAATACATCTCAGGCCTCAATATACGGCGTGGGTGCCATCAGAAACAGAAAAGTGATCACCGGCTGGAATGGCCCTTCAAGACCTTTAGCGGATATAGAAACTGAGATCAATAAATTTATAAAGTATGTAGGAATTTTCACTAATCCGACTACGGAGGAATGTCCCGTTACCTGCTTTACCATCAATTCCGGCGCTCAGTCTGACTATGCCGACTGGACTAAAGCACCGAACAGCTATATCTTCACCGGTAAGGATAAGAAAAATAATAATGCCAATGTAGACGGTCTTTATATTCCTGTGAAAAAAGCTTATGAAATGTGGTCCAAAGGTGGCGATTTTATGAAGGATGACAGTGGCAATTACACTCCTATTCCCGAGCAGGGACTTACAAAAGCAGGACTATATTGGGAAGATGAGCCGGGACTTATAAAATCTGTTGCTTTAGAAGGCACAGGAGAAAACGCCAGGATCAAAGTAATGGTCAATAAGGTAAAAGAAGGTAATGCAGTCATATCATACAAAGTAAATGACAAGATCTACTGGTCATGGCACGTATGGGTTACCGACGATCCTGAAGACGGAAGTACTTACCACCATGGTTTCGAAAAAGATAAAAACGGAAATGTCGTAACGAACTGGAAATGGATGGACAGAAACCTTGGAGCAACCAATGGAAGTTTCGTAGGAAATGAATGGCACAAATCCGCCGGACTGCAGTATCAGTGGGGAAGAAAAGACCCGTTCCCGCCATTCGGACTTAAGGACTTAAGCCTGTACCCTATTAGCGGAGAGATCAATCTAAATTATAATGATCCGGCATTCCAGTCCAAATTCATCAAGGTAAGAGGTAATAAATACTCTTCCCAGATCAATACCGGAACGGATACTCCTAACGGAAACATCAGATTTTCTATCCAGAACCCGATCAGCTTTATCGCAACCCCAATTTATGTGGCTAAAAAAGATCAGGCATTATTAAATGATGGTGAAGACTTTTTAAAGCAAAACAGCAATGACAGCTGGACATCGGTAGGAATCACCACATGGTTCTCAAAACAAAAATATAAAAAATATGAACCTCCTTACCGTGAAAACATCATTGCGTGGGACCTTTGGGGAGATATACGGCAGGGTAACTATTCCGATATAGACGATGCTGTTGTTGGGGAAGCCAGTACCAGATACGCATTGAAATCACCATATGATCCATGTCCGTGCAACTGGAGAGTCCCTTCAAGCTACTTCTCAGGAGGAAGAAACTCCTCTACTCCAATGCCTGATGAAAACAGATACAGCCCTTGGGGAAAACATACCGGCAATACTGTTGATCCTGAATTCAATGCAACTTCATTGAATGCCGATTATCCGGGTATAAAGGTTTATCCTCAGTTTGGGTTTGATTTCTCAGGAGTTTCCGGAATGAATCTGGGCAAATTCCCTATCAACGGAAATTATGAATCTTATCCTAACGGGACCAGCCCTCTAAAATATGGAACCGGATGGATTACACCTGTTCTCAATTTCCAGGACCAGAGTGCTGATGGAGGTTTATTAACTTCTACATTTATGACTGCATCCGAGGTTATCAATGGGGTACGTTATCCTTCATTTGGAGCTGCCGGATTGGCTTTAATATCAGATCCTTTAAGTGGATCCAAACCAAGACCGGGATGGCATAGATTCTCAAGCAGTGCTTATACAGGCAATGGTGGCGTTCGTTGTATTTATGACCCTAACGCCGCTTCTATGTCGCAGGAATTTGACACTCAATATGTTTATTCAGGAAGCGAGATCTATTCTACTGAAACTTTAAAGTCATGGACCAAACTTCCAAACAGTTATGTAGAATATACCAATTCTGACCTGGTAACACCCAATCCAAGTGGAAATAATATAGATCCAAACAGGGATAATGACAGAATTATTGATATCCCTTTAAGAAAGGCCTATGCAATGCATAAGCTCCATTTAAGTACGGACTTCTCTTTCCCTGCAGAGGGCACAAAAACCTCATCTGTGGTTTGGACCACCAATACGAGTCTGATCAAAACAATGGAAATTATAGGTGGAGACGGCCCTATAGAGAGCGCCATATTAAGAGTTACCTTAAATTCAAAAACATATGGTAATGCTGTGGTTGCGTTCCACATGGGTAGCGGAACCTGGTCAGCAAACAAGCATAATGATCCGGTATTATGGAGCTGGCATATATGGGCACCAAGATCTGTCATCACAAAGTATGATGTAGATCCTGAAAACGCAGGGAATGGAGGGGTTATTCCTGCTAACGAGCAGTTTGTAGATCCGATGACCAGTGCAGGTGTTCCTATGAAAACGACCTTTATGGACAGGGATCTCGGAGCCAGAGATAAGCTGGTGAATGAGCATATTTATGAACCTTCCGGTTCCGTATTTGCATCAGGTCTGGCTGCTCCTACTACAGCTAGCTTTCCTACAGGAAATCCTGCCACACTAGCCAGATTAGCTCAAATAAGTGAAAGTGGTGGTTTACACTATCAATGGGGCAGAAAAGATCCATTGCCAGTGTTCTACAATCCGGGACCGTCTTATTATAACTATGGAACCAATTACGCTGCATATAATGTATTCAGACAAAATAACCCTGCCAATGCTACTACCGGGGCAATACCTTATACAGCCAATATGCCTGAATCAGATTATTTAACTTCTTATACTCAGGCCTACCCTACATATTCAGCTGCAGCTAATGTTTCTACATCCGATTCAAAAGCAGATAAACTGAAGAAAATAGTAAAGTATTCTGTTAATAACCCACTAAATTATCTATATCAAACTGATACAGCAAAATTAGACTGGGTTTCTGATGAGAATGGAAACATGCCGGAAAGATGGGGTCATGCTACCGAAAAATCTGCCTACGATCCATGTCCTGCAGGCTGGAGAATAGTAGATCTTGAAAGCGTTTCCACTGGAATTATCCTTGGTAATTTTATTTCAAAAGGTAATACACCTTGGTTCTACAACAAGCAATTTAATAATGCTTATGGTATAGATCCGGGAGATATTAATGCATTGGTGAAGTATGAAAATTATGACCCGGCTAAATATAACTATATCGGCGGTACTCTGTATGCCTATTATTCAGGAAAAGGAGCCGTAGCTTACGGATATATATTAAACAGACCGGAATACAATATAGGCCTATTTCCTAATACGGGTATAAGAGGTTTTAACGGAGGTAATGCGATGAGCGATTATCTTAATGGCACCTCAGGTTTAAAAGCTTTCCAGTATTCTGGCATCTGGACATCTGCCAGCCAGGGTAGCGGTGGAAGCTCTTTAGGGATGCTATTTAAAACAACTTCCAATCCTTATTATTTCTTAACGCCAACATTCGGTTTCCGTCCTCAGGCAGCTATGTCCTGCCGTTGTGCTGAAATTAAATACGATGCCAATGGAAAAGAAATCGGAAGATATGAGCCGTTCGCCATTCCTGTTGCGCCAAATGCTTTAGCTAGAGCAACAAATGTTCTTACAAAATCAGTGATCGTAGAAAAAGTAGCTCAGAACAAACTTGAGTTCTTCCCGAATCCTGTGAAGAATATGCTGTATATCAAAGGAAATGATATTGCTAAAGAATACTATTATCAGATTTACAACCTGTCCGGCCAGCTGGTAAAGTCAGGGAAGTTTGAAAACGAAAGTACAGATCTTTCATCTTTAGTATCAGGAGCTTATGTAGTACGAATCAACAATTCTGAAACAGTAGTGAAAATTATTAAGGAATAACAGCCAATAACTGTTTAAAATTTGAACCGTCTCAGTTTTGAGGCGGTTTTTTTAATAGAATTAAGAATATTTTAATCCCAGGTTTTAATTTTTATCATTTATAGTTTGTAATTTTATACAAAGTTTCGGTTTGAATATTCGTTTTTCAAATAGAAATGCCGGATAACAGCCTTTTTGAACATGATTTTAAGCATATTTTAATATTAAACTTTGTTAAAACTGTCTGTCTTTTCGGCAAAAATTATATTTTTGCATGGTTATTGATTTAATCTATTGAATTTGAAAATAATTTAAACGAAATAAATAATTACAACCTTTTAATTTTAAATTATGTCACAATCGTACGAAATTATTTTTGAAAATAACAGAAAGTGGGTAGAGTCTAAAATTTCACAAAACCCGGAATTCTTTCACGAACTGGCAAAAACTCAGAATCCTGATTATTTATATATCGGATGTTCAGACAGCAGAGCTACAGCGGAAGAGATCATGGGCGCAAAACCTGGAGAAGTTTTTGTCCACAGAAATATAGCTAATGTTGTCAATACTTTAGACATGAGTTCCACAGCGGTCATTCAATATGCTGTAGAACATCTTAAAGTAAAACACATTATTGTTTGCGGGCACTATAACTGCGGCGGCGTAAAAGCAGCGATGACCCCTCAGGATCTTGGATTATTAAATCCATGGTTAAGGAACATCCGCGATGTTTACAGATTGCACCAGACGGAATTAGACGCTATCGAAGATGAAGGAAAACGTTATGACAAGCTTGTAGAACTTAATGTTCAGGAACAGTGCATCAACGTGATCAAAATGGCCTGCGTACAGGAAAGATACATCATCGATGAATATCCTATTGTACACGGCTGGGTATTTGACCTTAGAACAGGTAAGATCATTGATTTGGAGATTGATTTCGAGAAAATTCTGAAAGACATCCAAAAAATCTACAACCTTACAAGTTCTGACTGGGTAATGAGCAGAAAAACAGACTAGTTTTTCTAAAATGAATGTAAGATAAGATGAAACTCTGGAGTATTATTGTATTGACCTTTTTCCTGAACTTCACAGCACTGCCAGGCATTGCTGCGGTTGCGGGCTGGGATATAGCAAGAACCAATGTAATCATCAATGAAGAAGAGCCCCATTCTCACCCATCATCTTTTATTGTTTACGAAAAGACACTTCCGAAAACTTTGGACGTATTCGATTATGTGAAGTTTTCCGAACCTGATCTTCAGGGCGTATCTTTTGAGCTGATAGATGATTCCTTTCATCTGTCGCCCTTACTCACCATATTTTCTCCGCCTCCGGAAGCTTAATCTTAAGTACAGTTAGATTTTTATAGTATTCATATCACAGGCTGATATCGGATACGTGTGCTTTAAATTAAATTTCCAATCTTTTATAATTGATTATCTGAAGATAGATCAATCGGTTATAGTATTTTTCAAAACATCATGAAAAAAACATCATTTATAGGAGGAATCAAGGAGAATTTCCCTTCCGGACTCGTTGTATTCTTAGTTGCGCTTCCACTATGTCTCGGAATCGCTTTAGCATCAGGGGCACCGCCTTTGTCAGGTGTAATTGCCGGTATTGTAGGAGGAATAGTAGTAGGATCTCTGAGCAATTCAAATGTATCGGTATCTGGTCCCGCAGCCGGTCTTACAGCTATTGTTTTAACAGCTATTACAGATCTGGGGGCGTTCGAACTGTTCCTTTGTGCAGGCATCATTGCAGGCCTTATCCAGTTAATCCTGGGATTCATCAGAGCCGGAAGTATATCCAATTACTTTCCTAATAATGTCATTGAAGGAATGCTTGCCGCAATCGGTATCATCATTATTCTGAAACAAATTCCTCACGCCATGGGATTTGATAAAGACTACGAAGGCCATGAAGCTATTTTTGATAACGGTCTTAATTTCGGATACTTCACAGAATTATTCGGAGCCATACATATGGGAGCTATCGTAGTAACATTGGTTTCTGTAGGTATTCTCATTGCCTGGGACAAAATTCCGGCGTTAAAAAGAATGAAAATGCTTCCCGGAGCATTGGTGGCAGTTGTGGCAGGAATACTTCTGAATGAAGCATTCAAGCTGTCCGGCAGCTCTTTGGCGATCAATACTCAGCATTTGGTTTCATTACCGGTTCCGCAGTCTTTGGATGACTTCAAAAATCTTGTTACGATGCCTGATTTTAATGGATTCACCAATCCTAAGGTGTGGATAGCAGGGGCAACTATTGCCATTGTAGCCTCTATTGAAACCCTGCTTTGTATTGAAGCCTCAGACAGGTTGGATAAGCAGAGAAGAATTACTGATACCAATCTTGAGCTTAAAGCACAGGGAATCGGAAATTTAATAAGCTCGTTTATCGGAGGACTGCCAATGACATCTGTAGTGGTGAGAAGTTCGGCCAATGCTAATGCCGGCGCCACTTCAAAACTTTCCGCTATAATCCATGGGGTGCTTTTACTGGTATGCGTGCTTACTATTCCGTTCATACTGAACCTAATACCGCTTGCTACACTTGCAGCAGTACTGATCCTTGTAGGATATAAGCTGGCAAAACCTGCGACATTCAAACATTTCTGGCACCTGGGCAAATTCCAGTTCATTCCGTTTGCTGCTACCGTGGTAGCTGTGGTGGCAACCGATCTTCTTAAAGGGGTTGGTATCGGTCTGGCTATTTCCGTATTCTATATCCTTCAGGGTAATATGAAGCGTGCTTATTATCTGAGCAGAGAAAAGCTGAATGATGCCGATGAAATCAACATTAAGCTTGCAGAAGAAGTTTCTTTCCTGAATAAGGCAGCCATCAAAAAAACATTAAAAAATGTGAAGTCCAATTCTACCGTGACCATTGATGCAAGAGGAACTTCATATATTGCCACGGATGTACTGGAAATGATCCAGGATTTCGCCAATATCCGGGCCAAAGAAGAAGATATTAATGTGGAACTTTTAGGCTTCAAAACTTCATACAAAGATTATGAAACAGACGAAGATTCCCACATCCTGATCACGCACAGAAGAGCTATGTAAGCTCATTACAATAACTTTAATTTTTAAAAAGAATAAATCATCATATGAAAGCACATACATACGAAACCCAATCTACCATTAATCCTGAAAAAGCATTAAATTTTTTAAAAGACGGAAACCAAAGATTTGTGAATAACCTAAAAGCAAACAGAGACCTTTTAGAGCAAGTCAACGCAACACGTGAAGGCCAATGGCCATTTGCAGTAGTTTTAAGCTGTATAGACAGCCGTACTTCTGCAGAACTTATCTTTGATCAGGGATTAGGAGATATTTTCAGCATCAGAATTGCCGGTAATTTTATAAATCAGGACATTCTGGGTTCAATGGAATTTGGCTGTAACGTTGCAGGTTCCAAACTTGTTGTCGTTTTAGGACACACAAAATGCGGGGCATTAAAAGGTGGTCTGGATGCTGCACAAATCCAGGGAATGGGGATGGATAATCTCAACCACTTAATCAATCATTTCGATCCTATCATTAATGAAATCATTGAAGAAGGAGAAGAACGTTCATCAAAAAACGGCTCGCTTTTGGAGAGGCTGAATCAGCAAAATGTAAAAAATGCCATCGAAGATATCCGTACACAAAGTTCAACACTTAAAAAGCTTGAAGACGAAGGTAAGATCAAAATAGTCGGAGCCAATTATGATGTTGAAACCGGAGTGGTAACCTGGCTTTAAGAGACAGGGATCTGCTACATTTTCATTATACGTAGATAAAATCATGTTATAGTTAGATTGGAAATTGATTTTAAAGTATACAGCAAGACCATCGGAAAATCCGATGGTCTTGTTTTTTGGAAATCATTAAAGTAGAAATCAATTGATTTCTGTTGTAACTTCTATTTATTTTCCGTTGAATGCTGACATTGTATTATTGATACCGGCAAACACAAAAGACAGGCCGGCTTTAGAAAATTTTTCAATCCTTTCACCCAGCTTTTCAGATTCTTCTTCATTCCAGGTACCTAATACATAATCTACCTGTCGGCCTTCGGAAAAATCTGCAGAAATCCCGAACCTCAGCCTTGCATAATTCTGGGTATTGAGCATTTCATTAATGCTTTTCAGTCCGTTATGACCTGCATCAGAACCTTTCATCTTCATTCTTAAAGTCCCGAACGGAAGGGCAAGATCATCTGTAATGATCAGCACATTTTCTAATGGAATATTTTCTTTCTGCATCCAGAATCTCACTGCATTTCCCGAAAGATTCATATAGGTATCCGGCTTCAGAATGAAAACCTTTCTTCCTTTGTATTTCCCTTCTGCCATCCAGCCGAAATTAGTTGTATTAAATGGAGCTTCCAGTGTTTCGGCAATTTTTTCAGCTACTTTGAATCCTATATTGTGGCGTGTATTTTCGTATTCAGGACCTTTATTTCCAAGCCCGACTATTAAATATTTCATTCAGAAATTTTTTGCAAAATTAAGGGATAAAAAATAAAAAGCCCAATCTTACAAAAGATTGGGCCCGTATATTTTAAAGATTCTTTTAAAAAGGCTTATAAATGTAGTTTACACCAAATCCTTTCGTCATATAAGTCTGCGGATCGTAGCTGTAGTTGGTTGTCCAGTTAATCGGAGACGGGATAGGAGGTATAAGATCCGTTACCGATCTTTTCTTAGGGTTATTCGGAGATAAGATATGACTCTCTTTATCATTAATTTCAGTTGATAAAAGTCTTGAAATTTTGTATACTGAAGGAAGCAGTGTAAATGGACTGATCTCAGTATCGTAATTTACAAAGTCATAGGCAAATCTGGTCGTAGGTCTTCCAAATGCCCCTCCAGCCATCGGTCCATAATTTCTTACTACTCTGGAAACGTTATCCCCCAAATAGGTGTATCCTGTTTTAGAATAGCTGATAAACGCAAACGGTGTTCCGGAAACATCAGGACCGTTTTTCATAATGATGGAATCCAGCTTTGCTGTAGAAGCGTTATATTTTAAATCGTAAAGCGTCTTTGTTTTTCTCAAAAGAGTCTGTGGTCCGGGATTAGTTGCCGGCGGTACAGGTGGAGGCCTTCTGAAAACAGAACGGTTTTCAGAAATAGTTACCAGTTTGTCATTGGGTCCATAAGTAAATAACTGACTGTAAGAAACACTGTCTTTATCAAGCTTTCCGTTTCCATCTAGATCCAAAAATCCGTTGAAGTCAATTTCGCTTATTTTGTCGCCACTGTACGCAATATTTGTGATTGAAGCACTGTCTGTGATTACTTTCGTTACCAAAAGCCCACTGTAGTGATATTCTGCTAATGTATCCTTGTCTGTAATTTCTCTGTATAATGCTCTTGGACCGATCAGCCCTCCTGTTTCATTCAGGTCCAATAAAGGATCCCCGTCTTCGTCTAACATGTCTTTACAGGAATGTATTGATGAAAGTCCTGCTATTAATAAAATAAAGTAGAAAAGCTGTTTCATTTCCAGGTAATTGTTTATTTTTTGACAAATATAACTTTTTTTTGAACAAAAGTTATGTTTTTATTTATATTCCAGTAAAACTGATAACCAATTGGGCTTTATAGAGTTCTGTAAGTATATTTAAGAAGCTGATCCTTATCCGAAACCGGATAGTTATAGGCATCATACAGATAAGTCATGGGTGTATTCACTGCCGGTGCAGGAGATGGCGGCATCACATATACCGAGGTCGGGTTATTCGGAGAAATTCTGTAGAAATTCTCAGGGCGGACCAGGCTCCAGGCAGTAAAGAATGTTTTAGGAAGCGTTGAGAACGGATTAACTTTAGAGTCATAGTTCTGGTAGCTATAAACAGTCATTTTTGCAGTAGTCATATTAGGCGCTCCGGTTGATGTAAGTGTTCCTTTGGCACATTCAGCCTTGAAAATATTATCTCCCATATAGGTAAAAGTCATTTCCGTGAATAAGCTGTACGCTGTATTTCCGGCCACCTTTCTTTTTTCAAGAATTTTTACAAGCTTTTTACCGCTGGCATCATAAGTAAATATATAATCACTTACAAAAGAGTCTATTGCAGCAGCAGCCGTACCGGTACATGTTGCACTGTAAACATTGCCTTTACTGTCTTCGCTCACGCTAAAATCATAAGTCATGCTTCCTGCCAGGCTCCCAAGGAACTTTATTTTCCCGATTTTATTACTGATATAAGTTACGGTACCGGTATAATAATTACTGGTATTTCCATCTCTAAGCATTCCTTTCTGAAAAGCAGTACCGTTGACTGTATATTCTTCCTGAATAGTACCGTTTACTGTAATTTTCTCCAGAACTCTGGCTGGAGGGGGCGTCGTATTCCCATTGTTCCCGGTATTTGCACTGGGCTCGAATTGATCTGAAGAAGAATTGTCACATGAAACCATAAGTCCGAAAAATACCCCGGCAATGATTTTAAAAAGATAGTTTTTTCCCATGAAAAAATATTTTAGTGAGTTGACAAATATAATTCATTTTTTTGATGAAAACATTTACTTATTCAACAAATTCATAACAATCCATATCTTTTTTACAAAAAAACCTAAAAACATAATGTCTTCAGGTTTTTATTTATGATATATCATGAAAATTAATAAGGCTGCAGGACGGATGTCGTTAAAACAGACTGAGACATTTCATTGTTCAGGTAATCTGTGTTTACTGCTCTTCCTATTCCCAATGTTCCTGAATTAAGGTTCCTTTTCGTACAGGCTACCTTGACGCTGTAATTGTTTTTAGGCATAAGTTTGGCAAGTGTTGCATTAAGGTTGAAAACCTTATAACTTCCCTCCGAACCTATTAAAACATCTGTTCTCACTGCTCTGAGTGTATTATCCACAAAGATACCGCATGCAAAACCTGTTGAAGCATTTGAATTTCCTGTTTTCTGAGCGGTGGTCTGAAAGGTAAAAGCCACTTTATTCACAGCATTGGTAATGGAAAAAGTATCAACAGTTCCCGGGAGAACCGTCCAATCAGAGGTAATCGTCATCCCTTCCGAATAAGGAGAGGTAGAACCGTTAGGATTGGAGAAGCTGACTCCGGTCTGGTCTGCAACGGTATTCAGTGAAAATACCGACATACTCCCCTGCCCATCGGCAATTTTTATACTTTTCCAGTCGTTCACATTCAGCTCTGAATTGTTATGAAGAATAGTCCCCGCAGATCCGGCAGATCCTCTCAGCAGATTTGTTCCCCCGGTTCTGATTTCTCTCGCAACGTTTAAATCGCCGTTTATATCCAGCATGTTGACAGGATTTGACGTATTCACTCCCACTTGTGCAGTTGCCCACACAGCAAAAAATAAAGACTTTATGATAATAATTTTTTTCATAGTCTGATTAATTTATAATTGGATTAAACACCTGAGGAATTTCGTACACATCAACTTTCAGAGAAGACTGAGTAATAAAGCTGTTAATGTTGGTATCTGCGTTTATTCCAATAGCCAATACCACATCGCTTGTTGTTCTATAGGATCCAAGTCTTGAGCAGGCAACACTTACATCGTGCTGTCCTTTGGAAAGATTGGTGACTATCCCGATCTGATTGTGTGTAATAAAGGTACTTGCTGCACTACTTGCCTTTAAGTTTCTCTGTCTGAGGTTAACCAGCTTGTTATCTACAAAAATACCGCATGCATAATCTATGGAAATATCAGGTGTTCCATTTACAGGAAGATTAGCCTGCACCACAGTTTCAAACTGAAAATAAGTTTTGCTTTCCGTGCTGAATACACTGATCGGCTGGGACAGACCTGTGATCTTCTTAAATCCCGGAAGGCTTGAGATGTCTGCTCCTTTGGTAAAAGCTGTATTTTTGGCAGCAATGCTTGACTGCTCGCTGCTCGTAAATTTTATTCCCGTTGTATCTGAGAAAGAATTATTGAATATCAGATAAAACTTATTCGGTTCATATTCCGGAATACGAAGTGACTTCCATATCGGAGGATAGCCTTCTCCCTGAGAAACAAGAATCTGATCATTATTACCCTGGGATAAAGTATTGTCTGTAACGTTAAGGACAACGATTTTATTTCTTAGATTGATATCACCATTCACATCAAGCTTCGCATTTGGTATATCAGTTTTAATTCCCACTTGGGCAGAAAGAGACAGCCCTGTCATAAAAAACAGGATCGAAATAATATTTTTCATCAATTAATTGCTTTTATAAGTTACATATTCAATAACATCGATCTTCATAACAGATTCAAGAGTAAATGCATTGGAAACCGTATTGGTATCGGATACATTACGTCCGATTGTAAACTGTGAACTTAGATTTGAGGTATTGATTTTTCTACAGGCTACCTCAAGCTTCTGTGCACCTACCGGAACATTCTGCTCTGTATAATTGAGGGTGAAAATATAATCCTGAATACCAAGCTTTTCCGTGTTATTGTTCGAAACAATCTTATCCGGACGTACCGCCACCAGTTTGCCATTTCTGAAGACCCCGCAGGTAAAAGTAACAGACTGGGAAGTTGTTGCAGACGGAGCCTTCATTTCAATACCTGTCTGAAACTGATAGGTGAGCCTGTTTCTTCCGTTTTTGATAATAAAATTGTTTTCAAGTCCGGGAATTTTTGACCATTTCCCTTTCGTCACATCGGTAATGTCATCCCCAACATTGTTTTTATAGACATTATCTGCCGCAATGCCGTCTGAAAGTGCTGTAATACCAGCCTGATCGGATGACAGGTATGAATTGATCAGTTTATACTGCCCTTCCTCCATAAAGGAAACATTCAACGATTTCCAGACCGGAGGCAGACCTTCTCCCTGTGAAACCAAAACCTGGCCGTTCAGTCCTGCATTTCCAATCTGCGCGGATGTACCGCCTACTCTAAGTTCTTTTCTTAAGGTGGTCTTCCCGTTGACATCGAGAGTAGATTTAGGAGCGGATGTCCCAATTCCCACCTGCGCGTTCACACAAAGCGATAAAAGCCCGGTTGTGCAACAATAAATAATTCTTTTCATAATAAGGGCTGCAAAGGTATGAATTTAAATTATAAAAAACCATTTACATGCTCGTAAACCCGTACTAATAAAGCGATTATGATGTAGAATTTAATGTAGGAAAAAGTAGAATTATTACTACAAAATACACTTTTTCAATCTGTGTTACCGGGAGTGCAATGCCCAAACCCAATGTCAGCCGATGATACAGCATTATTTTTTATCATCACATTGTGACTTCAAATGCTTCTAAATCCGTGTGATACCACATTTTTTTCGTGTAAAAATCATGTTTTTTTTCAATAAAAAAAGACCTTAAAAAGTAAATTTTTAGGTCTTTATTATTTTTTGATTATTAAAATGAGTTATTTTCCTACTAATGATGTCCGATAATCGTTTTCAAAAGTACATTCACTTCATCCACATTTTTCACTTTTTCTTTTCTCATCATCAGCAGATTTCCATCTTTACCGATCTTCTCTTTAAGCTGGGCTTCCTTCGGATTTTGTGTTAAATAGCTGATGATATGCCTGAACCGGTCTGTCTGATAAAACTTATCCTGAGGGTTGGCAGGGAAATAACCTAAAAATACTCCGTTTTTCATGACGATCTTTTCAAATCCTATGTCCGAGGCAAGCCATTTCAAGGCAACACTCTTCAATAGATTCACCGCTTCTTTCGGCAAAGCTCCAAAACGGTCGATCAGCTCAAGTTCAAATTTATAAAGATCTTTTTCATTATTAATTTCTGCAAGCTTCTGATAGAGCAACAGCCTTTCTTCGGTATTGGAGATATAGAAATCCGGAAGCATCAGCTCCAGGTCAGTATCAATATTAACATCTTTTACAGATTTAAACAGCTTCTGCCTGTCTTCCTCATTGTCGAACAGGTTTTCAAAATCCGCATCATCTTTTAATTCTTCCAGAGCTTCCTGCATCAGTTTCTGATAGGTCTCAAAGCCCATTTCATTAATAAAACCACTCTGCTCTGCCCCAAGAAGATCTCCCGCTCCACGGATTTCAAGATCTTTCATAGCAATCTGGAAACCGCTTCCAAGATCCGAGAACTGCTCAATAGCCTCAAGACGTTTTCTGGCATCAGAGGTAATCATATCATAAGGAGGGGTAATCAAATAGCAGAAAGCCTTTCTGTTGCTACGTCCTACCCTTCCCCTCATCTGGTGAAGATCTGCCATTCCGAATCTTTGGGCATCATTAATGAATATGGTATTCGCATTGGGAACATCCACTCCACTTTCGACAATCGTTGTTGAAACAAGAACATCGTATTTCCCCTCCATAAAATCAAGCACATTCTTTTCCAGCTGCTTGCCTTCCATCTGCCCGTGTCCTGTAATAACTCTTGCATCCGGAACCAGCCTCTGGATAAGTCCGGCAATATCCTTAAGGTTCTCAATCCTGTTATTGATAAAATAGACCTGCCCGTCTCTCTGAATCTCATAAGAAACAGCATCCCTGATGGTTTCTTCATTAAAACCTATAAGCTGTGTATCAACAGGCTGCCTGTTGGGCGGTGGTGTTTTGATCACTGAAAGATCTCTTGCCGCCATCAGCGAGAACTGAAGTGTTCTCGGGATAGGAGTGGCGGTCAGCGTAAGGGTATCCACATTACTTTTAAGTGTTTTCAGCTTATCTTTCACCGAAACTCCGAATTTATGTTCTTCATCAATAATCAGCAGTCCAAGATCTTTGAACTTGACGGAACTGCTCACCAGCTGATGGGTTCCGATTATAATATCCACTTTCCCGTTCTTAAGACCGTCTAAAGCTTCCGTCTTTTGTTTGGCTGTTCTGAATCTATTGACATAAGAAACGTTCACCGGAAAATCTTTCAGTCTTTCTTTAAAACTTCTGTAATGCTGAAAAGCCAAAATCGTTGTAGGAACCAATACAGCAACCTGTTTACCATCCGTTGCCGCTTTAAATGCTGCCCGGATCGCCACTTCAGTTTTTCCGAAACCTACGTCACCACAAACCAGTCTGTCCATTACCGTATCGGCTTCCATATCCCTTTTTACATCAATGGTTGCTTTTTCCTGGTCCGGAGTATCTTCGTAAATAAAGCTGGCTTCCAGCTCATTTTGCAGATAAGAATCCGGAGTATAGGAAAATCCTTTTGCCGTTTTCCTTTCAGCATATAATCTTATAAGGTCAAAAGCAATTTGCTTTACTTTTGCCTTTGTTTTCTGCTTTAATGATTTCCAGGCCGGGGATCCCAGCTTACTTAGCACAATTTCTTTTCCGTCCGGACCGTTATACTTTGAAATTTTATGCAGGGAGTGGATACTTACATACAATAAGTCTCCGTTTTTGTAGGTCAATTTGAAGCATTCCTGAATTTTCCCGTCGTTATTTACCTTGACAAGTCCCATGAATTTCCCGATTCCGTGGTCGATGTGAGCAATATAATCGCCTATTTTCAGAGACATCAGATCTTTAAGGGTAAGCTGTTCCGATTTTGCAAAGGTGTTTTTGGCTTTATATCTTTGATAACGGTCGAAAATCTGGTGGTCGGTATATACTAAGAGCTTATGATCATTGTCTACAAAACCTTCGTGCAGCTCAGATTTGAAGCTTTTAAAGGGAAGCTCATGTTCAAGCTCTTCAAATATAGATTCCAGCCTTTCCTTCTGTTTTTCTGTAGAAAAAGAGATCCAGGTATCAAAGCCTTGGTCCTGTTTTTCTTCGATATCTTCTATCAGCAGTTCAAAATTTTTGTGAAAGGAGGGTTGCGGAACCTGCTCAACTTTTATTTCTGTGAATTCTTTAAGTCCTTCAATAGGAATACCGGCAAAATCAATCGTTTTAAATTTCTTAAAATCAAACAGAAAATCCTGATCTGAAATAAAGAGTTCCTGTGGGGCCCTGTGAGCAATATCTTTGTTCAAAGTATCATATTTTTCCAATGCTTTCTCATAGAAAGTTCTGATTTTCTGCATTCCGACGGCACCATTTCTGGAAACAACAAAGCTTTCTTTAGGCAGCAGCTCCAGCAGCGAAACCCTGGTTCCGGTTACTGAAAAATTCATATTGGAAACCAGCTGAAAGTCTTTTACCTTATCTATGGAAAGCTGTGTTTCTATATCAAAGGTTTTAATATTTTCCACTTCATTTCCAAAAAAGGTAAGACGGTAAGGCTTTTCGTAAGAATACGAAAACACATCAACAATTCCTCCTCTTACCGAAAATTCTCCCGGCTCGGAAACAAAATCAGCCTGCTGGAAATTATAATGATTCAAAAGCTCATCTACAAAATCAAAATCCAGCTGATCACCTACTTTTATATGATGGGAGATTGCCTTAAAGTCTTCTTTTTTCAAAACCTTTTCAGACAAGGCACCTGCATAAGCCACAATAACTTTAGGAGCTCTTCCTGAATTGATCTTATTGAGAACCTCTGTCCGGAGTACCAGATTTGCGTTCTGTGTCTTTTCTACCTGGTAAGGCTCAAGATGGGTCGCCGGAAAATACAGCACTTTGTCCTTTCCAAGCAGATCTTCCATTTCAGTATTCGCATACAGTGCATCTTCTTTATCGTCCACCAGATAAAGAATAGTCTTCTTCTGAGTTAAAAAAAGTTCAGCAACAAAAATAGAAACCGAAGATCCCGCACTTCCCTTTACGGAAATATGCTGGCTTTTCTCTAACTGGGTGAAGATTTCTTTTCCAAATTCTTTTTGAAGCAGGTCGGGAAGAAACTTTTCGTGAATAGGTTTTAACTGCATAAATAGTAATGGTATAAACGACAAAAGCGATTTCGGGAGTGTTCCGAAACCGTTTGCTTATAACAAAGATAAGGATATTTTTTTCTTCCTCCGGAAATCAAGGATTACTAAAATCATATTCAAAGCCACTTAACACCTACCCAAATCTTAATTTTTTACCAATTTATCTAATTAAAAGTTAAAAAAACACTGATATTCCGGCATGGCATAGTGTTTGAAAATTCCATCCTATCAAACTTTTTAAAGAAATAAAATTATGAAAAAAGCAATCAGAATCTTAGGAATTTTTATGCTGGTCTTTGTTGCCGCATTATCTTTTGCATCATGTAGCAATGATGATGATCCTGTAGACAACGACTTCTTCGCAGGAACCTATAAAGGAAGTATTTCGTATAATGACGGATCTACCAACAACAGCACGGATAATGGAAGTGTATTTGTAACCAAGATCGCGAGCGGTACAAAATATAATTTCGCATTTTCGAATGGTATCCCGGACCTTAACGGAGTAGAATTTCAACAGCAGGGAGACCATACGCTTGTAATGGTTGGTTCCACTGCTACATCTTATATTAGAATCGACAATAATGAGTTGAAAATTCTATACGCCAAGGACGGTAAAACCTGGACTGCCAACTGTACACGTTAACCCAACTATTCATACATACGAAAGCCTGCTTCAATGAAGCAGGCTTTTTTTCTTTAAAAGCTGTTATTAAGTTTTTTTTAAGCAGTAATAAACTTTAGTTAAGGTTGAAAATCCGTGATTTCCAGCCTGCTTTTTGTATATCTTTACTCAAGGAAAAACAAACCGTACACCTATGAAAAAATTATTAACAGCAATGTCCCTGGCTCTTGGACTAGGCTTTGCAACCGCTCAGCAGACTGCTCCGGCAGCACCTGCGGCCCCTCATCATCAGACAGCAAAAACAGTAAAGGCTCCCGAAGCTAAAACTGCAAAACCTGCAGCGAAAATGAAAAAGGACGGAACTCCTGACAAAAGGTATAAAGAAAACCAAAAACTTAAAAAAGACGGAACTCCAGATAGGAGATACAAAGAAAACAAGTAAACTTTAACATATAGTTGTTATTTTCATAATCAAATTTCGAAGAACCGGTGAAACTCATTCACCGGTTTTTTTGTGGCATATATGGTTGAAAAAATGATTTCATATTCTATACTTATTTATAAATTTGGAGCATGTTAAATTTCTTCAAGAAAAATGCGGCACTTGTCTGGGCAAAAAAACATGTTCAGAAAACCGGGGAATTCAAAAAAAACTCAGTGAAAAATCAGGAGGCCCTTTTGCTGTCTTTGGTGAAAACGGCTCAGAAAACTCTTTTCGGAAGGGAACATGACTTTGAAAACATTCAGTCTATAAAAGAATTTCAGGACAGAGTTCCTGTTGCAGATTATGAAGATTTGAAACCTTATATTGAGAGGGTAAAAAAGGGTCAGGCCAATATTCTATGGCCGGAAACGCCTGAATATTTTGCAAAAACTTCAGGCACAACCTCCGGTTCGAAATATATTCCCATCTCAAAGGAGGGAATGCCTTTTCAGATTGCAGGTGCACAGAGCGCCCTGTTCCATTATATTGCCCGGAAAAACAATGCTGATTTTGTCAACGGAAAAATGATCTTTCTGCAGGGAAGTCCTGAAATGGAGGAAGTTTTCGGAATAAAAACAGGACGGCTTTCCGGAATTGTAGCACACCATATCCCAGCCTATCTCCAAAAGAACCGTCTTCCGAGCTGGAGCACAAATATTATGGAAGACTGGGAAGCGAAGGTAGATAAGATTATTGAAGAAACGGAACACGAAAATATGACATTAATTTCCGGAATTCCGCCATGGCTGATCATGTATTTTGAGAAGCTTACTGAAAAACACGGTAAAAAGATCAAACAGCTTTTCCCCAACCTTCAGCTTCTTGTAACGGGAGGTGTCAACTATGAGCCATACCGTGATAAAATGAATGACTTACTCGGCGGAAAGGTGGATATCATCCAGACGTTTCCTGCATCTGAGGGCTTTTTTGCATTTCAGGACGATTACACTAAGGAAGGGCTGCTTCTTTTAACGGATCATGGAATTTTTTATGAGTTTATTCCTCTGGAAGAGTATGGCAAGCCTGATGCAAAAAGATTAACATTAAAAGATGTGGAGCTAAATAAAGATTACGCACTCATCCTCACTACAAATTCAGGATTATGGGCTTATTCAATAGGTGATGTAGTAAGATTCATCGATAAAGATCCGTATAGAATCCTGGTGAGTGGCAGAACCAAACATTTCACCTCTGCTTTTGGAGAACATGTGATCGCCTTTGAGGTAGAGGAAGCGATGAAAGCTACTGTAGAAAAGCACCCATCACAGATCACAGAATTCCACCTGGCCCCACAGGTAAATCCTACAGAAGGTCTTCCGTATCATGAATGGCTGATTGAATTTGAAAAAGAACCTGAAAATTTAGAACTGTTCAGGAATGAGCTGGACCGCCAGCTTCGGGCAAGAAATACTTACTATGATGATCTTATTACCGGAAATATCCTTCAGCCGCTGCATATTACTCCACTGAAAAGAAACGCTTTCCACGAGTATGCAAAATCTCAGGGCAAACTGGGAGGTCAGAATAAAACACCAAGACTTGCCAATGACAGAAAAATTGCAGATCTGTTGGAAATTTACAAACTTTAGAGATATTTTTTCAATTCCCAAAACATATATTCGAAAAAAATTATAAATTTGAAAAAATAAAAATAATAATGAAAGCATCTGTACTTTTAAAGTCATCTTTACTAACATCCTTATTTGTAATTTCATCCTGCGCTACCACAAAATACAGCGAGGATATTTCAAAAAACAACTACTCTAATCTTCAGGCCGGGAAAATGTATGTTGTTACTATGAAAGATGGCTCCGCCAAGCAGAAAATGCTATTCCGAAACATAGATGGTGATAACCTTATAGGAACTGCAGGAAAAAAGGACAGTACAGAGGTAATTATCCCGAAATCCAATGTGGCAGCTGTAAAAGACAGGTCTAAGGCAAGAGCAACAGCAGGCGCTACTGTGATTGGTGCAGCCGGTGTTGCAGCCATTGTGATCAGCTCATTGAGGGCAGACTAAAATAGATTTTGTCTTTCGGACCTTATTTGATTTATCATTCAAAAAAACAGTATATAAGCAGCCTTAAATAAATATTTAAGGCTATTTTTGTGCATGATTTCCTTTACACCGTTAAAAACATTGCAAAATGTTGAATTCAGGAATCTTCTTACGGGAAGATTTTTTATTGTTTTAGCCTTCAGAATGCTCGCAACTTTATTGGGATGGTGGGTATACCAATTAACAAAAGATCCTTTTTCAATTGGCCTGATCGGGCTTTCGGAAGTAATTCCTGCGGTGAGCTGTGCTTTATATGCAGGCCATGTTATTGACATGAATGAGAAAAAAAGGCTGCTCCTGATCTGCAATTATGCATATATTTTCCTGATCGGCCTGCTGCTGATCCCGGCATTTTTCAATGTGGAAATGCATTTTAACGGACATGAAATCACTTATTTTATATACACCGTTATATTTTTCACAGGAATTGCCAGAGCCTTTATCGGGCCTATTGTTCCTTCAATGATTCCTAAAATAGTAAAGAAAGAAAATCTTCCGAATGCAGTAACCCTGAACCAGGCTACGTTTCTGATTTCTTCTGTATGTGGGCATGCCGCAGGAGGACTTCTTATAGGATTCTTCGGCGTAAAATGGACATTGGTGGTTATTATCTCTTTGATATTTATCGCCTCTCTGTTCTTCTGGCAGCTGAAACAGCAGCATTCCGAGTATAAAAAGGAGAATGTAAATGTGGTGGAAAGCATGCGTGAGGGGATTTCTTATATTTTTAAAACGAAAGAAATTTTAGGGGCATTATGTCTTGATATGTTTGCTGTCCTGTTTGGTGGTGCCGTTGCTATGATCCCGGTATTTGCCACGGACATTTTAGATGCGGGAGCGGAAGGTTTTGGTCTTCTGAATGCAGCTTCAGATATAGGTTCTATGTGTATTATCACTCTTCTGGCGGTTATTCCGTTAAGAAAGAATCAGGGGAAAATTCTTCTTGCCGTTGTTGCAGGATTCGGGCTTTGCATCATTGGTTTTGGCTTATCCAAACTTTACTGGCTCTCATTTATGTTCCTTGTCATGAGCGGAATGCTTGACGGAATTTCAGTGGTAATCCGAGGGACCATAGTACAGCTGAAAACCCCTGACAATATCAGAGGACGTGTACTGAGCGTCAATTCTATATTCATCATGTCCAGCAATGAAATGGGGCAGTTTGAAAGCGGACTGATGGCAAAACTACTCGGTGTGGTGCGGTCTGTGATCTTTGGAGGAACCATGACGGTACTTGTAGCTCTTCTTGTAGCGAGCACAAATCCCAAGCTGAGAAAAATGAATTATTAGGCAATAATATATTGATTCTATTAAATATATCACAAAAACTTTAATTTAACTTTAATAATTTTTTATATTTGTCTTTTTTAAATCCCCCTTTATGAAAAAAGCATTACTCGTTTTCCTAATCATCTGCTCACGCATCTTATATGCCCAATCAGATTGTATTAGTGCAATATCTATTTGTGGAAACTCGGATATCTCTTATACACCTTCAGGACCGGGAAATGTCCTGGAAGGCATTGGTCTCAATTCGTGTCTGAGTGATACGGATAATGAGCACTTTTCTGTATGGTACAGCTTCACAGCATCAACATCAGGAACATTAGCATTTGTGATTAATCCGACTATTGATACCGATGACTATGACTTTGCAGTTTATGGTCCTACGACAAACGGATGTACTTCTTTAAATAACAATAACATTTTTGTTACGCCACTCAGATGTAATTTCAACGGTACAGGTTCATCTCAGGGAAATACCGGTTTACTTCTGACGATACCGCCGCCGCCGCCGCCAAACACCAACGGAAATGCCGGAAATCAAGCTGAATGGAGTCCACATATGGTCGTACAGGCTGGTGAGACTTATTATCTTGTGGTGGATAACTATAGAAGCTCGCCAGATGGATTCTCACTTACCTGGACAGGTACGGCAAGTTTAAGTTCTGCATTCAACGATCCTACCCTGGCTCCGTTTCCTTTTGTTACCCCGGGACTTCCTGCTGCCAATCCTGCAGATCCGAATGAAGTAACGGTATGCTCACTTGCTACTCCATTCAATTTTGCCTCATTGAGTACGGGAATTATCAACGGGAACAGTGCAAATTTCAAAGTATCTTATCATAAAAACACCAATGACGCTATTACAGGAGGAAATCCTGTTACGTCAGAAGTAGTTAGCCTTACACAAGTTTACTATTACAGAATTGTATATCAGGACCCCGCGAACCCTACAAACCCTATGAACGGCTGTTTTATCACGGGGAAATTTAAATTCAGGGACGGCAGTTTTACTTTAAATAATGCTACGCTTACCAGCTGCAGCAATAATGGCTCAGGTACAGCAATGTTTGATCTTACTACAGCCACTATAGGAGCGGGACCAACACATACATTGAAGTATTATCCTACCATGTTTGATCTGAATGCAGGAACGAATGAGATTACAAGCCCTGCCATATATCAGTTTGTTTCAGCTCAAGGAAAAATATATGTAAAAGCAACCAATGAATTCGGATGTACAGCAACAGCTGAAATTACCCTGAAATTCCATCCTCTGGTACCGGTTACTGACGCTTCTTTAAGATCTTGTTTCCTTGAGACCAACCCTTCACTGGGAACATTCAACCTAAGCAATGCTCCAGTAACTACTCTGACAGGTGCTACTAAAAAATATTATCCTTCTTTAACAGATGCGGTAAACGGAACCAATGAAATTTTAAGCTTCCTGGCTTACACGGCACCATCAGGAGTTATCTACGTAAAAGTATTTAATGCACAGGGATGCTACTCTATTGCAAAAGTAACATTGACTGTACTGTCTCCTGTTTATTCGAATGTTCTTCAGGATAAGATCATCTGTATTGAAGATAAAACTACACTGGATGCAGGTCCTGGATTCAACGGTTACGAATGGAGCACGGGAGCAACTACGCAAGCGATCAATAATGTAGGTGTGGGAACATATTGGGTTAAATTAAAAACCGGCGACTGTATAACTCTACAGGCTGTAAAAGTATACGCTTCTGAACAACCGGTTGTTTCAAGCATTGATATTTCCAACAATACCATCACTGTAAATGTTATTGCCGGGGCACCTGCATATAAATATTCTATGGACAACACCAACTGGCAGGATTCCAATGTCTTCACCAATGTTTCAAGAGGAGACCATACGGTATATGTAAAAGACGCTTATGACTGCGAACCTATTGAGATAACAGTTGTAGTACCTAATCTTATCAATGTAATCACTCCAAACGGAGACGGTGTAAATGATGTAATAGATTATTCTGCATTATCCGGTAAAAACGGACTTATATTCAGCATCTTCGACAGATACGGAACCAAGATCCACCAGGCAGATAAGTCCAACGGATATAAATGGGACGGAACAGTAGCCGGCAAAAGGATTCCTACAGGAACATACTGGTACTCTGTCACGTGGAACGAAAATGATAAAAAGAATACTCCATTCAAGTTCTCAGGATGGGTAATGGTAAAAAATAGAGAATAAATCTTGTTAAAATAAAAACCGCTCTACGGGGCGGTTTTTTCAACATAAATGCTGATAACTTTATTTTACTCAAATCTTGTTTCACAAAAATCATTTTAAACATGAAAAAAACATTACTTCTTTTAATTTTATTTATAACACAGGTGTTTTATGCACAGTCTGATTGCGTCACAGCAATCCCTCTTTGCGGAAACTCCGAGTTTTCATACACACCATCAGGACACGGAACCATAGATGAAGGTATTGGTGCAAATTCATGCCTCAGTGATACGGATAATGAACATTTTTCTGTATGGTATACTTTCACAATAGCAACATCCGGAACATTAACATTTGTCATAGATCCTAATGTTAATACAGATGATTATGATTTTGCAGTATACGGGCCTACAACCAACGGGTGTACTTCTTTAAGTACCGGTAACGTTTTTGTAACACCTATCAGATGTAATTTTACCGGTACAGGTAGCTCTCAAGGAAATACCGGACTATTGGCAACTCTACCTCCGCCCCCACCGCCAAATACAGACGGTAGCGCAGGAAACGCAGCTGAATGGAGCCCATATATGCAGGTACAGGCTGGGGAAACCTATTACCTGATCATAGATAATTACAGAAGTTCTCCGGATGGATTTAAAATGATCTGGGGCGGTACTGCTACATTAAGCTCAGCATTCAACGATCCTGTTCTGGCACCTAATCCTTTTATCCCGCCGGGTATTCCTGCGGCTAACCCGACAGATCCTTCAACGGTTATGGTATGCGGGCTTCCATCACAATTTAACTTCACTACGCTTACGCCTGGTATTATCAATGGAAATAACCCCAATTTCTTAGTTACTTACCATGATAATACTAACGATGTTGTAACAGGAGAAGATCCTCTTACCATTGCTACAGTAAATGGAACGACCACTTATTACTACAGAATCCGTTATTTTGACCCAAACAACCCGAATAGCGCTGTCAATAAATGTTTTATCAGTGGTAAATTCAAATTTGTAAACGCCAGCATTACCGGGAAAAATGCCAGTATCTTCGCCTGTAACAATTATGGTGAAGGAACAGGGAAATTTGACCTTACAACGGCAGATGTATTTACCGGTCCTGTTACTAAAAAATACTACCCTACTCTTGCTGACCTGAATGCTGACACTAACGAAATCACCAATCCTACTGATTACATTTCTGCTCCCGGAACAGTATATGTTAAGCTGATTTCCGCATTCGGATGTACAGCAACAGCAACAATTACACTAACATTCCATCCGGTGGTGACCCTAAGGGATGCCCTACTGGAAGAATGTTATATTGAAAATGATATTATGCAGGCTAAATTTGACCTGACAACAGCTAATGTAGGCGCCGTAGCAGGACAGATAAAAAAATTCTATAAGACATTAAACGACGCTAAAGCCGAAACCAATCCTATTGCCACTCCGGCTGCTTATCTTACGACAAGCACTGAAGTGTATGTAAGAGTTACCAATGCCAATCAGTGTTATTCCATTGCCAAAATTACACTAAAAGTTCTTCCTCCGGTAAAATCTGCTGTGCTGAAAGACAAAACGATTTGTGCGGAAGGAAAAACAACATTGGACGCAGGGCCTGGATTTGATGGATACGAATGGAGCACCGGTGCTACAACACAATCTATCAGTAATGCAGGAATAGGAGTGTATTGGGTGAAGCTGAAAACCGGGAAATGTTTTACGCTTCAGACTGTAACTATTTTTGCCTCTTCGCAACCGGTAATCTCCAGTGTAGATATCAGCAACAATACGATCACAGTAAATGCTTCAGGCGGAATGCCACCTTATATGTATTCAATAGATGGTACCAACTGGCAGTCGACCAACACATTCAGTGGACTTCCTAGAGGAGACAATAAAATATTCTTAAAGGATTCTTACAACTGTAATCCTGTTCAGATCACCATTACTGTACCGAATCTGATTAATGCGATCACTCCAAACGGGGATAAGATCAATGATGAGATCGACTACTCTGCCCTGTCTTATAAGAAAAATCTTGTTTTCATCGTATATGACAGATATGGAAACAAGCTTTATGAAGCCAATAAAATGAGAGATTATAAATGGGACGGAACAGCTTCCGGCAAGAAAATTCCTACCGGTACATACTGGTACACCATCTCATGGAACGAAAATGACAAAAACAATACTGAAACTAAATATTCAGGATGGATACTTTTAAAGAATAAAGAATAAGATTATTTTTAGCTATAAAAAAAGACTGCCAGTTGTGGCAGTCTTTTTTGTATTTCATTACTAACCAACCATTCATTCCATCATTCTATAAAATTCATTGACTATTTTCATTATGATGAATAGTACTTATTGAAATTTTTCTATTTTTGACCCCCCACTTTTTACTAACATTCATTTATGTTCTGCCGTTGTAGGCTAAGGCAGGATTGCTGATAACTTGTTAGTTACTATTTTTTAATTATTTTTTTTAAATAAACTATCTTTGCATTATGGCGCAGAAAGAAACATTATCATCCCTGACACACGGAAATTTTGCAAGAGAACTGTCTATTGCGGATGGAAAAATGCCACCCAATGCTGTAGATTTTGAAAGACTGGTTATAGGAACTTTTTTAATAGACAAAAAAGGTCTCGATCATTCTATTGACCTTCTTACTCCTGAAGTATTTTATGATCCCAGACATCAGGTTATTTTTGCTGCGATTTTAAAGCTTTACGAAGGCAACCATCCTGTAGATCTTATGACGATTATCCAGGAGTTAAAAAAAGAGGATAAATTAAGCCAGGCAGGCGGCGATCATTATATCATTGATCTTACCATGGGAGTAAGCTCCTCTGCCCATATTGAATATCACGTCCGCGTTATTCTTGAAAAATATATCTTAAGAAGCCTGATCAATGTTTCCGCCAACGTGATCGATTCATCGTATAAAGAATCCACAGATGTATTCGAACTTTTGGACAAGGCCGAACAATCTTTCTTTGAAATTACCAACGGGACGATTAAGAAAGGATTCGACACTGCCAATTCATTGGTAAAGCAGGCGATTGATACTATTAAATCGTTGAAAGATAAAGAAGGACTTTCAGGAGTTCCTTCCGGATTCAGGGATATTGACAAAGAAACAGGAGGCTGGCAGAATTCCGACCTCATCATTATTGCAGCCCGTCCAGCAATGGGTAAAACAGCATTTCTTCTGTCCATGGCCAGAAATATTGCCGTAGGCCACAAGATCCCCATGGTGCTTTTCTCTCTCGAGATGGCATCCGTACAGCTTATTACGAGGATGATTGCTTCGGAAACTAGAATTTCTTCCGAAAAGCTGAGAAAAGGAACTTTGGATGATGAAGAGTGGCAGAGGCTATTCTCCAATGTATCAGAGCTCGAAAATGCACCGCTTTTTATTGACGAAACCCCTTCCCTCTCTATATTCGACTTCCGGGCAAAGTGCCGTAGACTGGTGATGCAACATGGCGTGAGGCTGATCATGGTCGATTACCTTCAGCTGATGACCGCAGGAGGCGGAGGAAAAGGAGTCGGGAACCGTGAACAGGAAATTTCCATGATCTCACGTTCATTAAAAGCCATTGCCAAAGAACTTAACGTACCTGTTATTGCACTTTCGCAGCTATCGAGAAGTGTGGAAGCCCGTCCCGGAAAAAGACCTCAGCTTTCTGACCTAAGGGAATCCGGAGCAATTGAGCAGGATGCCGATATTGTATCCTTTATCTTCAGACCGGAATACTATAAAATAGCCGTTTGGGACAATGATGAAGAAGGACAGGAAACTCCAACGGAAAACCAGGCCGAACTGATCATCGCAAAGCATAGAAATGGTGCTACAGCTGACGTAAGGTTATCATTCTTAAAGCATTTTGCAAAATTCGGGGATATTGAAGCTGCATTAGACGGTGGTATGGGAGGCTATCCTTCTAATTTCGGATCTAATGAGCCCAGTGGTTTTGATAAAATAAGGACTACTATTCAACCTGGAGCTGCATTTGACTTACCAGACAGCTCAAAGCTTTCAGGATCCTCAATGAACGATCTTGATGATGATGATGATTTCCCATTCTAGAACCCACGCTATCTAATTAATAACAGTCTGGTATTCTTCAAACTTAGTTTACACAGAATATCAGTTTATACAGACCTAAACTTTTGAGAATAGAAATATATACCGACGGTGCATGCAGCGGAAACCCCGGAAAAGGAGGTTATGGAATTCTTATGCGCGTTCCTGAAAAAAATTATCAGAAAACATTCTCCAAAGGGTTCAGAAAAACCACCAATAACAGAATGGAGCTGCTGGCCGTTATTTCTGCAATGGAAAAACTAAAGTCTTCGGAGAACGATATTCACATTTATACAGACAGTAAATATGTAGCGGATGCCGTGAACCAGAACTGGATTGCAGGATGGATCAAAAGAGGCTGGAAAAATGTAAAAAATCCTGATCTCTGGAAAAGATTCATTGAGATGTATAATAAGCACAAGCCCCAAATGCATTGGGTAAAAGGCCATGCGGGACACTTTGAAAATGAACTCTGTGATAAACTTGCTGTGGCAGCTGCAAGCTCACCTGATCTGGAAATCGATACCTATTTTGAAGGACTGGAGAGTAATTCTCTTTTTTAATAATCTAAACTAACATCTATATTATTTTCTATTCCCTTGTTCATTTTGAAATTTATTGATAAATCATTATCATATTTAGTAAAATTAACATTAAATACATATTAATCGCTTAGGATTTAATATATTTACAGTGTCTAAATAAAAGCAATCCTACTTCAATGAATAAATCTTTATTGTCTTACCTTTCTCTCTTTCTGCTTTTTTTATCAGGAGGAGCATTTTCCCAAACCTATCAGTTAACCGGAAACCCTGTAAATACCACCGGCTGGTCCATGGTTGCTCCAACACAGGTGCTGGGCGATTTTGTTCAGCTTACTCCGGACACCAACAATCAGTCCGGGTCCATCAGGCTTAATGACCAGATCAACTTAAAATATTGTGATAAGTGGAGAGTGGAATTCGATTTCAGAATGGACTCTAATCAAACGTTCAATGGAGACGGAATCGCATTTTGGTATCTGGCGAATCCGCCTGTTGCAAGCGTATTGGGTTCCGGTCTTGGAGTTTCCCAAAATGCAGTCGGTTTTATTGTAGGTTTCGATACTTATAACAACACAACTACAGCTACAATGAGTAAGATACATGTTGCTTACGGGCAGGTTGCCAATACAACAGATAGCAACAATGTAGAATTCTTCAATGTTCCGGGAAGCTCTTTTCACTCACCGGACCTGAATACCACCCAGCCTTTTCAGGGAACAGCTTATAAGCATGTTGAAGTAACTGCTCAGGTAGATCCGGCTATTCCTACCAATTGGATTGTAAAAATAACCCTTGACGGTACGACAATCTGCAACCAGTCTTTCGCCCCGTCAGGTGCGGCCGCTGCTATGACCATTGGATATTTTGGATTTTCAGCTTCCACAGGTGCAGCAAGGTCAAGACATTCTATTAAAAATGTAAAAATCTACACCGATAAAGTTCCTATTTTACAAAGTACAGCGACACAAACTTTCTGTCCAAATCCGACGACAGGATTCGCATCTGTAAATTTAACAACCTTCAACTCTCAATTTGTAAGTAATCCTTCCAATTATACATTCACATACCTGCAGGGCTCAACACCCATTACCAATCCTGCCAATTTCCAATTCAATGCCAATACCACGGTTACCGTGATCGTAAAGGACAACGCAGGAATATTATGTGATAATCCGGACGGGAAAATACAGCTGGTCCTGGCTCCTCTTACACTTCTCGATAAAACTTTAACGACATGTAACAATAATAAGGCAGGAACAGGAATATTCAACCTCAACACTGCAGATGTAACAAATGTACTTGGCGCCACTAAAAAATATTATAAAACACTGAATGATCTGAATGCCGGAACCAATGAAATCACGAATCCCAACGCTTAT
Source organism: Chryseobacterium sp. UF-81 (assembly GCF_058245105.1). Classification (NCBI taxonomy): domain Bacteria; kingdom Pseudomonadati; phylum Bacteroidota; class Flavobacteriia; order Flavobacteriales; family Weeksellaceae; genus Chryseobacterium; species Chryseobacterium sp. UF-81. The sequence goes on along the minus strand of NZ_JBSIBX010000002.1, from coordinate 126,430 downwards.
ACTTCCGCTCCCGGAATTGTCTATGTAAAAGTGACTACTCCGCAGGGATGTACCGGTACGGCAAAAATCACCTTAACCTTCTATCCTGAAACTCCGGTAAAAGAGGCTACACTCCAGTCATGTTTCCTACAGGACAATATTACGAATGCCATATTCGACCTTACTTCTGCTAATGTGACGACACTGACGAGTGGCTTTACCAAGAAATATTATTTAACTGTAGCAGATGCTTTAAGCGGAACCAACGAGATTGTAAATCCATCTCAATACATGTCCGTGAGCACTGCAATCTACGTAAAGGTAACAGACTCAAACGCATGTTTCGCTATAGCAAAAGTAAATCTTGTAGTACTTCCACCAGTGAAATCTACCGTTTTAAAAGATAAAATCATCTGCATTGACGGAAGGACTGATCTGGATGCTGGTCCTGGTTTTGACGGCTACGAATGGATTACCGGAGCAACCACTCCTTCTATACAGGGAGTAGGCGTCGGTCTTTATTGGGTAAAGCTGAAAACAGGAAACTGTATTACACTACAGACCGTGAAGGTTATTGCTTCGGCCAATCCAGTTATCTCAAGCATTGATATTAACAATACAACGGTAACTGTGAATGTTTCAGGAGGCACTCCGCCATATCGATATTCTTTAAACGGTATCGACTGGCAGGATTCGAATACATTTACAGGCCTGCACAGAGGAGAAGTAAAAGTTTTTGTCAAAGATTTTTACAACTGTTCACCTGTTGAAGTTCAGATTACGGTTCCCAATCTGATTAATGCGATCACTCCGAACGGCGATAACGTTAATGACTTTATTGATTATTCTGCACTGGCCTATAAGAAAAATCTGGTTTTTATAGTATATGACAGATATGGCAATAAACTTTACGAAGCCGATAAGATGAGAAACTTCAAATGGGACGGAACTGCTTTCGGCAAAAAGATTCTCACAGGAACTTACTGGTATTCTATTTCGTGGAACGAAAATGACAAAAACAATACGGCTACAAAATATTCAGGCTGGATATTGGTAAAAAACAGAGAATAACAATTTATTTTCATATAAAATCACTCCTTACCGGAGTGATTTTTTAATATTATTTATCATATAGAATATGTTTATCTGAATTTTAATTATCAAGGAAAAACATAAGCCCTGATTTTAATTATTTCTTACTTATACTTAAAATTAATTACAAAATTGACAATTTTTACTAATCAATTGACAATTATACATTATATACAGAAGAATAAAACAAATATATTTACAAGAATAACCACAAACTAATTGCTTCACATGAAAAGAAAACTACTTATTTATTATTTAACTATTTTACTAAGCTTTTCAGGACAGCTGTTTTCACAAACTTATCAGCTTGCAGGAAATCCCGTCAACACTACAGGCTGGGACCTTGTTTCAAATGCAGCTGTTGATACAGATTTTATCAGGCTTACAACTGATAACGGCAACCTGTATGGTGCTATAAAACTGGCTACTCCTATCACATTAAGTTATTGTGACAAATGGAAGGTGGAGTTTGATTTCAGAATTGATGGAAACGGAACCACCCAGTTCGGAAGAGGAGATGGATTTACTTTCTGGTATCTTGCCAATCCTCCGACAGGATTTGTATCCGGAGGCGGCCTAGGAATTCCAGGAAATGCTTCCGGACTGATGGTAGGTTTTGACATTTTCAACAATACCACAGAAGGCCAGATGAGTAAAGTACACGTTCTTTATGGCACCAACAACACAGCCGGAAATAATATTGAATACAACACCACACCCGGCAGTACGTTTCACTCTCCCGACCTCAACCCTACCCAGCCGTTCGTAGGCCCGAACTACAAACATGTAGAAGTGAATGGTGAAACAGACCTCACAAACCCTACGAACTGGATCATTAAAATAAAAATTGACGGTACCCTTATTGCAGACCAGTCGTTCGCTCCTTCAGGTGCCGCCATTGGGATGTCACAGGGATATTTTGGCTTTTCTGCGGCTACAGGAGGTGCCAGTGCAAGACATTCTATTAAAAATGTAAAAGTTTTCGTAGACAAAGTTCCAATCCTGAATGCTACGGTGACTCCATTTGTATGTACCAATCCTGCAACCGGAACCGGAACTGTGGATCTAACGTCTTTCAATGCTCAATTTGTCAATAATCCGGCAAATTATATATTCACCTATTATGTTTTAGGAAGCTCAACACCTATTGCCAATCCTTCAAATTTCCCGTATTCGGGCAACACTACAATTAAGGTGGTTATTAAAGATCCTAGTTCTACGCTCTGTGACAACGGAGACGGAGTTATACAGCTGAATCCCACTCCGTTTGCAGCAACAGATGCCTCGCTTACCGGATGTAATAATAACAATGCCGGCACTGCAACATTTGACCTTACTACAGCTGCTTTAACAACAGTGCCCGGATGTACGATGGAATTTTACAATACAATGTCTGACCTGAACGCAGGGATCAACCAGATTCCTAATCCTACAGCTTACGCATCAGGAGCAGCCGTATTATTTGCAAAAGTGACCACGCCCCAGGGATGTGTGAGTGTGGCAAAAGTTACCCTGAATCTCAACCCGGTTGTGGTGGTTACGGATGCATCATTAAGATCGTGCTTCCTTGAAACCAATCCTTCACTGGGAACATTCAATTTAAGCAATGCACCGGTAACAGTATTGACGGGAGCAATAAAAAAATACTATCCATCCCTTACAGATGCTGAAAACGGAACGAATGAAATTTTAAATTTTCTGACCTATACTGCTCCATCCGGAGTAATCTATGTAAAAGTCTTCAATGCGCAGGGGTGTTATTCAATTGCAAAAGTAACCCTGACCGTTTTAGCTCCGGTTCTATCCAGCATACTCCAGGACAAGATCATTTGTATTGAAGACAAAACCACACTGGATGCAGGTCCAGGGTTCAATGGTTATGAATGGAGCACAGGCGCAACCACCCAGACTATAACCAATGTAGGTGTAGGAACTTATTGGGTAAAATTAAAAACCGGAGACTGTATTGCGTTACAGAATGTAAAGGTATATGCTTCCCAGCAGCCCGTGGTTACCAATATTGACATCTCAGGAAGCACAGTAACTGTCTTTGTTAATGGAGGAACACCGCCTTACCAATATTCAATGGATAATATACAGTGGCAGGACTCCAATATATTCTCTAACGTTCCCAGAGGCGAAACTAAGATTTACGTAAAGGATAGCTATGATTGTGAGCCTATTCAGATTGACATCACGGTTCCCAATATTATTAACGTGATCACTCCAAACGGCGACGGTGTAAATGATGCTATTGATTATTCAGCACTTTCCAATAAAAAGAATCTGGAAATCGGAATCTTCGACCGGTATGGCTACAAGCTTTTCCAGGCCGACAAATCCAACAGATATGTCTGGGATGGCACAACCAACGGAAGTAAAAAAGTTCCAACTGGAAATTACTGGTATTCTATCACATGGAATGAAAATAACAGCAAGAGCACCCCGATCAAATTCTCTGGCTGGATCATGGTAAAAAACAGAGAGTAATTAAAATTGATTATTTTTTTTAATACAAGATCACTCCAAATTTGGAGTGATCTTTTTTAGTTGTACAAAAGGAGATATTTCATTATAAACACACTTTATTCGCATTCTATTCTTAAATTTGTTCCCATGAATTATTTGGAAGCTTTAAGCAGAAGATATTCTGTGAAGAAATTTAATCATGAGATTATTCCTCAGGACATCCTGCACAATATTCTTGAGTCGGGGAAGCTGTCTGCCAGTTCACTTGGGCTTCAGCCGTACAAAATACTGGTAGTGGAAAGTGAGGCAATGAAGCAGAAATTAATTCCGGCTTTTTATAACCCTTCCCAGATTTCCACCTGCTCACACCTTATAGTTATCATTTCAAAGAAAACTATTGAGGAAAGCTATATTCACGGTTATTTTAATCACATTTCCGAGGTAAGAGAAACTCCTGTTGAGAAACTCGACCTTTTCAGAAAAAGCATTAATCAGCATATCACCCAAAAAACACGGGATGAAATTTTCAACTGGGCAGAAAAGCAGTCCTATATAGTACTGGCCAATCTGATGTATGCCGCTGCTATTGAAAATATAGACTCCTGTCCCATGGAAGGCTTCCGGCAGGACCTGATGGAAGAGATCCTGAACATCAATCCTGAGATCGAGAAAGTAACCGTCACTCTGGCTTTAGGCTACCGTTCTGAGGAAGATCATTTTCAGCATATGAAAAAAGTAAGAAAACCAAACGAAAAATTGTTTAAATTTATTTAATATTAAACGATCGTACCTAAAGCAAGCATATGATAAAAGCGGATGTATTAGTAATTGGTTCCGGCATCTCGGGACTTTCCTATGCCATTAAAGTTTCTGAACAGCTCCCTGATGCCAAAATCATCATCGTAACAAAATCCGACGAAGACGAAAGCAATACCAAATACGCACAGGGCGGACTGGCTGTAGTCACCGACCTTAAAAACGATAATTTCGAAAAGCATATCGAAGATACCATGCGTGCCGGGGACGGAGAAAATAAGCGCGATGTTGTAGAAATGGTTGTACGGGAAGCTCCTACAAGATTCAATGAAATTGTAGAATGGGGCGCCAATTTTGACATGAAAAACGGAGAATTTGCTTTGGGAAGAGAAGGCGGCCACACTGAAAACCGTATCGTTCACCATAAAGACATTACCGGATTCGAGATTGAAAGAGCTCTTCTGGCGACAGCCAACAGCAGCCCGAATATCGAAATCCTCGACCACCATTACGTTATCGATATCATTACCCAACACCATGTACCGGGAAAAGAAGTAAGTGAAGGCGAAATTAACTGCTATGGGGCCTATATTTTGGATGAAAAATCAAAAATCATCAAAAAAATTACTTCCAAAATCACTTTAGTTGCTACAGGAGGTGCAGGACATGTTTATAAAAACACAACAAATCCTACCATTGCCACCGGAGACGGGATTGCGTTTGTAGCCCGTGCAAAAGGTAAGGTCTCCAATATGCAGTACTATCAGTTTCATCCAACAGCGCTGTACAGCAAGATTAACGGAATGCTTTTCCTTATTTCTGAAGCAGTCCGGGGAGATGGTGCTAAATTAAGAACCAAAAACGGTGAAAAATTCATGCATAAATATGATGTGCGTGAAGAATTAGCCTCAAGAGATATTGTAGCCAGAGCCATTGATAATGAAATGAAGATCTCAGGTGATGAATTTGCCGGCCTTGACTGCCGCGATATGGATCATGAAAAATTTCTGGAACATTTCCCGAATATTTATAGAAAATGTAAAGAAGAAGGAATTGACCCTTTCATTCAACTGATTCCTATAGTACCGGCATGCCATTATCTGATGGGTGGTATAGAGGTCGACAAGGATGGTCAGTCTTCTATCCGGAATCTTTTTGCAGTGGGAGAATGTACCAATTCCGGATTACATGGTGCGAACAGGCTTGCATCAAACTCACTATTGGAAGGTTTAGTCTTCGGACATAATGCCGCTATAAAAACGGTTGCTCTCCTTAATGAAAACAACTTCAACTTTGATGATCTTAAAGCCGTTCCGGAATGGAATGAAGAAGGAATGAAGATTATGGATGAAATGGTTATCATAAGCTATCTCAGAAAACAGCTTCAGGAAATGATGAGCGATCTGGTAGGTATCGTGAGAAGCAACAGACGTCTGAACATGGCCTTACAGAAACACCAGGAGATTGCAGCAGCTGTGGACGAGATTTATCACTATTCTATTCTTTCGCCACAGCTATCTGAATTAAGAAACCTGACAACCGTTGCCCACCTCATCATTACCCAATCCATGGAAATGACCGAAAATAAAGGAGCATTTTACAATAAAGACTTAGCTTAAAACATATATAATGAAAAGACCAGCCTACGCTACGGATAAAGTATTAAAAACATTCATCAAAAATGCCCTGGAAGAAGATATTCAGGATGGTGACCACTCTACCCTTTCCACAATCCCAAAGGATTTGAAGCAGAGTGCCAAACTTCTGGTAAAGCAGGACTGTATTTTAGCAGGTGTTGAGCTGGCAGAAATTATTTTTAAAACTTTTGATAAAGATCTGAAAGTTGAAGTTTTCATCAAAGACGGAAAAGCGGCAAAAGTTGGTGATGTAGCTTTAACAGTAACCGGAAGCGCAAGATCAATTCTATCAACGGAAAGGCTGGTCCTGAACTGCATGCAGAGAATGAGCGGTATTGCTACCCTTACCCACGACTGGGATTCCCGATTGGTAGGAACAAGAACAAAGCTTTTAGACACCAGAAAAACAACTCCTAATTTCAGAGTGTGCGAAAAATGGGCCGTTGCTATAGGTGGCGGAACCAATCACCGATATGGTTTATATGATATGATCATGCTGAAAGATAACCACATCGACTATAACGGGAGTATTACGAATGCCGTAAAAATGGCAAAAGATTATGTTAAAAGTACTAAGAAAAAATTAAAGATCGAAGTTGAGACAAGGAACCTGGAAGAAGTAAAAGAAGCCATCAAAGCAAAAGTAGACAGAATCATGCTTGATAACATGAGCACACCTATGATGAAACAGGCAGTAGAAATGATTAACGGCTCTTGTGAGTCTGAAGCTTCAGGTGGAATTACCCGTGATATGTTAAAAGAAATTGCTTCTACCGGGGTCACTTATATCTCTGCAGGAGCCCTTACCCACTCGGCTGAGAATATCGATTTGAGTCTCAAAGCCGTGAAATAGCGTTATATTTTTAATAAAAACAGCCCTCATTTGTTAAAAACTCAATAATATGATTTTTTTCATGTAAAAATTCAATTTTTATTTATATGACTGAAATTCAGAAAGTTAACTCTTATTAAGATTGAGTAAAAATTAACATACAGTTAATATTAGTTAAATTTTATTTCGCGAATTTTGCAGAAAATTAAATCTAACTATTACTAACGATTATGAAATTAATCAACAAATCGATGCTATCCGTAGTGATTACTTTATCTACAGCCAGCGTCTATTATGCTCAACAGGTTCAGGATACGGTGACAACTAAATCCAATGACATTGAACAAGTTGTATTAACTGGTGTTGCCGATATCGCCAAAGATAGAAAAACACCGGTAGCAGTTTCAACAATTAAAGAAGCAAAAATTGTTGAAAAATTAGGAAATCAGGAATTTCCTGAGATCTTAAATACGACCCCGTCTGTTTATGCTACTAAAGGCGGTGGAGGTTTTGGAGATGCCTCGATTAGAATTAGAGGTTTCGGAAACGAAAATATCGCCGTAATGGTTAATGGTATGCCTGTTAACGATATGGAAAACGGAGCTGTTTACTGGTCAAACTGGGCTGGTATGTCTGAGGTAACATCTGCAATGCAGGTGCAAAGAGGTTTAGGTTCTTCAAAATTAGCAATTTCTTCTGTTGGAGGTACAATCAACATCTTAACAAGAGCAGCTGATAAAAAAAGACAAGGTACTGTTTCATTAGGATTAGGTAATGATGGTTATTTAAAAACTTCATTTGCTTATAATACAGGAAAATCTGCAAAGGGATGGTCAACGTCATTTTTAATGAGTAGAACTGCAGGAGCAATGTATATTGATGGTTCGGATTTTGAAGGATACAACTATTATTTTGCATTAGGTTATCAGCCAAATGAGAAGCATGATTTTCAATTTACATTTACAGGGGCTCCTCAATGGCATAATCAAAACTTCACCAATTCTATTGCAACTTATTTACAATATGGTCAAGATGGAGAGCCTAACAGAAGATATAATTCAAACTGGGGAACTCTAAATGGTGAACAATTTACTACTAACAGAAATTACTATTCTAAACCTGTTGCATCCATTAACTGGGATTGGAAAATTTCTGAAAACTCTAAATTATCAACAGTTGGTTATGCATCATTTGGTAGAGGTGGTGGTACCGGAGTACTAGGATCAATAAATGGTAAAACTATTTTTAACCTACCTAAAACAGCTGATGGGCAAATACGTTTCGACGATATTGTAAGATGGAATCAAGGAGCAAATGTTGCTGACTTTGGAGCAAACAATACTTTTCCAGCTGGGCCTGGTATAAACAGAAGCAACAATGGTATTACCATGAGATCAAATGTTAATTCACACGATTGGTATGGTTTATTATCAAGCTTCAACCATAAAATAAATAGCGAACTTAATTTCTCAGTTGGAATTGACACTCGTTATTATTATGGTTACCACCCAGGAATCATAACAAATTTACTTGGAGCTAATGGATATTTAGAAAGAGGAGATTTCAATCGTCCTGCAGGATACATTGTTAACGAAGCTTATAACCCTGTCCCTTCAGCAAATCCTTTTGTAAAAGCAATTAAGGATAAGAGTCAAATTGCTAATAGAAATTATGATGGACAAGTTTTATGGTATGGGGCTTTTGGACAACTTGAGTATTCAAAAGATAACTTTACTGCTTTTATCCAGGGAGCTGTATCTAATCAAGCTTTTAAAAGAATTGATAACTGGATTGTAGATGGCGTAACTGTACAAAATGGTCAAACGGTTTACAGAAAAACAGACTTTAAAAACATACTAGGTTACAACATTAAAGGAGGTGCTAATTATAACATTAATGCAAATCATAATATATTTGCTAACGTTGGATACCAGTCAAAACAACCATTTTTCACAGCAGTTTTCCCTAGTAACAAGCAGCCTTTAAATCCTAACTTAACAAATGAAAAAATTGTTGGTTTAGAATTAGGTTACGGTTTCAGATCACAAGCTTTCAGAGCGAATGTTAATCTCTTCAGAACTTCATGGGCTGATAGATTCCAAAGAAGAACCGGTCTTACAATTGATCCAGATAACAACCCGGCAACAAATAATTCAGTTACTAATGCCTACGCAGAAATATCTGGAATTACACAAATACACTATGGTGCTGAACTTGAAGCATCATATACGCTAAATAGATTATTAGATTTAGAAGGAATGTTCTCTTGGGGAGATTATAGATACTCAGGTAATGCTTCAGGTACTGTATTTGATGACAACAATAACCCTGTAGTTGTACAAAATGGAAACAACACCGCCACATTAGCTTTAGACAATGCAAAAGTAGGTGATGCTCCACAATTAACAACTTCATTAGGTGCAACTTTCAAACCAGTAAAAGGATTAAGGATCAATGCAGATTGGAGATTTGTAGGTAATCTATATAGTAATATAACTGTTACAGACTTTATGGTTAACATGAATACGGGAGAATTACCACCAGCAGCAATTAATGGTACACTAAAGTTACCTGATTATAATCTACTTGATGTTGGAGCTAACTATACTTTCGATTTCGGATCTAGAGAAAGCTTAACAATCGGAGCAAATATCTACAACTTATTAGATACTACTTATATTTCAGAAGGAAGATCTAGTATTTACGCAGATGGGTCACAGCCTACTTACAAAGGAATAGATGTACGTAATCAAGTTTACTTTGGATTTGGAAGAACTTGGTCTGCAAACATTACATTCAGATTCTAATAACATCACAATATTAGATTTTATAAATATCTATCCCGGCTTTTCGCCGGGATTTTTGCTATATTTGTGTACAAAAAATTGAATATGGATTTTTATAAGATTTTTCTTAGTGCACACAAAGGATTCGGGTATCTTGAACTTCTTTTGGTCTCATTATTTATTATTGCCCTTTTGGCCACTATGTTTGGCTTCAGTGGTAAAGTGAACAAATTTTTAAAGAAGACGACTCTCTTTACGATGATTTTCTTCCATGTTCAGTTTCTGATAGGAATATGTTTGTTATTCATATTTTCTCCTGGTTTCAAAGCGGCATTAGATGCAGGGACCTTAATGAAGGATCCCTATAGCAGACAGACATTTGTAGAGCACCCATTTTCTATGTTAATCGCAGCAGTATTGATGACCATCATCAACAAAAAAGTGAAGTCCAATGATACTATTTCTTTAGGAATTGTGATCATGGGTCTTATCGCTGCAGGTTTATTTGCATTCGCGTTCCCTTGGACAAGAGTCTTTGGGGCCTAAAACATAAAATACAAAGTTGAGTTGATAACTTTGTAAAAGTTTAACCTTAAATTTTTAATTAAATCAATGAAAGTAGCTGTAGTCGGTTCAACAGGAATGGTTGGACAAGTTATGCTTAAAGTTTTGGAGGAGAGAAACTTCCCTGTAACAGAATTAATCCCGGTGGCATCCGAAAGATCTGTAGGTAAAAAGGTGAAGTATAAACAGGAAGAATTTACCATCGTAAGCATGAAAGACGCTATAGCTGCCAAACCGGATATCGCCATTTTCTCTGCCGGAGGAGATACTTCTCTTGAATTCGCCCCTCTTTTTGCTGAAGCTGGTACCACAGTGATCGACAATTCTTCAGCATGGAGAATGGATCCTACCAAAAAACTGGTTGTTCCGGAGATCAATGCTAATGTTCTTACCAAAGAAGATAAGATCATTGCCAATCCGAACTGCTCTACCATTCAGTTGGTAATGGTTCTGGGACCATTGAATAAAAAATATGACCTGAAAAGAGTGGTTGTTTCAACCTACCAGTCTGTAACAGGAACAGGAAAAGCTGCCGTGGATCAGCTCAATGCTGAAATAAACGGAGACGACAGCGTTGCCAAAGTATATCCTTATCAGATCTTCAAAAATGCACTTCCTCACTGTGATGTATTCAGTGATGATGATTATACGAAAGAAGAGATTAAATTAATGAAAGAACCTAAGAAAATTTTAGGTGACAATACATTCAACCTTACAGCCACTGCAGTGAGAGTTCCTGTTCAGGGAGGCCACTCAGAAAGTGTAAATATTGAATTTGAGAACGAGTTTGACCTTGACGAAGTAAGAAAGATCTTATCCGAAACACCGGGCGTTGTGGTAATGGACAATGTGAAAAACAACGAATACCCAATGCCGCTGTACTCCGAAGGTAAAGACGAAGTTTTCGTCGGCAGGATAAGACGGGATCTTTCACAGCCCAAAACGATGAACCTCTGGATCGTAGCAGACAATCTGCGAAAAGGAGCCGCAACGAACGCTGTACAGATTGCAGAATACTTAGCAGCCAACAACTTAGTTTAAACTAACAAAATAAAAAAGAGTCTCAGAATTGAGATTCTTTTTTTTATCAAACTATGGAAAATAAAAAAACCATTACCAGCAAAGACAAGATAGGATTCCAAAAGCTGATTGCCGCTTTCGGGGTCATTCTATTCATAGGAAAGATCATTGCCTGGAAGCTCACCAATTCAGATGCTGTGTTTTCCGATGCCATGGAAAGTATTGTAAACGTCATCAGTGCATTTATGGGACTTTACTCTCTGCACCTTGCTGCAAAGCCTAAGGACGAGGACCACCCTTACGGTCACGGAAAAGTAGAGTTCGTAACATCCGGCATTGAAGGAGCTTTAATAGCCATAGCCGGCATCATGATCATCTATGAAGGTGTTAACAGCCTCATCGTGGGGAAAACCATGGACAAAATAGACCTGGGGATCTGGATTATCGCCGCAACTGCTGTTGTCAATTACTTGCTGGGGTACATCTCCATTAAAAAAGGACAGGCAGAAAACTCGCTGGTTCTTGTTTCGTCCGGAAAACATCTTCAGTCTGATACCATTACGACATTAGGTGTTGTCATAAGTTTAATTATCGTTTACTTTACTAAGATTTACTGGCTGGATTCGGTTGTTGCTCTTATTTTTGGACTTTATATCATTTATGTAGGCTATAAAATCGTCAGAAAATCTTTAAGCGGTATTATGGATGAGCAGGATCCTGATCTTTTGAACCAGATTATCAGAGTACTTGAAGAGAACAGAAGAATAGAATGGATAGATGTCCACAATATGAAAATTCAGCAGTTCGGAGCCAATCTCCATATTGATGCTCATATTACCCTACCTTGGTACTACAGTCTTCGTGAGGCTCACAATGAAATGGAAAAAATGATTCTACTTTTAGCTAAAAATACAAAAAGAAGTGTAGAATTTAATTTCCATATGGATGACTGCAAAACAGTATCATGTCCCGTATGCCAGATCAAAGACTGCCCTGTCCGCGAAAAAGATTTTGTAAAAAGAGTGCAATGGACTCCGGAAAATGTCACCAGTGTAGATAAACATACTGCAGATTAGTCTGTAGTAAATAATTGTTCTGATTTATTTATCCTCTTTTCATTAACTGTTTTCTATAATAAAACATCGGAACAATCAAAAGCAGCGCTAAAGGCTGAATGACAAACCTTCTCATGTAAAACGAAAAAAGATATCCTATATCAAAACGATCATAGATACAGTAAAGATAAATCGGAAAAGTAATAACAAAGATAATGGTAATTAGCAATGCTCCCTGCACCGTCCACTGACGGTTTTTAAAAAGACATTGAATGATCACGCACGAAAAAGCAAGATTAAGCATAAACCTGAAGAGATGCCCTGCAATTAACTTTCCCCATTCAAAATGGGGAAATGCAATGTTTTTAATGGCTTCATGAAAATATTCAAGAAAAGGATCATAGAAAATTTTGTCTTCAAGCATCCGTACACTTATAAGACCGCAGATTCCTGTTATCACCAAAAGCCAGTTAAGAATTTTCATTTTTTAAAGCAAAGAATTTAATCCACACTAGCCACAGAACCACTACAGTTCCGTAAATAACTGCCGGAAAAATAAAATCATGGAATATTTTTCCATATTCTTTATGATCTGCTATGACAATATTCAGCCCAACAATTCGCAGAAGATTCATAATGTAAAGCAAAACAAGTCCGGCCAAAGCAAAAATATACGTTTTAGCTCCTTTATAAAATGCAAAAACAAAGGCTATAAACAAAATCATGACAGAAACAGCATTACACCCTTCCACCATCCTTGTTACATATTCTTTCTTTACATAAAACCAAACCTGCTCGTTTTTCACATCATCATAAAGCAATGTAGGATACCCTATCACCTTTTGAATGGAGGCAACCTGATCAGCAATCATCCGGGAAAAAGAATCCAATCCGTTTTCTTTACCAATGTTCAGATAAAACTGATACCCTAAAAGCAGCACCAGATAGATGACGATGAACCTCAATAAAATGTTTAAAACCGGTTTAAAATCTTTTAACATACTGCAAAGATAGAAATTAGACTGAAACTTAGGTTAATAAATGTTTGATTTAAGACTTCAAACAACAAACACCAGATATCAGAAATTAGTTTTACAGAATTTGACTGACAGCAACCATCAGCTCCTAAATCAGACCAATCTAACCCTAATACTCTAAAACTCTCAAACCCTCAAACAACCAAACTCCCATTAAATTAGTATATTTGTTTCCATATTATGACTTCCGAAAACGCAAAACGATTTTTTGAAAATTATCTGGGTGGACCATCTTCTGAGTTCGTTACGCTGGCTCAAAGTGGTTCTGCGAGAATGAATTTCCTGGCTAAATCCAACACCGGAAAATACATTGTCACAAGCAATGAAAATATTCCTGAAAACGAAAGTTTTCTTTATTATTCTGAAATCTTCTCAAAATTTGGTCTCAACACACCCGATATTTTAGCTGTTTCAGACGACAGAAAAATGTATATACAGGAATTTCTGGGAGAACAAACTCTTTCAGAGATCATTACAGCAGAAGGGCTTTCAGTTCCTGTAAGAATATTGGTAAAACAAACATTAGAAAAGCTTTTCCAGCTTCAGATCCGGACTCAGGGAAAAATTGATTTTTCAAAAACTTTTGAATACGAAAGTTATGACGAGCTTCCCGTGATTCATGATCTCTATTATTTTAAAAATTTTGTAGCTGATGTGCTGGAACTTGAATACCGTAAATCTGTTTTACTGAAAGAATTTAAACAGATTGCCCGGCTTATTGAAAGTCTTGAACCCAAAGGAATCATGATCCGTGATTTTCAGGCAAGGAATATTATGGTTAATGAAGATCGTAAAGTTTCGTTCATCGATTACCAATCCGCTATGGAAGGACCGCTGATGTACGACGTGATTTCTTTTCTTTTCCAGGCTAAAGCCGATTTTCCGGAAGATTTCAAAAATGAGATGCTTGACTATTATATCGGACAATTTGAAAATGAAGAGATTCAGGATCAACTAAAAAATTCGGTAAAACCAATTCAAATGATGAGATTTCTTCAGGTACTTGGAGCGTATGGCTTCAGAGGACTGATTCAAAGGAAGCATCATTTTATAGCCAGTCTCGAAAAAGGGATTCAAAATATCACCCAGTTTGCTGCATCCTGGGAACATATGCAGAACTACCCGGAACTGAAGAAAGTGATAGAACAGCTGTCTTCGGAAGAATCTAAAATAAAAGTTAATGCAATTTTAAACCATTAAGAGATCTTAATGTTCAAATAAAAATATAAATAATGTTACACATCGACATACACAGTTTTTCATACAAAAAAGGAGGAATTCCTAAGGACCATTCAGGAAACGGCGGAGGTTTTACTTTCGACTGCAGAGGAATTCTGAATCCGGGAAGAATTGAGGAATACAAAATCCAGACAGGAAACGATATCGGGGTTCAGGAATATCTTGAAACCAAAACCGAAATGCCAAAGTTTCTGGAGCTGGTAAAATCTATTATTTCAATCAATATCGACAATTATCTGGAAAGAGGTTTTGAAAACCTGCAGATCAATTTCGGATGTACAGGAGGACAGCACAGATCCGTTTATTCTGCGATCAAGATTGCCGAATTTATCAAGGAAAAATATCCTGAAGGAATAGAAATAAGCCTTCACCACGATGAACAGCACCACCTGAACGTATAAATGATATTTGATAAGAGATAAATGATTACCATAATTTAAAACATCAGTTATCACCCTTCACTTAATCATTTTTCGATCATTCATCAATTATCATTCATCAATTATATATATAAAAAATGAAAGCTTTAATTTTCGCTGCCGGAAAAGGCACAAGGCTCAAACCTTTTACGGATCACCATCCAAAAGCACTGGCTCCGGTAAACGGCATACCACTTCTGGAAAGAAATATCAACTATCTTAAAGGCTTTGGAATAAAAGATTTTGTGATCAATATCCATCATTTTGGAAATCAGATTGTTGAATTTTTAAATAAAAACAGTAATTTCGGATGCAGCATTGAAATCTCAGATGAAACAGACGAACTGCTGGAAACAGGTGGCGGCTTGATTTTTGCTAGAAGATTCCTCGATCACGGGGAAGATTTTCTAATCATGAACGCTGATATTTTAACGAATATCAATATTGACGCTTTCGTTGAATACCATAAAAAGATAAAAGATTTCGCTACTTTAGCGGTTTCTGATAGAGACAGTTCCAGAAAGCTGCTTTTCAATGACGATATGGTTTTGAGAGGCTGGCTTAATGTACAGTCGGGAGAACAGAGGCTTGCGGAATTCAACAAAGGCTTTAAGGCCCTTGCTTTCAGTGGTGTTCACTGCATCAACCCCGCTATCTTTGGAAAAATAAAGAGAACCGGCAAGTTTTCTGTTATGGAGGAATATCTTGACCTGATGCAGACTGAGCATATCCACGGATTTGTACATGACAGCATTCTGATAGATGTCGGAAGACCGGAATCTGTAATAGAAGCCGAAAAACATTTTAAATAATTTGCAATGGAAATGGATGGAACCAGGGATGAAAGTTTAGTAAACCCGGCCCTTGATATTAACGAAACAAAACTTCACAACAGTTTCAGACAGAAGACCTGGGACGAAACCATCACCAAAGACAGCTGGATGGTTTTCAAAGTAATGGCTGAATTTGTGGACGGGTATGAAAAGCTGGCCAAGATAGGGCCATGCGTTTCTATATTCGGTTCCGCAAGGCTGAAACCGGAAACCAAGTATTACGAAATGGCTGTTGAAATTGCTGAAAAGATTACCAAACTGGGCTTCGGAATCATTACCGGGGGCGGGCCTGGCATCATGGAAGCAGGAAATAAAGGTGCTTTTAATGGACAGGGAAGGTCCATCGGGCTAAATATTGATCTTCCGTTTGAACAGCATTTTAATCCATACATTAATAAATCCTATTCTATGAACTTCGATTACTTTTTTGTAAGAAAGGTAATGTTCGTAAAATATTCCCAGGGATTCGTAGTAATGCCCGGCGGTTTCGGTACTCTGGATGAGCTTACGGAAGCAATCACTCTGATTCAGACCAATAAAATAGGTAAATTCCCAATCGTTCTGGTCGGAAGTGAATTTTGGGGAGGATTACTGGATTGGTTCAAAGCAACACTGTTAAAAGAAGGAATGATTGCCGAAGATGATTTGGACCTATATCGGGTGGTAGACACAGCTGACGAGGCTGTTGCACACATCAAGGCGTTCTATGATAAATATTCTGTGAATGTAAATTTTTAATTGGCATATTATTTGTGACCTATAATTAGCAAGAATGATTGTAAATCTATTAATTAAGATGAAAAAACTTTTATATATATCAGGAATTTTAACATTTTTTGTGTTAATGAGTTTTATGTATGTAGACTTTTTCTCTTCAATGACCAAAGTTGATTATATAGATGGAAGCAAAACATTGAAGTTTACCACAAAAATGAATACCAATCATATTTCTGATGCTATTAAAATCAATCCCAATACAGCAGGATTTGAAGCAGAGGTAAAAAAATATGTAAATAATAATTTTGATGTGTTCGTCAATGGATCTCCCAAAACTATAACCTTCACCGGAAGTCAGGTAAGCGGAGAAACTGTATGGGTGTATTTTGAGACCGGTGGTGTTTCCGATATCAATACCTTAAAGATTAAAAACACTATTCTTTTAAGTGCTTTCCCTAAGCAGATCAACATTGTTAGTGTTGCTTATAAAGGAAGCCAGAAAGTAATGAACTTCCAGCGAGGCAAGGAAGTCAATGAAGTTTCTTTCTAAACGGAATAATTTAAAATATGGACCACCGCAGATGCGGTGGTTTTTTGTTCCTTTATTCTTCTAAAGTCCTTCATAAACCTTTTTAAGGTCATATTCTATATCACTCTTATCATATTGAAAAGGAATTTTGATCAAAGACCAGGTTTCATCATACATGTTATATTTTGGATAAATACCGTGTTGGATAAGAGAATCTGTGATATCATATTTTTCGAGTAGAATAACTCCGTTTTCAATGTTTAAAGAGTCAAAAGCCACCAGATATTTTCTGCCTTTTGTATACTCACCATTTGCTTTCAACTCTATAATATGGCCGCCATCATACATAAATTTAAAGTTATTTCCGCTTCTTCCTCTATCTGTATAATAACTTGAGGTCACAATTCCCACAGCATATTTGGTATTTTTAAGCATATTCTGATTGGGTGGACCAATCCTTACTTTAAAGAAAAATATATATATTAAAAGGAGTACACTTCCTGTTATCAGTATTCCCCTTATTATTTTATTTTCCTGCATGGTATTAAGTTTAAAACAAAGTTAAAATAATTATCCAAGCATAAAAAAGGCCGTCCTATAAAAGACGGCCTGTATTTAAAATATCAGATTTTGATTATTGAACCTGAATATTATCTAACTGTACAGTAGTTGTAACACCAGTTGATGCTCCTGTATATTCGAACAGGATAAATCCATTACCCGTTAACCCGGCAGGTAAAGTATAAGTTCCTGCAGGAGTTAATGTACCGTAACCGCTAACAGGGGTTTGTGGAATTGTAAATGCAGATGTAATATCTGTTTTTGTTGCTGCTGTAATATCTCCAAGTGGAGTATAATTGGTTGTGTAGTATACTTTTAAAGCATTACCGTTCCAGAATCCAACATTTACATCAAACTTTAACGTATTGGCAGCTGTAAAATCAACAGGTACCGCAAAATATGTTAAATAATTTCCAGATCCTGAATTAGCTCCCAGCTGAATATATTTATTGTTGCTGAAAGTTTTTAACTGCCAGTATCTGTTTCCTAATACCGCATCATTTACATATTTAGGATACACTTCAAGGTTAGCAGGAGTCAGTGAATAACTTTCAAAGTTTTCAAGGAAAGAACCTGAATAAGTAATCTCAGTACCTCCTTTAGGCGGCGTTGAATCTACTCTTGTTCCAGTGAAATTAATATCGGATAAGCTTCTGATCAGCATTTGCCATGTGGTATTGTATCTGCTTACTACAAAAGTAACAGTTCCGCTTCCTTTCGGTAAAAGCTCTCCCCCACTCTTGAAGAATCCTGAGTTTCTGATTACTGCAGTACCACCTAATTTATCTTCAATATTCCTGTCTGTATCCAAACCTTGGCCTCCTGCATCATAATCAAGATATTTTTTCTGAACCGGGAAAATTTCACCAATACTGAACTGTACATCAGACACAGTCACTAATGTATTGATTAAATTAGCCTGTTTTGCATCATTTAATGAATTAAGCTTGGTTGGAATAATAGTCTGAATATCCAATCCGTTTCCACCGCAAACTCCGGAAACATATCTCCCTACAAGAGCCTGAGGAATTCTGCCAATTGCAAAATTCGGATCTTCAGAACCTATTTTAATAGATCCTCTGTCAAGTCCTAAACGTAATCCTTTCGCATTAATTCTGATGTGTGCACCTACCGGGAAGTCTGCAAAATTACTTGCTTTATCCACTTCGATCTGAAGACCTACAGTAGGGTTTACCGTTTTATCCTGGAAGGAAATCGTTTTATAGAAGTTTCCCTGAGCATCAGAAGAAACGATATAACCATCGAAAATCTGATCTGTTGTAATCAATTTGTATCCTGTTGCAGGAGCCTGAGCTGCAAAATCAGCCATTGACATGGTAGGCGCCTCAAATTTATTTGAACAAGCGATTGGAGGAGTTTCCCAATCATCATTCTTTACACAAGAAGACACTGCAGACAGTACACCTACTGCCACAAATGCCGTTTTGAAAAAGTTAGTGAAATTATTCATTATTATTTTTTTATTTATTAGAATCTGAATTGTAAGTTGATAAAGTACGAACGCCCCTGTGTATACCAGTATTTCGGTCCAAAAGAAGGTTTAGGGCTATAGTAATCATAAGCGAAATCCATAGCTTTTGTTTCTCTTGTCTGTTCGAAACCTCCTGTGATGAATCTTCTGTTGTTCAAGATATTATTTACAGAAGCGGTCAATAATATATAATACTTTCCAATCATGAATGACTTCCCTGCATTAGCATTCAAGAAAAATGCAGAAGGAAGTTCTACCGGTTTCAGCATATCGCGCACATCTCCATCTGTAAGACCTAAATAAGGAGTATTTGAATATGGGTTCTGAATAAAGTTATTCGTTCTTAAGGCCGGGGCCGGATCCAGATAATTATTATCAAAATAATTCCAGTTTGCTCCTACCCACCAGTATTTCGGATTGTTATATCGGAAACCTAATGAGAAAGCTCTCTGAGGAGTACCTCCCTGCTTATAATCTTTCAGATATGCTTTCCCGAAAGAAGTAACGCTACTTCCTGATGCATCAGAAACCAAATAAACTTCCGGATTATTTCTGTAAGTATACTGGCCTAAACTTGCAAGCCCCTGTAAAGATAAAGTAGGAATAACTTTTAGATCAACACCTAATTCCACTCCCATATTTCTTTTCTCAACATTAGACATTACCTGAGTAACGAATGCACTCTGTACCTGAGAAACGGAACCGTCAGGATTGGTGCTGCTCATCTGAATCCCGTCTGCGAAGAAGCGTTGTACGTTGGTTTCATTCTGTGTATCTACAATATACCCTGATGCTCTTAATTTAAGGAAAGGAGTGTTGATCACATAACTTAAATCATTAGCTGTATATACCGTACTTCTGATATTAGGATTAACAAGGGCATTGATTCTGGGATTGATAAATAAATCTTCAAGGAATGGTGCCTGGTTGTACACAGCTCCGTTGTACACTAAGAAATTACGTCCGTTGATACGGTAAACAATTTGTCCTTTCAGACCAAAATTCCAGAAATTGTAATCTTTACTTTTCCCGTAAGAATTCTCATATAAATAATGCTTGAAAAGACCTTCTCTGTTTGAAGTGGAATATCCGGCCAAAGCAGAAACAAATACATCGAAATTACCGGTAGAGAATTTCAGTCCCGGATTTACTTTTGCTTCCTGTCTTCTCAGGATATAATTATAAGTCATACGGTCTCCTACTCTCAGCTGAACGTTAGGATCCAAAGTATTATAGAATCCTGTAGAACCAGGTTTGGCAGACTCTTTAAACGGATCAACGCCAATGGCATAATCTCCACCTAAAAGGTCTTTCATTTCACGGTAAAGTTCTGATCTGTAGTTCTGATAGGAAACGTTCATGATGAACTTTATACGATCGTTAAAGTTGTACGTATAGTGTGTACCTGCGTTGAAGATCTTATCATCACTTACATCATCTACAAGATATATCTTGGAACGTTTCCCTGATAATCCGTACAAACGAGCCATTTCAGCCTGGTCTGCAGCATCGTTCTTTTGATTATTGGCATAGATCTGCCCCCAGTTGATCTGAGTAACATTGGGATCTCCGTTCTGCCAGCTAGACATGCTTGTGTTATATGCATCCCAAAGCGTGTTATACTGCATGGGATCAGTTTCAGTATTATTAACGGAGTTATAGATAATACTGTTAATATAATAACTTGGTAAGTTTCTGTAGTATGTAGGCGATGGATTAGTAACCCCATTCCAGTCTAGACGTGACCCTTTATCTTTTCCAAACTGGTAAGATGCTGTTGTCCAAAGGCTGGAATTTTTGTTGATCTTCCAGAAATCCTGCACCTGGAAAAGCGGCTGGAATCCTCTTCTTACTCTTTCGCTTCTTTTTTCTCCATCCTGCCATCCCCAGTAAGAGTTATAGTGTACGCCTCTGTAATCATAGACTTCCTGCGTACTCGGGCTCGCTGTAGATCTTCTGTATGGCGCACCGATCGCATTGAATGTGATCGTGTGGCTGTCGCTGAATTTCTTTTCTATACCCAAGTAAGCTCCATAGGCATCATAAAAAGTTCCTTCCTGAATTCCTTCCTCAGCCCATCTTCTGGCTCCCATTACGGTAAATGCCCACCCTTTCTTGCTCATTCCTGAGGTATAACGCAAAGAGGTTCTGTTTCTGTAGTTTCTGTTAGTCAGGGATTGTGTAAACTGAAATCCTTTTCTATACTCACTCGCTTTTGTATTCTTGTAAACAACAGAGCTGTTTCCACCAAAAGCATATTCAGACGGGGAATGGTTAGATGCGATCTCCGGATATCTCGTGATCTCGTTCAGTCCGCCCCAATTGCTGAAGTCAACATTACCATTATCAGATTTTACCATTGATACGCCATTCAGCATAGATTCTCCTGTTCTTCCGTCAATTCCTCTTGGGCGGAACCAGTAAAAACCTAAGTCAAACGCAGCAATTCTGCTGAAAATATCCTGAGAAGATTGTAATAGTCCTACTGTGGAAGCTTGCCCACTGCTGTTGCTGTCATCATCATCATTATCTATAATAGCTAATCCCTGATCTGCGTTTGTAAGTGCAGAATATAGAGTGATTACCCCTAGATCCTTCCTTTTCTCATCGGTTACATCAAACTCCATCATTTTGGTTTCGAAGTTTGGTTTCGTAATCATAATTTGGTAATGGCCCGGCTGCAGGTCTACAAACTGGAAGTATCCAATTTTGTCAGCCGTTACATCATTTTCGCTCCCTTTAAGATCTACTTCTGCCCTTTCAACAGGCTTTCCATCAGCATCCTTAAGATACGCAAATACAGTAGTCTGCGCAAAATAGAATGAAGCAGGAAGTAAAGTAAATAAAGAGACTAATGATAGTTTTTTAATCATGAGTATATTATTTTTTTTAATACTTTTCTTCTTAATTCTCAACAGTTTAAAAGTTGGGGGCACAAATTTAATCAAAATTTGGAATCTCCAACTTTTTTAACAATATTTTTTCTTAACATTGCAACCTTTTAAGATTCATTATATAAGAGAATTGTTTTATCTTGTTTTAAATTTACAAATATTTAAATGGAGTGAATTAAAAAAAGGTAAATTTGTGGTTTAAATAATTTTAATACTCTACGAGGATGAAGAGATTGATGAGCTTTATCGCTGTTATTTTTTCAATAATGGCTTTTGCACAACAGGGAAAACTTAGGAAAGTGGCCACTGTTGGCTTTTTGAATGTTGAAAACCTTTGGGACACCATTCGTTCTGCAGATTATATTGATGGTACAAAAGATATCCGCAATCCGGCTTTCCACAGAAGCATCCCCATGGATTCCATTAAGTTTTTAGAAGCCGAAAAATATGACGGACCTTGGAGTGACAGTGCTTTAAAGGGTAAAAAAGCAGTAAGATATCAAGGCGGTTCCGAGGAATTCACGCCAAGCAGCAGTAAAAATTATAATACTAAAATTTACAAGGCCAAGCTTGCCAACGAAGCAAAGGTAATTTCTGAAATGGGTGCACAGTATACAAAAACGGCCCCTGCAGTAGTTGGACTTATTGAAGTTGAAAACAGACAGGTCATTGAAGACCTGGTAAAGCAGCCTGTTCTTGCCAAATATGACTACGGAATTATTCATTATAATTCTTATGATTACAGAGGAATTGATGTTGCACTAATTTATCAGAAAAGAAGATTTACTCCAACCAACTCGTTGAAAAAAGAATTAAAAGTTTTTGGCGATGACGGTAAGAGAGAATATACAAGGGACATTTTGGTAGTAACAGGTTTTCTGGATAACGAAAAGGTTGCGTTTTTCATGAATCACTGGCCTTCAAGAAGAGGTGGTGAAGCCGTTTCATTACCTAAAAGGAATGCTGCCGCCGCTTTACTGAAACAGCAGATGGACAGTATAAGAGCTGCAGATCCTTCCACTAAACTTTTTGCAATGGGTGATTTTAATGATGATCCTGTGAGCGCAAGTTTGAAAAATCATCTAAAAGCTGTCGCAGGCCCTAAGGATCTGAGCGAAACTACTCCATATCTTAATTTAATGTATCCTTTATATAAGAAAGGGATTGCTTCACTGGCTTACCAGGATGCTCCTAACCTTTTTGACCAGATTATTGTTTCCAAAAATTTAATATCTGATCAGGTAACAAAAGAATATTCTGTATATAAAGCAGAGATATTTGCTCCTTCTTATTTAGTAAACAAGGAAGGAAATTATAAAGGGTATCCTTTCAGATCCTGGGATGGAGACCGGTTTACAGGAGGATACAGTGATCACTTCCCGGCATTTGTTATTCTTCAGAAAGAACCATAAAAAATTAACTTAGGCACTCATTTTGAGTGCTTATTTTTTATATCAATGTTTTTATTATGAAAAATCTTATTATACTGCTTTTCTTCGCCTATATTCCTTTCAGCTGTTTTTCCCAGAACGGCCCCCAGAAAGGTGAAGAAAAATCAGAAATGAAGCCTTCTAAGAATGAAGACGGAGAGTGGGAACTTACTGTGATTGACACCCAGTTCGATTATTTTCTGAATGCAGTGGCAAAACCGATAAGCCAATATTCAGAATCTTATCTGAAAACAAAAAATACATTTCTGGTCAATGAATGGAATGCTTATTACAATTCAGGGAAATACCGGAATATTATAGAGTCAGGTATAGATTACGACCCAAGAGAAAACTACGGAATAAAATTCGAGTATAAGCTGTACCAGGTCTTTGCTTATGTCAGCTGGAAATACGGCCTGAAAATGAATGGGCTTTCCGGAAGCGATGCCGTTAGATAAAATAAATATTAAACCATCGTTTTTTATACATTCGATCTAGAATAAAAAAGGTTCAGAATTTCTTCTGAACCTTTTTTATTTTTATAATAGCTGAAAATTATTTGTTGAATAATTCCTCTACCTTATCCCAGTTTACAACATCGAAAAATGCTGAAACATAGTCAGGTCTTCTGTTTTGGTAGTTTAAATAGTAAGCATGCTCCCAAACATCCAATCCAAGAACCGGAGTTCCTTTAACGTCTGCAACAGGCATTAACGGGTTATCCTGGTTTGGAGTAGAAGAAACAGATACGGATCCGTCTGCATTTTTAATCAGCCAAGCCCATCCTGAACCAAATCTGGTTTTAGCAGCATCAGAAAAATCTGTTTTAAATTTTTCAAGGCCACCGTAAGCTTCGATAGCAGCTTTTACGTTTCCTACAGGCTCTTTGCTTCCGCCCGGAGTTAAAATTTCCCAGAATAAAGAGTGGTTAAAGTGTCCTCCTCCATTATTTCTTACTGCTGGCTTATCAGTTCCTGTCTGGCAGATCTCTTCGATCGTTTTTCCTGCCAATTCAGTTCCTTCAATCGCTTTATTTAAATTGTCAATATACGCCTGGTGATGTTTTGTATGGTGGATCTCCATAGTTTTTGCATCGATAGTCGGCTCCAATGCATCATATGCATATCCTAATTTTGGTAATTCAAATGACATAATTTTATTTTTAATGTTATATCCAAATTTAACCAATATTTAAGCTATTATCAAATACTGGGGATTACTTTAATAAATCTTTAACATTGATATATTGATTTAGAATGAATTAAATTTTATAAGAGAAAGACAGAAGCTGGAAGATAGCGGTTATTTCAGTCTAAAACATCCCGAAAATCAATTTTAAAAAAAAGAATATAAACTGATAATCCTTAACGCTATCACAATTTAACAAAGCATTAAAAACTTTCAGGCACAAAAAAGCACGAAAATCAATTGATTTTCGTGCTTTTAATTAACAATTAAATTAATCTATTTATTCATAGACATCAGGAATTCTTCATTATTTAAAGTTCCTCTGATGTTTTTATTAACAAATTCCATTGCTTCTACAGGATTCATTTCAGAAAGGTATTTTCTGAAGATCCACATTCTCTGTGAAGTCACCTCATCTAAAAGAAGATCATCCCTACGCGTGCTTGAAGACACAAGATCAATTGCAGGATAAATTCTTCTGTTGGCAATTTTTCTGTCCAGCTGAAGTTCCATGTTCCCTGTTCCTTTAAATTCTTCGAAGATCACTTCGTCCATTTTAGAACCGGTATCGATAAGTGCTGTGGCAATAATGGTTAGTGAACCTCCTCCTTCAATCTTTCTGGCCGCTCCGAAAAATCTTTTCGGCTTGTGAAGCGCATTAGCATCTACCCCACCGGAAAGAACCTTTCCTGATGCCGGAGTAACGGTGTTATAGGCTCTTGCCAATCTCGTAATTGAATCCAGTAAAATCACCACATCGTGTCCGCATTCTACCATTCTCTGGGCTTTTGCTAAAACAAGATTCGCCACTTTTACATGTTTGTCAGCCGCTTCATCAAATGTGGAGGCAATAACTTCCGCATTGACACTTCTTTCCATATCGGTAACTTCTTCAGGACGTTCATCAATCAGAAGCACCATCATATATACTTCAGGGTGATTGGCCGCAATAGAGTTGGCAATATCTTTAAGCAACATCGTTTTACCTGTTTTAGGCTGGGCAACGATCATCGCTCTTTGTCCTTTTCCTATAGGTGCGAAAAGATCTACAATCCTTGTTGAAAGCGTAGATCCATTCCCAGTAAGGTTGAATTTCTCTTCAGGGAAAAGCGGAGTTAAATATTCAAAGGCAACACGGTCTTTGATGAACGCAAGATCACGTCCGTTCACTTCCGTAGGTTTCAGTAACGAAAAATATTTTTCACCTTCTTTCGGGAGTCTTACAATTCCTTTAACAGTATCTCCGGTTTTCAGACCAAAATTTCTGATCTGTGCCGTAGACACATACACATCATCAGGAGAAGAGATATAACTGAAATCAGATGAACGAAGGAATCCGTAGTTATCCGGAAGGATTTCCAAAACCCCTTCAATGCTTACCATACCGTCAAAACTAAATTCTTTTCTGTGCTCAGAATGGTGCTCCTCATTTCTGTCAGCATGTTGTCTTTGCTGATTTTGATTTTGATTTGGATTCTGATTCTGGTGTTGGTTAGGATTTTGATTTTGACCCTGATTTTGGTTTTGATGCTGATTAGGGTTCTTATTTTGATTTCCGCTGTTTTGCGGGTTGTTGTGTCCTTTTTGTTGGGATCTGGCCTGAGGTTGGGAAGTAGCAGGCTTTTCTTCTGATGGAGCAGATTCCTGAGGTTCTGCATTTTTAGGAGCTTCCGCTCTTTCCTGGGGAGCTTCTGTGTTGCCTGTGTTGGCAGTTACTCTTTTTCTTTTTTTCCTAGCCTGTGCTGAATTGTTTTCTTCAGGAGCGGAAACTGTTTCAGCTTTGGGCTCTTCCTGTTTTTCTTCAGCAGCCGGCACCTTTTCTTCTACTTTTTCTTCAGCTTTAGGGCTTTCTTCATTGGGTGCTTTTACTTCTGCTTTGGGTTTGGCAGGTTGTCTTTTAGGCGCTGTTTTTTTTACAGGAGCCTTGGCAGGTTTATCTGCCGGTTTTTCTTCAGTATCCATACTGGTTTCTGTGGCGTTGAAATAATCTTTTGCAACTTTAGGGTTAGAAGCCTGAAAGTCAAGAACGGCAAAGATCTTATCATTATCATTGCTGTTTCTAGCAACTTTAACGCCTAAATCTTTTAAGATTTTAGTCAGTTCCGTTACGGATTTTGACCTTAACGTTTCTATGTTAAACATACTTAATGTAAAAATGTAATTAATTGTGAGTAAGAAAAGTAAGTCCGGTGACTTTTGTTTTCAAGTACATATGTATAATGCAAATCTACACTTATTTTTGAATTGTGCAAAATTTATGTTATTTTTGCCTGGTATTTAATAATCTATGCTACAGAGAATACAGACTATATGGACTCTTTTGGCTGTTTTGGCCGCAGTTTTCCTTTTCATTACAGGACAGGATGTTGACGTTTTTGGCAATATTCCGGTCATTGATATAAGCTGTATTGCCCTGGTTTTGGCAGGAGCATTGAGTATTTTCAGTTTTAAAAACAGGAAAAGACAAATTTTGCTGAATACATTCAGCATCATTATAAACGTTTTGTTGATTGGTGTATTGGCGTACTGGTTACTAAACTTATCCGGAGGAATTCAGATTCCTGAGAAGGGTATTGAGCCGGTTTTCCCATTGATCGCGGTAATATGTCTGTTTATTGCAAACGCATACATCCGCAGAGATGAGAGGCTCGTGAAATCTGTAGACCGACTTCGATAGCCTTACAACGATTTTTTGAGTGAGAACAGTTCCGAAAGGAGCTGTTTTTTTGTTATAGCCTAGTCTTTTTTTAACACAAATTTTCATATTCGGACTGTATTATTTTAAGTAAAGATGCCGGCTTCACCGTTGATGAAGGTACGGGCTAAAACGCACGCTTCATCAAATCAATCGTATTGATTCCTTCTTTGCTCCCTTGAATCCTTTGCGTTTAAAAAATTTTCAGGTAATTTTAATTTTTCTTATGCCTTACCTTCTTTAACGGTTCCAATGTATGATCCTGATTAAATTTTACTTTAAAGATTAATTTTATATCACTTCATGCAACATTTCCGTTAAGTATACGACTGATCCTATAAATTATATCAAAAAATGAGAAAACTAACCTACCTTGCCCTGTCATTCTTCTCAGCATTTACATTTGCTCAGGAGGTTTCAAAAGAAAGAGTAACCACTATACTTGCGACCCTGGCTTCAGATGAAATGAAGGGCCGTGAGATCGGAACTCCGGAAAATGATAAGGCTGCAGAATATATTGCAACGCTTTTTAAAGAAAACAAACTTGAATACTGTACGGGAAACTCTTACCTGATCCCTTTCGAATATAAAGGAAAAAAAGTTTATAATGTATGTGGAATCAAAAAAGGAAAGACAGATAAATACTTAGGGTTCTCAGGGCATTTCGACCATATCGGAACAAGTGATAAAACCGGTGACAATATTTATAATGGTGCTGATGATGATGCAAGTGGAATTACAACTTTAGCAGGTATTGCCGATTATTTTAAAAATAAAAAGCCGGAATTCTCCATGGTGTTTATGGCCTTCAATGGTGAGGAAAAAGGAATGCTTGGCTCAAGAGCTATTTCCACAGATACCGGTTTAGATAAGGTATATAATAATATGACGGCACTTTTCAATTTTGAAATGGTGGCTACAGAATCCCAGTTCGGAAAAAATGCACTTTTTATGACCGGCGATGAGTTTTCCGATTTCGATGAACTTTTTAATAAGTATGCGGCAAACGGATTAAAAATCAATTCTGATCCGTATGCGGCTCAAAAATTATTCTACAGATCAGATAATGTAAGCTTTGTAAAGAAAAAGATTATTGCCCACTCATTCTCTACTGTGGATATGACGAAAGCTTCCCATTACCATAACGAAAGTGACGACGTAAAGGTTGTAGATTTTGATAATTTAACAACCATCATCAATAACGTTGGAAAAACTTTGGAAAAACTGACTCCACAGAATTTCGCCCCAAAATATAATGACAAAGTAAAATTTTAAATAATATTTAAATAATAAATGACAAAAAAACCGCCGGGCTGGCGGTTTTTTTCATGTCCTGAAACCGTCTGAGCATCGAAAACTAAACAAACGTTTGTAACAAAACATATTTAATTGAAACATATTAACCAAAGTAAAACAGGATTAAGAACGTCTTTTCCTTTAATTTTACGTAATTTTGCTATCCAATTTTTCATTGAATGAAACCATTACAAAGAATACTTTATTTCGCGAAACCGCATCAAAAATACCTTTTCGGAAGTATGTTTTTCAATATACTGTACTCCTTACTCAATATCTTATCTGTAGGAACTATGCTTCCTATCTTGGGGCTGATGTTCGGAACGATTGAAAGACAGGGAAAAGAACCGGTATGGAGCGGAGCCTTCGGCGATTATTTCAACTATATAAAGGATAAAGCTTATTATTTTGTACAGACACAGATTGATCAGCATGGTGCTGTTTACGTACTTGCTGTTCTGTGTGCCATTACAGGAGTTTCATTTTTACTAAGGAATATTTTCAGGTATATAGGTGCTTTCCTTTTGGTGAATTACCGTGTGGGCATTACCAAAGATCTTCGTACTGCGATGTACAATAAATTCCTGCAGCTTCCTGTCTCATTCTTTACAGAACAGAGAAAAGGAGACATGATGTCCAGGATTTCCAATGATATCGGGGGTGTAGAAGGTGGAATTATGGGTGTGTTAGTGGATATCATCAATGCTCCGTTTATGATCATCTCTTCATTGATTGCGTTATTTTTGCTGTCTCCCCAGCTGACCCTGTTTTCACTGGTTGTTTTCCCGGTTATGGGATTGCTGATCTCATGGACCGGAAAAAGCTTAAAAAAGCAGGCCCATTATGCGCAGGCTGAACTCGGAAACCTGTTTTCACTGGTAGACGAAACTTTAAAATCATCTAAGGTGATCAAGATCTTCAACGCGGATAAGATCCTTAAGAACAGATTCAACGAAACAACTACCAACTGGCAGAAATTTGCCATAGATATGAGCCGAAGAAGAGAACTTGCTTCTCCTATGAGCGAATTCCTTGGCTCTATTACCATTCTTATCATTACCTGGTATGCGGGAACTCAGATTTTAGAGGAGCAGACTATGAAACCTCAGGCTTTCCTGGTTTTCATCGGAATGTTCTTCCAGATTTTGGATCCTGCCAAAAAGCTTTCCAGCGCAATCTCTTCTATCCAGGGAGGTATGGCAAGTTTGGAAAGAGTAGCTGAAGTTCTTGATTATGATTTAAAGGTAGAAGAAATTGCTGAGCCTGTTTCTATCTCTACGCTTAATAATCAGATTGAATTCAAAAATATTGGATTCTATTATGATAAAGACAATGTTATCCTTAAAAATTTCTCGCTGATCATTCCTAAAGGGAAAACAATCGCTCTTGTAGGACAGAGCGGAAGCGGAAAAACAACGATTGCCAACTTGCTGGCCAGATTCTATGATGTGAATGAGGGTGAAATTTTAATTGACGGAACTGACATTAAACATTTAAAATTGAAAGAATACCGCCAGCTTCTGGGAATGGTAACCCAGGAGTCTGTATTATTCAATGATTCGGTTTATAATAATATCCTTATGGGTAAACCTGATGCTACCAAAGAAGAGGTAGTGGAGGCTGCAAAAATTGCTAATGCTGATAACTTCATTTCGAATCTTCCTGATGGATATGACTCCAATATCGGGGATGATGGAAATAAACTTTCCGGCGGTCAGAAACAGAGGGTATCTATTGCCAGAGCCGTATTGAAAAATCCACCGGTGATGATTTTGGATGAAGCCACTTCTGCCCTGGACACGGAATCTGAAAGATTCGTTCAGGATGCCCTGGATAAAATGATGGAAAACAGAACATCCCTGGTTATTGCCCACAGGCTTTCAACGATACAAAAAGCAGACTGGATCGTAGTGATGGAGAAAGGAATTGTAGTGGAACAGGGAACGCATCATGACCTTATCGCTAAGAAAGGAATGTACCATAAGCTCGTGGAGCTTCAAAATTTTGACTAATCGTTTATTGAATTAAATTCACTTAAATGAATCCTATACAAGAGTACTTCTACAGAATCAAAGAACCTGAAAGAAGTGCTCTTTTGTTTTTACGTCAAAAGATCCTGGAATCCGACACGGAAAATATAACAGAAACATTAAGCTTCGGGCTTCCATTCTTTAAATACAATAAGAAAATGCTGTGCTATCTTTACTACAGCAAAAAATATAAGCAGCATTATGTAAGTTTCTACCACGGGGACAGACTTGATCATCCCCTGCTGATCCAGGATGGCAGAAAGAAGTTTAAAATCCTTCTGATTGACATGGAAGAAGATTTGCCTGTTGGGATTATTCTGAATCTTGTAGAAGAGGTTAAAAAGCATATAAAATAAAAGCTGCGGCATGGTTTCACCATGCCGCAGCCTTGTTTAAGAACTTTTCACTACTGTGTATTAATTCCGCTGAATTCTGCCTGTTTAATTGCCCATGCAATCATGTTTGCAAACAGTATGGAATTTTGCACCTGCATTCCTCCGGTCGAATACCCGTTTCCCGCATAACCATACGTGGCTTTCTGCACGGGAAAATATCCACCTGAACTTGGTGCTACGAAGGGCTCTATCGTGTTGCTTGAATACGGGCTCCCGTTTGCATTTTCATTGCTTAGAAAACCTCCGTCACCAAACCATATAAAGCTTAGGCTGCTGCTTCTAAGTCCGGAAAGACCGGTTCTTGCTGTTGTGCTGTTAATAGGTTGAGCGTAACTGTAAGGAATAAATCCGCTTGTAAGACCTGACATTCCAACTGTTGTAGAAGCATCTTCGCCCCAGTTTTTTCCCCTTACATCTCCGAAAGGACCATTCAATATAGGATCATCTGTATTGGATAGTGCATATACAGAACCTGCTCCTGCTCCATAGGATGCTGAAATGGTAGGATCTGAAAAGATCCCTCTGAATAAATTCTGTGCAGTCCCTGTATCATCAGTTAAAGCAATCACAATTCCTTTTTTATTAAGATAGGAAGCGATATATCCGGCATCAGTTGTATTTGGAGTATAATTATACCCAATAATTACAATATCCGGCTTATTGTTCAGGGCTGCCTGAAGTGCTGCGGAAGATGGTGAATTTCCCAGCGACGTATGGGTAAAACCTTCATACTTTACAATACTTGAAGCCGTTGTTCCAAAATTGGTGGGAGAATCCATCAGGCTTCTGGAAGGTCCTGTAAAAGCGCTATATCCGTAAGCCGTCTCCAGACCTATATGTAAAACTGTTTTTTTGGGAATTACTACAATGATATTTACATTACAGGTTGTTGACACTCCTCCCTGGCTGTCAGAAGTAATAGTCATTGTTTTTACAGCTGTAGAATATGGAGTTCCTGTACCGCTTAAGGTTACATTTTGGCTTCCCGTAGCCGTAAATGTCCCTGAACTTCTGAACGAAATCCCGTCTACTGTATTCGTCGTAATGGTATAGCTTCCTAATGCAGAAACATTGACCGGTAATGTAATGGTATTGGAGGAGTTAAGCGCCGTTCCTACTTTATAGACTCCATTGACAACAGCACTTCCACAGCTCATGGTATAAGTCCCGGCAGGGCTTAGAACGTTTATAGATACAGCAGGCGTACAGGTCACATCGTTTCCGTTGGCATTCAGCGATACCATGTCAGTCTGAACACTCACAGGAGTTCCCTGCCCTGCAATCTGAATGGTTTGCACACCTGTATTAAGGAATGTTCCTGTTCCATAAAAGTTATATCCATTGGGAGTAGTTCCCGAGATGGTATAATTTCCCACTTTAATCACATTGACCGAAATACTCAGATAGTTGGATATAGTTAATTCTCTGCTTTTTACATAGGTCCCCATTGCTTTTGTATTGGAACAGTCCACTGTAAATACAGCTTTTCCCAGCTGTCCGCAAACACTTTTCCATTCATCGTCTGCAAGGCTCCAGTAATTAAAGCAGTCTTCTGTTGTATTGTAAATGGTAAGGCCATCATCCTTAAGCTTATTGATGATTATCGCATCTCTTTGGGTTTCGGTAAGGCGTGGAATGAGTATCCCTTTATTGTTTCCGCCAGATACCACATCCAAAACCGAATTTTCGTTAGGCAAAGATGTATTGATCCCTACTGCACCGTTTTGAGCCTGAGAATAGAACTGTCCAAAAACCAAAACCATAGCCAGAAGCAGAATTTTGATTTTCGCTGTTGTAAAATTTGTTTTCATCATTTCGAAATAATTATGTTTGTTATTTTTTAAATTGACCTTTCAGCCAATGCAAAAATATCAACCACAATAGCTTATTCTCTTAAAAAACCCTACGCAATACTACTCGTGCGTAGTAAAACGTACAATCAATCAACATTTTACGAGAAAAATAGAAATAATTAAGAAATCACTCCGCCTTATAAATAGACCTCCATCTGGCAATAGTGTTCCGGCTGGTTTTGAAATGATTGGCTGTTTCTGCATTGGTCAGCTTATTCTTATACTGGTAATTAAGAATTTCACGGATGGACGATTCATCATAAGAACGCAGTCTTTGATTTTTAATTTCTACAGCATATTCCGCCTGGCCAAAGATCAATTTGTTGAATTTTAGAATATCAATTGCAGTACTTAAAGAATCCAGCTTATTTATTATGAGCGGATCATTTATTTTTTCAGGGAATTTTTCAGTGATAATATCAGTATATATTTGTTTGAAATCCGGCATGTTTATACTTTTTTTATCCATTTGTAAAGGGTCGTCTTCGGAATTTTATACTTTTTCACGATTTCATGTACCTTCATTTCACCAGTCATTATCTTATCCAGTATAAATACCTTAACCTCTTCTGTATAAACACTTTTCCTGAATGTAAGAGTAGATTTCTCCAATTTAATCCCTTTGCGCATATGAGACTGAGGAGCATAAAGAATAAGATGTCCGGTATAAATTCTAAAGAAATCAAACTGCAGAAGCTTGCTCCATCTGAGCAGCTTTTGGGTTTCCATGCTTTCCTTCAGGTACATCTCTTCCATTTCATCTTCGGTACAATGCAGGTAATTCATAATTCTTCCGGAAGATATACGGAGCTCTTCTACTTTTGCTTTCACTAAGCTTCCGATATGTATCTGTTTTAAATTCATCCTGAAGCAAAAATATCAACAGCAAACTGAATTAAAGCCTTTCCTTCTACGTAATACTACTCACTCCCGTAAAAAAATTATATTTTAAGAATAAAACTGTTGATATTCATTTCAGAAGGAATATTCAGCTTTTTCCTGATTCTGTATTTTTTACTTTCCACTGCCCTGATGCTGCTTTTTGTACACTGTGCTATTTTCTTAGTATCAAAGTCAATCTTCATTAGGGCACAGAAATAAAGTTCGGAATGAATAAGGTTTGGATTTTTTGATAACACAGCAGGAATAAAATGTGGGAAAAAGATTTGAAATTTATCAAAGAAGAGCGGCGAGTTGCTTTCTGCCAGGCTATAAATTTCACGGATATTTTCTTCCGTAAGATGATTAATGAGCATTTGCTGTTTCAGAAGCTCGGTATTGGTCTTCTGCAGATCTTCTATAGTATAATCCTTCGCTCGTGTATCTTCCATAAGTCCGTAGATCAGATCATCTTTTTGAGTAATAAAGGAGATGTCCATAAGAAATGATGCTATGGAAAATAAAATATTAAGCAGTTTTATAGTTTTGAAGTCCCCAGCTTGAAAAAAAATGCTTTTAGGAAGAAAATCAAAGTCAAAATATAAGCAGGCAATGCAATTGACACTGATGATAAAGGCAAGAATCAGGATTGAAATAAAGTTTTCCTTATAATTGAAAAAGAATGGAATAGCAAATAAAAGTGAAAAGTAAAAGTACTCGACTCCCGCATTTTTAAAAGTATAAATATGAAAGAAGCTGATGATAAAAGCGAGCAGAATAAAAACGAAAATAACACTTGTCTTCAATACTTTTTTGTAGCGGTTTGTCTTTCCTTTAACAGCCATTAAAAAGAACCAGAAAAGAGTGGTAATCGTTAAAAATGTAGAAATTACCGCATCTCCGAAAAAAATAATAATAAATACTGAATAAAATAAGAACAACAGGAAAAGGAAGAGAAGATATTTATTAATAAGATTAAGATAATTACGTTCATCTTCATCATATAATTCCTCTGCTTCACTGCTGATCATTCGGAAGAAATTTTTAAAAATCATCTTGTTCTGTGTTTTTGTGTTATCATAGTGCTCAAGTTGCTTTTTGTACAGGACAGGCAACTTGAATTCATATTAATACTTATCAAATACACACAAAACAGCAGGACAAGTGAATCTGTCTGCAGTTGTTTGCTGAATGAAAGATTGTGAAAGGTGTTTTTTTATTAAATCATCAAGCCAGATTGCCAGCTTGATAAATTCGTATAATTTTTCAGCTATTTACGTAAATATATGACATTATTCAGATTATAATCAATTAATACGCAAAAAAATTATTATGTTTTGAATATAATTAAATGAAAAGAATATTTTTGTTTTATACCCGAAAACAGCAATAAAATAATTTGATAAGAAAATAATACTTGTGCAAAAATACTGATTTGAAGAAATACACCCTATAAAATGAATACTCAATACCACGCATGCGTACAAAAACTTGGAAAAATAAATACTGAAATTAAATAAGTGAATTCAGATCGGAAACAATTTTAATAAAATGGACAAAAAAAAGGAGAAAATTTAATTTCTCCCTTTTATATCTTGATTTTTATTCTGTATTAATCTTTCATTTTGGCGATCACATCCAGACCTCCTTTTGTAATGTCTCCTATCTTGCAGATGATTTCGGTATCCAAAGGCAGGAAAACATCCATTCTTGAGCCGAATTTAATAAAACCGAACTCATGGCCGGCTTTTGCCTGATCTCCTTCATTACAGTAGAAAACAATCCTTCTTGCCACGTATCCTGCAATCTGTCTGAATACCACCTGATGATTGGTGGCTGTTTCTACGGCTACCGTCGTCCTTTCATTTTCTGTAGATGATTTTTCGTGCCATGCTACAAGATATTTTCCGGGGTGGTATTTCTTATAGATCACTTTTCCGGAAACGGGATATCTGCAGATGTGAACATTAAGCGGTGACATGAAGATAGAAACCTGAATGGCTTTTCCTTTAATAAATTCAGTCTCCTCTACCTCTTTAATCATAACCACTTTTCCGTCTACCGGAGCAATCACATTTTCCCTGTGCTCAAGTATATTACGATCCGGAACCCTGAAAAACCAAAATACTAAACTGTAAACCACCAATAACGGCATAATGATCAGTAACGACCATATTTTAAGAAAATAAATAGCCAATATACTTATGATGATAAACAGTATCGTTGCTACGGCAATCGTTCCTTTTGATTCCTTATGTAATTTCATGAGATTAAATAAATTTTTCTAAAATAAAGTACAAATATACGACAGGAACGCAGATTAAAAAACTGTCCAGTCTGTCCAGCACCCCTCCATGCCCCGGAATGATGTTTCCGCTGTCTTTTACCCCGAAATTTCTTTTAAGCTGACTTTCTACAAGATCACCCAACGGAGCAAATGCAGCAACCAGGAAACCTACCACCATCCAGTTCCCGCGAAGTTCCGGCTGGTAATGCTCTATAAAGTAAGATAAAATCAACGTCAGGACAACTCCTCCGGCATATCCTTCCCATGTCTTCTTTGGTGAGATTTTAGGGGCCATTTTATGTTTCCCGAAAAACTTTCCGGTAAGATAAGCGAAAGTATCACTGCTCCAGATCAGAATAAACAGGAAAAGAACCTCAAGTGAAAATGTCCCTTCGAAGCTTGAAAACTTGGGCAGACCTAATGCAAAGCTGAAAGGCAATGCCACATAGATGACCGTAAATATCAGCTTTCCGCTGTCATAATATAATTCGTTGGAATATTTGAATAATGTAACCACTGCAATCGCGATCAGGGAAATAGCCAGTATTTCGTTCAGTCTGAAATCGAAAAAGAAATCATGCTTGAAATATCTTTTGGAAAAAACATAGTAAATAAAAATAACCAGCGGGAGTACGACCCATTTTTCATAGCCTTTCCCAAACTTCATGATCTTAATGCATTCCCAGGTACCTACCAGCAGCAAAAGCGTGATCAGACCGTGGTACAAATATTCCTGTCTGATAAGGTCCGGATGAATCTTGTTGATGAGTTGGGCACCCAGCGGTGTTGTGCAAAGAATGATAACGGCAACGTAAACAAGTCCGGAAATGGTTCTTTGAATAAGGTTTTTGTCCAAAATGTAAAATTTATAAGTTGATGCTTAATCTTCAAGCAGCAATAAAAACAGTTTTGTATTTGTATTGGAAGAAGTATCTAAGCTTGACTGGCCTCCGCTGATGGAAGTAAGGTTTTTGATATTTCCGTTCCTTTTTATTTTTCCCATTGCATCATTAAGGTTGTTCACGATCTGTGATACATTGGCCATGATAATGATTTTACCCGGAAGTCTTGAAGAGTGGTAATGCAGGATATTGTTATGCGAAAGCATGATCCTGCCGTCATAAGCAATAAGATATTCACAGGTAATGAAGGCTGCATCGTTGGTATGCTCCATTTCAGAAGTAAAAGGTGTTTTCACCACGTTCAAAAAGCTCTGAAGCTCTTTGTCCCAGCAGAAAACATTGCTAATTCCTTCTATCTTCACAATCTGATTTAAAGTCTGTAGAGCTTCCGCTTCATCTGCACAGTAATTGAAAAAACCTCCTGAATGCGTAAATAATTGCGCAAACTTATAGTCAAGATCCGCATTTTTCAGCGAATCCCCGAGCTTTTCCAGACTCTGTTTTTCTTCTTCCTCAGGCTGGTTGGTAAGTTTGCTTACAATCCTCTTGAATAAATTCAACTTAATCTATTTTTAGTCAACTTTATACAAAAATAGAAAATTAATTACAATAGATTCTAAAAATAGTCCTTAAATATGAAAAAACCTGACAATTCTAAGAATATCAGGTTTTTTTTAAATATATTTTGGAAGTATTTTAAAGTTGAGTCGGGCTTTCCGGAGCCTGAACCTCACTTCCTTCTTCCTTGTCTTGAATAATGATCTGCTCATCGGGCTGTTTTGCAGTAGAGATCGTGCTGGTAACAGGTCTTTCTGTTAACTCAGGATCCCATGCTCTTTTACCGAATATCTCTTCAAGATCTTCGCGGAAGATCACTTCTTTTTCTAAAAGCTTATTCGCCAGAGCATCAAGCTTATCTTTATTCTCAGTAAGAATTCTTACCGCTCTTTCATATTGATTTTCGATGATCGATTTGATCTCTGCATCAATTTTCGTAGCGGTCTCTTCGGAATAAGGTTTACCGAAAGAATATTCAGACTGGCCTGAGCTGTCGTAGTAAGAAATATTACCGATATTAGGGCTTAGACCGTAAACAGTAACCATAGCCTGCGTTCTTTTCGTTACTGATTCCAGATCAGACAGTGCTCCTGTTGAAATATTATTGAAAATAACCTGTTCTGCTGCCCTGCCTCCTAAAGTTGCACACAATTCGTCCAACATTTGTTCGGTAGTGGTCAGCTGCCTTTCTTCAGGAAGATACCATGCCGCACCTAAAGAACGTCCTCTTGGGACAATTGTTACTTTTAAAAGTG
This sequence comes from Chryseobacterium sp. UF-81, assembly GCF_058245105.1. Lineage (NCBI taxonomy): Bacteria > Pseudomonadati > Bacteroidota > Flavobacteriia > Flavobacteriales > Weeksellaceae > Chryseobacterium > Chryseobacterium sp. UF-81. Next base: position 88,251 of record NZ_JBSIBX010000002.1, on the reverse strand, counting down.
GTGCTGCGTGCTCTACCAGCCATGAGATCGTAGCATGACCTGCTTCATGATAAGCAACTCTTCTTTTTTCAGACGGTTTGATAGCCATGTTTTTCTTTTCAAGACCTCCGATGATTCTGTCTACAGCATCAAGGAAATCCTGTTTTGTAACAGAGGTATGACTGTTTCTCGCTGCAATTAATGCCGCTTCGTTACATACATTCGCGATATCCGCTCCACTGAATCCAGGGGTTTGTTTTGCAAGGAAATCTCTGTCAACAGTATCATCCAGCTTGATTTTTTTCAAGTGAACATCAAATATCTCTCTTCTTTCGTGCAATTCCGGAAGGTCTACATAAATCGAACGGTCAAAACGTCCGGCTCTCATCAGGGCTTTATCAAGGATATCAGCTCTGTTGGTAGCAGCCATTACGATAACGTTTACATCTGTTCCAAAACCGTCCATTTCTGTAAGAAGCTGGTTCAGGGTGTTTTCTCTTTCATCGTTTCCGCCTGAGAAATTATTTTTTCCTCTTGCACGTCCGATTGCATCAATCTCATCAATAAAGATGATAGCCGGAGATTTAGCTTTTGCCTGGGCAAAAAGATCTCTAACTCTTGAAGCTCCTACACCAACGAACATTTCTACGAAATCTGAACCTGAAAGGGAGAAGAAAGGTACTTTGGCTTCACCTGCAACAGCTTTTGCCAATAATGTTTTACCGGTTCCCGGAGGGCCTACAAGCAGCACTCCTTTAGGAATTTTTCCTCCCAGCTTTGTATATTTTTCTGAATTTTTCAGGAAATCTACCACTTCCTGTACTTCTTCTTTCGCTCCTTCAAGACCTGCAACATCTTTAAATGTCACCTGGATTCTTTCTTTTTCGTCAAAAAGTTTCGCTTTAGATTTTCCTATTGAGAAGATCTGTCCGCCAGGGCCTCCGCCTCCGCCCATCTTTCTGAAAAGAAGGAAGTAGAAAAGACCTAAGATCGCAATCCATATCAACGCTGAAACCAGGATATCCATGAAAGGATTTTTGCCTGCCCCATAATCTTTTGTGGTTTTGATGTTAGCGTCTGCAGCTTTTATCTGATCAAATTTCTGAAGGAAAAGCTGAAGGTCTCCGTATTTTACAGAAAAATCTGCTTTTGGAGCCATATCGAATGCAGAAAGAGGATTGCTTTGGTTGGCCGTTTTACTGACCATTGCTGTCTTTGCTGCTTTTGTGAGGAAAACATCAGCTTTCTCTGTGTCTTTGTATATGATAACGTTTTGGACCTTTCCTGCCTGCATTTCCCTAAAGAAAGCATCCTCATCAATAGATTTTGCACTGTCGCCTCCTAAAAAATTGGAACCGAAAAATAACAAAAGAGCCACGATTGCAATTGGAAAAAACCAGTTGAATCCTTTATTGTTCATTTATACTTTTTAAAATTTAAAATTCATATTCTATTTTGGTAATTGCTGCATCTCCCCAAAGTTCTTCAATATCGTAATATTCACGTACTTCTTTCTGGAAAATATGCACTACCACTGTTACATAATCTACCAAAACCCACATTGAGTTTTCGGTACCTTCTACATGCCAAGGTCTATCTTTAAGATCGTTTCTTACTTTTTTCTCTACACTTCCTGCCAATGCAGAAACCTGTGTATTGGAGTTTCCGCTACAAATTATAAAAGTTTCCGCTACAGAATTTTCAATTTTTGAAAGATCAAAAATCATTATATCTTCTCCTTTTACATCCTGGATGGCTTCAACAATTTTATCTATTAGTGCCTGCTTTTCTGCTGTTTTATTCATTAAAATATCTATAATCTGCAAATTTATTGTTTTTCTTTTACTTTAGCCTTATTTTTAGCCCTTTAAAGTCTTAAAGTTTTCTTAAATGGGTCAATTATTTTATTTAAAAGAGTGTTCTTCTACTAATGACGAAATATCCCGGTTTTTACTTTACGGAAATTCAGATTTTACTGCTTTATATACATTCAATCAAACTAAAGGCCGCGGACAATATGGAAATACCTGGGCGGCGGCGGCCGGAAAAAATGTTGCGTATACGCTGGCGGTTAAAGCTCAGAGCTTTCTGCTCTCAGATTTTATATTCAATTACTATACCGCAGTGGTTATCCGGGATTTCCTTGCCAATTTGACTGATAATGATGTAAAGATAAAGTGGCCGAATGATATTATCCTTAAAAATAAAAAAATCGTCGGAATTTTAATTGAAAAGAAAAAAATTAATCAAAATAATTATTTTATCATAGGAGCAGGCTTCAATGTCCAGCAGGATCATTTTGACGAAATATCCCACGCAGGATCACTTCTGACGCAGACAGAACGGGTTTACGACCTTGATGATTTTACTTCAAATCTTCACGAATACGTATCGGAAAAACTGAAAAATATTCCGTCTGATCAGGAAATCATTGATCAATTCAACCGGAATTTATATCGTAAAGATGAGATCTCAGTCTTCGAAATGGAAAAAGAGAGACAAAATGGCATTATCCGGAATGCTGACGAAAAGGGAGAACTATGGATAGAACTTGAAAGAGATGGTTTAAAGCCCTTTTATCATAAAGAAATCAAGCTTCTTTATTGATTGGCTCTTTTCAGATACAGGTACAGGGTAAGCGGGAAGAAAACCATATTAGGCAGCCACATGGCAACTGCCGGTGACAGGCTTTTGTTCTCTGAAACCACTTTTAATGCTTCAAATGAGAAAACAAAAACAAATGCAAGGGAAATTCCTATGGCAAGATTAACTCCGAGGCCTCCTCTTTTTTTCTGGGATGCCAGTGAAAGCGCCAGGAACGTCAAAATAATAATGGAAACAGGCATTGAAGTTCTCTGATGGAACTCATTAAGATAAGAATTCAGGTTGCTGTTTCCTTTTTCTTTTTCCCTGTCAATGAATTTTATAAGCTCCGGAGTAGTTTTATTCTGTCCTAAAAGCTCGTTCGGGAAGAGTTCTTCTGGAGAATGCCCGTAGCTTTTCTTTATTTCAGCACCACTGCCCAGTTTTTCAGAGTTATCTTTATTGATCGTTTTTTCAAGATAGTTGGTAAGCGTAAACTGTTTTTTAGCCTTATCCCAATATACTTCCGATGCCTTAAGCTCGTAAGTCATTTTTCTTGTTTTATCAAATTTCTGATAGACAAAGCCAGAACCTCTTGTTTCTCTTTTGTTCCAGGAATTCACGAAAATGTATTCCATTTTGCTTAATTGAGCAGAGGCAGGACCTGTTCCCAGGATCTTTTCTTTGTTCGCCGCATTATAGGTATAGGCCTCGAGTTGATTTTTCTTAATATTAGCCCATGGCAGCACCATATGATTCACCAGAAGCGATATCATGGCAATGAAAAGTGAGGTATACAGGTAAGGCTTTGCAAATCTGTGAAAACTGGCTCCGCTACTGATTACGGCAACAATTTCAGTGTTATTTGCCATTCTGGAGGTAAAATAAATCACCGAAATAAATACCAGAATAGATAGGAAGGTTACAACCAGGTTAATGATCCAAAAGGGATAGAAGTTGATCAGAAAGTACATTAAATCCAGCTTAGGGTCCAATGCTTTTGCATTTTCTATCCTTGGGATTTTCTGCTGCACATCAATAACCAACACAACTATAGACAGCAATATCAGCATGAAACTGAATGTTCCAAGGTATTTTTTGATAATATATCTGTCTATAATTTTGATCATATCCTTTTTCTGTTTAAAGTCTTTGTCTAAGAACCGGCACTACAGATTTTTTCCATTCATAGAAGTCACCTGCCACAATATGCTCTCTAGCGACCTTCACAAGGTCTAAATAAAATGCCAGATTATGTACGGACGCAATCTGTTTTGCAAGATATTCTTTTGATACAAATAAATGGCGCAGATATGCTTTTGAATATTCTCTGTCTACATAACTTGTTCCAAACTCGTCGAGAGGTGAAAAATCACGCTTCCATTTTTCATTTTTAAGGTTCATTACGCCCTGCCAGGTGAAAAGCATTGCATTTCTGGCATTTCTGGTAGGCATTACACAGTCCATCATATCGATACCTAAGCCAATGGATTCAAGGATATTCCATGGGGTTCCTACTCCCATAAGATACCTTGGTTTGTCTTTTGGAAGAATATCGGTAACTTCATCAGTAATTCTGTACATTTCTTCTTCCGGTTCCCCTACAGAAAGTCCGCCGATGGCATTTCCTTCTGCTCCGGCCTCGGAAATAACTTCAGCTGAAATTTTCCTAAGATCCGAGTAGGTAGATCCCTGAACAATCGGGAAAAGCCTCTGCTTGTGGCCATACATTTCTTTGTTCTGCTCAGTCCATTCAATACATCTTTTCAGCCAACGGTGCGTAAGCTCCATGGATGTTTTGGCCTGATTGTATTCGCAAGGATAAGGTGTACATTCATCAAAAGCCATGAAGATATCGGCTCCGATCTGTCTCTGGATCTCCATAGACTTTTCCGGGGTAAACATATGATAACTTCCGTCGATATGGGATTTGAACTTTACCCCTTCTTCGGACATTTTTCTGCTTTTGGAAAGGGAAAACACCTGAAAGCCTCCTGAATCGGTAAGGATGGGAAGGTCCCAGTTCATGAATTTGTGCAGCCCTCCTGCTTCCTGCATAATATCCATTGTAGGACGAAGATACAGGTGGTATGTGTTACCCAAAATAATCTGGGCTTTAATGTCTTCTTTTAATTCCCTCTGATGGACTGTTTTCACACTTGCTACAGTTCCTACAGGCATAAAGATAGGTGTCTGGATCTTCCCGTGATCTGTAGTGATCTCTCCTGCTCTTGCTTTTCCTTCAGAGGTTTTTTCTATATTAAAAAATTTCATTCGTATATTCTTTTAATTCGCCGCTATTAACGGTTCTGCTTTGGCGGCAGAAACATTTCCGCATCATTATCTGTTTAAAAAAGGTGTATTACCACTATTTTTCAGCTTGTCTTGTATATATTTGTCTGCTTTCGGGTCTTTTTTCAATACTATTTTCTGTGCGTTTTCCGCAATATCTTTCATTTTGTCTTTAACGACATAATATTTAAAGCTTTCTATAAAATCCTCAGATTTTATCTGGTGGGTTTTAAGGACAAATCTTGTTCCTGCTTCCAGATTTTTGTTTTGATATATAATGACTGCCTGATCTGTAATAGCAAGGTCAGCCAGGATCTCAGCCATCTTTTCAGGCTCGATCAGGTTTTTAGGCTTGTCGATATAGTCGCTACATGAGAACATGCACAGCATAACGAAAATGAAGACCAGTTTTTTCATAATCTGTTGATTATTGATTTCCATTTTAAATTTAAAACTCCAAATACAGCTTCATGAATAATGCCGCCATTCATTTTACTTTCTCCTAAAATTCTGTTTGTAAATATAATAGGAACTTCTACAATTTTAAAACCTTTTTTAAAAGCTCTGAACTTCATTTCGATCTGAAAGCCATATCCTTTAAGCTTCACATTATTCAAGCCTATTTCTTCAAGAACTTTTCTGGAAAAGCAGACAAAGCCTGCAGTTGTATCATGAATGGGAAGCCCCAAAATAAACCTTACGTATTTGGAAGCAAAATAGGAAAGCAGAACCCGTCCCATTGGCCAGTTCACCACATTTACTCCTTTGGAATAGCGTGATCCTATTGCCATGTCTGCGTTCAAACAGGCTTCGAAAAGTTTCGGCAGATCATTTGGATTGTGTGAAAAATCGGCGTCCATTTCAAAAATATAATCATATTTGTTTTCGATAGCCCACTTAAATCCGTGGATATATGCCTTTCCCAAACCGTCTTTTACATGTCTTACCGACATATGGAGATAATGTGGAAATTTTTTCTGAATTCCCCTTACTATCTCAGCCGTCCCGTCCGGAGAGGAATCATCCACTACCAAAATATGAAAGTCATCCTCCAATGCAAAAACCGCGGAAATAATATTTTCAATATTTTCCTTTTCGTTATAAGTAGGGATAATGACGAGTTTTTTCATTTCAGTTTGCAAAGATAGTTTATTTAACCTTTTTATTTTATACAAAATAATCTATAATTTTGCAAAAAATATTCCTTTGCTGTTATCACAAAACTTTATAAACCACGTAAGAATACCTGAGAATAATGACTGGGTAATCTTTATACTGATAGGATGCATATTTCTGTATGTTTTCATGATGAATATTATAGAAAGGGATGCCAGCCTGAAAGATTTCCTGCTTCAGAAATATTTTGATGCCAGCAATAACCTTCCGAGCTGGATCATTACTTCCTGTGTGACGACACTTACATTGTCGGCTTTAATTTCACAGTATATTCCCATAGTACCGAAATATATTAATGATCTGCAGCTTTTCGGGTATCAGCTTAATAAATTTGGGTATACATTGCTGGCGGTCATATTTTTTTATGCTTCGAAATCTGCGTTGGGCTTTTTATTTTACCAAAGCATAGGTGACGGCAAAAAATGGACAATTTTTTACTTTACCTCCACAAAATTTTACTTCATTCTTTCATTTTTGTTAATAATCCTGTGTGTAACCCATTATTATTTCCCTATAGACAGAAATAAAATATTTTCATACTACTTCTGCTTTTTTGCATTTGTCGCTGTTTTCAAGATTTTCTTCTATTTGTTTCACAAAAACAATATACTTCCCGAAAAATGGTATTATAAATTTTTGTATATTTGCACCCTCCAAATCGCACCTTTATTGCTGCTTTGGAAGTTGTTATTTTTTTAATAAGAGTCAATGATGAGAATAAAGTCTATATTGGTTTCTCAACCAGCGCCTAGTGAGTCTTCTCCATATCTGGATATAGCAAAGAAGGAAAAAATAAAGATTGATTTCCGTCCTTTCATCCACGTCGAAGGAGTTGACAACAAAGAACTAAGAACACAGAAGATAGATCTGACGCAGTTTACTGGGATTATTTTCACCAGCAAAAATGCGATAGACCATTACTTCAGACTTGCCGAAGAATTGCGTTTTGCAGTTCCGGATACGATGAGATATATCTGCCAGTCTGAGGCGATTGCCAACTATCTTCAGAAACATATTGTTTACAGAAAGAGAAAGATCAGCTTTGGGGAGAAAAACTTCTCGGATCTTCTGCCTCTGTTTAAAAAATTTCCTACTGAAAAATACCTTTTGCCGTCTTCAGACGTCCTAAGCCCGGATATCGTAAAAACAATGGAAACCGCCAATGTGGACTGGACGCGGGCAATCATGTACAGAACAGTATGCAGCGATCTTACGGATATCAATGCTAAGGATTATGATATGCTGATCTTTTTCAGCCCGCAGGGAATCAAGTCTCTTCAGCAGAATTTCCCGGATTTTAAGCAGGAAGAAACAAAGATTGGCGTTTTCGGAAACACTACTCTAGCAGCAGCGGAAGAAGCTGGGTTAAAGATAGACCTTATGGCTCCTACAAAGGAAACTCCATCTATGACAATGGCACTTGAAAAGTATATTAAAAGTCTTCATAAGTAGACTTTAATACTCAATATAAAACAGCCATCTTTTCAATACCGGAAAGATGGCTGTTTTTTAACTAAATTTGAACAAGAATTAATATTGAATGAAATGTCCTGTAAATTATTCCCCAAAAAAGAAAAATCTATAGCACATTACACCAGGCCAAATAAATTTAAAATATTTAAATGAAAGCTCCACAGGCAAAAAAAATAGAAAAAATACTGGAAATACACGGCGACAGAAGAATTGACAATTACTTTTGGCTTAATGAAAGGGAAAATCCTGAAGTCATACAATATCTTGAAGAGGAAAATGCCTATGAAGAGTTTATGATGAAAGACACCGAGGCTTTTCAGGAAGAACTTTTCGAAGAAATGAAAGCCCGCTACAAAAAAGACGACGAGTCTCTCCCTTATTTCTTTAACGGATACTGGTATATTGTACGCTATGAGGAAGGAAAAGAATATCCTATCTTCTGCAGGAAACATAAAAGCCTTGATAACGAGGAAGAAATTATTGTTGATGTCAATATTTTAGCAGAAGGCGAAACCTATTTTGAAGTAGGGAGCGTAGCTGTTTCTCCGAATAATGAGCTTGTTTCTTTTTCATCGGATAATGTAAGCCGCAGGATTTATACCATTAACTTTAAAAATCTTCTCACGGGAGAAATTTTACCGGACCAGATCCTGAACACTACAGGAAAAGCAGTTTGGGCAAATGATAATGAACATGTTTTCTACATCAGAAAAGATGAAAGTTTACGTGCTTTCCAGGTATACAGGCATAAGCTTGGCACTGATGCTTCGGAAGATATTTTGATTTTCCATGAAGAGGATGATACTTTTGATGTGAATGTCTTCAAGACAAAATCAATGGAGTATATTTTCATTGCCAGCTCCAGCACAATTTCCGATGAACACAGATTCATTCCTTCTGACAATGTCTTTGCGGAATGGAAAATTATCCAGCCCAGAATAGATGATCTGGAATATTCGGTAGAACATTTTGAAGATGAATTTTATATCATTACCAATGCAGATGATGCATTCAATTTTAAAATCGTAAAAACGAAAATTGACCATTGCGGAATGGAGAACTGGGTAGATGTTATTCCACACCGTCCCGAAGTTCTGCTTGAGGGTTTTGAAATTTTCAGGGACTATCTCGTTCTTGAAGAAAGAGAAGAAGGACTTCTCCAGATTAAAATTATTGATGAAAAAAATCACGAATCTTACTATCTCCCTTTTTCTGATCCAACATATACGACTTACATTGGGATCAATATGGAATTTGATACTGAGGTTCTCCGTTATGGTTATACGTCACTGACACAGCCCAGCTCAACATATGAATATAATATGAAGGAGAAAACGACTCAGCTTCTTAAGCAACAGGAAGTTCTTGGCGGGAAATTCCTTCCTGAAAATTATATTTCTGAAAGGGTGTGGGCAGAATCAAGAGATGGAGAAACAAGAATCCCGATCTCATTGGTTTATCATAAGGACACTAAAAAATCTGCAGATACACCCTTACTGCTATACGGCTACGGAAGTTATGGACATACTGTAGATGCAAGTTTTTCCAACGTAAGGCTTTCTATTTTAGACAGAGGATTCATTTATGCCATTGCTCATATCCGCGGTGGGGAATACCTGGGCAGAGAATGGTATGAAGACGGCAAGATGCTTTTCAAGAAAAATACATTCTTCGATTTTATTGATGCCGGAAAACATTTAATTAAGGAAAACTACACATCATCCAATCACATGTACGCAATGGGCGGAAGCGCAGGCGGACTTCTGGTAGGTGCCGTTGTGAATTACGAGCCTAAGCTTTTTAACGGAATTGTAGCACAGGTTCCATTTGTAGACGTGGTGACAACAATGCTGGATGAAACTATTCCACTGACAACCGGGGAATATGATGAATGGGGAAATCCAAACGACAAAGAATATTATCAGTACATGAAGGAATATTCGCCTTACGATAACGTTGAAGCGAAAGATTATCCTCATATGCTGATTACAACAGGCCTTCACGATTCCCAGGTACAGTATTGGGAGCCGGCAAAATGGACTGCAAAACTGCGAGAACTGAAAACAGATGATCATCTTTTATTATTCAAAACCGACATGAGCTCAGGCCACGGCGGAGCGAGCGGAAGATTTGAATCGTTAAAGGAAGATGCTCTGGAATATGCATTCTTATTAAAGATAGATGATAATCGATAAAAAATGATCGATATGAATGCTGACAACAATTACAATCAGATATTTTCAAAAAGGACCAAATCTTTGACTATTACTATTATTAATGAGCTGTCTGAAATCCCCTATTCGGATAAGATATCAAATATCAGAAAACAAATTTTCAGATCAGCATCATCAACAGCCAGTAATTACAGAGCAATGTGCAGAGCTCGCTCTCTGAAAGAAAAATATTCCAAAATATGTATTGTTGTAGAAGAAGCTGATGAGACATTATTCTGGCTGGAAATCATTGATGAACTCAATTTGCTTGAAGCAGAAAAAATATATAGTCTTCTTAAAGAAGCAGATGAAATAGTAAAGTCAACATCGTCATATAAGAAGAAATTAGGCGAAGACTTAAGACGTACCAATAATCAATTATAAATTATCATTTATCAATTATATGAACGAATCTGAATACTGGCAAAAGATAGAACAGTTTTTTATAGACAATTTTGATACTGAGAAAAATCCTCCGATTGAAACGCTTTTATTTCTGATCGGACTGCAGGAATTGGGAAGCGGCCAGCAGAAATACACCAAAGAAGACAAAGTAAACCTGATCCATATTGCAGTGTGCAGATTGCTGGAACCTTTCGGTTACTATAAGTTCACCCACTATGAAGATGGATGGCCACAGTATGATAAGCTGGAAGCACTTCCGGAATTAAAACCAAATGAACAGTCTCTTCTGATGAAAAAAGCAATTATACAGTATTTCCAGGAAGAGGATCTGATTTGATCTGCTGTGACAATTTGAAATGATACATGGCACAATTCATATATAAAATTAAAAAGACGGGTTAAGCCCGTCTTTTTCTTATAAAGCCAAAAGATAAACCATTCGGCCGTCTCAAAATTTTTATTACCTGATAATTTCTTCAAGCTGTGCCAGTCCCGTTTTAAAACCTTCTTCAAACCCCATTTCCAGCTGTTGCTTCATGGCTTCAGAAGTTGGAAAGTATATATTAATGGTCACTTTTGTACCTTCCTCTATTCCTGTAAATCCAAGCAGCCATTTTGCCTGTGCAAAATCTTCATTAATATTTCCTTTTTCGTCACAAAAAGCATCTACTCCATCAAAACTCCTGTGCTCTGTGATTTCACCGTATGCCATCTGACCATACATTTTTTCACCTTCCGGTCCTACCATGGCATAGTGCCAGATCCCTCCTTCTTTAAAATCCTGTTTTACAGTTTCACATTTCCAGGGCTTCGGCGCCCACCATTGATCCAATAATTCGGATTTGGTAAAATAATTCCACACTTTTGAAACATCAGCGTCATATATTTTCATGACATACACACTGTTTGAATCAAAATCTTTGTTAAAAACGATATTAGATTCCATAAATAATTATTTTTGTTAAAGCTACTCCTTTATCCATTTACAGGACTTTTCATATGACAAGTTATTCTAAATTCATAAATAATTGTTAAAAAACTCCCTTTTAAGAGAAATTAAACAATTTTTTGGCTCGTTTTTTGTTTATCAAGTCTTAAAATAATTAATTTTAACATTCATTTTTTTCCAATATATAAAATTCAATAATGAATAATAAATTCATCCCAATAATTTCGGTGTTTATGACAATCTCACTGATTGTTTTTGTTACGCTCCAATTTTATTGGCTGAAAGGTTATTACGGTGCTCTTGAGCAGGAATTTTCCAATAAAGTATACGCTGCTTTAGAAAACACTTCAAAAAATATTGAAGAAATCGAAGCTGATAAATACCTGAATCAGGATTATACTAATCTAAGAAACAATATCCTTGCCAGCAAAGACCAGCCCTCTTTAACGACAATCCAGCAGGTAGAAGATTCCGGTGCACAGCGCCAGATCATCTATTCCAAAAACATCATATCAAAAACACAGCTTCCGATCTCTCAGAAAGGTGATTCGGTAAAGCTGACAACGCTGTATACTGATGATGCAACTTATAAAATAAAGAAAGATACCACCAACCGGGAGCTTCTTACCACAGACCTTAACAATGATATTGAAAACGGGGATTACGCGATAAAAGAATTTGTAAAAGTGGTTGGCACCAATCTGCCCATCGATAAAAGGGTGGACCCTAAAGTGCTTGATTCGGTAATTGCCAAGGAGCTTAAAATAAAAGGCATCACTTCAAAATTCGGGTATGGGGTAATTGACAAGAACAACAAACTCACCAGTGTCGTCAATAAGGTGTATAAGGAGAAAAAAGACAGCAATACCTATAGCTATCCTCTTTTTACCGATAAAAAAGACCGGACTTTATACAGTCTGGCTTTAGTGTTTCCTAAAAAAGAATATTCCCTGGCGATGAACAACTGGCCCATGCTTTTGGGAACTTTCCTTTCATTACTGACTATTCTCGGGATTTATATTATTTCCATCAATTATATGATGAGACAGAAAAAACTGGCAGAAGTAAAGACGGATTTCATCAATAATATGTCCCATGAGTTTAAAACACCACTGGCAACAATTTCTGTAGCTACAGACTCTTTAGCCAATGATAAGATCGCTACCAATCCGGATAAAGTAAAATACTATTCGGAACTGATCAAGCAGGAAAATTTAAGAATGAAAAAGCAGGTGGAGAATGTTTTGAATATGTCTAAGCTTGAAAGAAACGAGGTAGAGCTATTCTTACGGGAAACCAATGTGCGAGAGCTGATCAAAAGAACAACAGAGTCTTTTAATCTCATCGTACAGCAGAGAAACGGGTCTTTGACACAGGAATTTACTGCAACGAACTATATTTTTAAAATAGATGAGTTCCACATCTCAAATATGCTGGTGAACTTACTGGACAATGCCAACAAATATTCTCCTGAAGCCCCTGAGATTAAAGTAAAAACAAGTAATGAAGGAAACTGGTACGTCATAGAAATTTCTGATAAGGGAATGGGAATGGAAACCCACAATAAGACCAAAATCTTCGAAAAGTTCTTCAGAGAAGAAACCGGAAACATCCACAATGTAAAAGGACAGGGACTGGGACTTTCTTATGTAAAGAAAATTGCAGAACTTCACAAAGGACAGATACTCGTAGATTCCCACAAAGACAAAGGAAGTACATTTACGATAAAACTACCGATGAGCTAAATCATCAATGATAAGTAATGAGTAATGAATGATAAGATCCCTATAAAATCAATGAGATTAATATCATTTATCACTTAAAAATAGAAACCAAATAACAAAATATAGAAGATAGAGTGAGAAGGTTCATTCTTAATTTTTAATCATTAATTTTAATTATTAAAATCATGAGCAACAGAATATTATTAGTAGAAGACGATCAGAGTTTCGGAGCAGTGCTGAAGGATTATTTAACGATCAATAACTTTGAGGTAACCCTTGCCACAGATGGAGAGCAGGGTTTGAAAGAATTTACAGAAAATGAGTTTGACATCTGTATTTTCGACGTAATGATGCCTAAAAAAGATGGATTTTCATTAGCAGAAGACGTAAAAAAAATCGATAAAAACACCCCTATCATATTTCTTACGGCCAGAAATATGAGAGAAGATATCCTGAAAGGATACCAGCTGGGTGCGGATGACTATATTACCAAGCCGTTTGATACAGAACTTCTTCTATATAAGATCAAAGCAATCCTGCAGAGGAGCTCTACTTTGGAAAATGAGGAACAGGAGCAGTTCAAGATCAGTAATATTTTCTTCGACTCTATGCTGAGACAGCTTAAGGTAGGTGATAAAGAATACAAACTTTCTCCAAAAGAAAATGAGCTGTTAAAACTTCTTTGTATCCATAGAAACGATTTCATGCCGAGAGATCTTGCTTTGAGAAAGATCTGGAAAAAAGAAAATTATTTTACCGCGAGAAGTATGGACGTGTATATTGCCAAGCTTCGTAAGCTGTTAAAAGACGATGAAGGATTGGAAATCATCAACGTTCATGGGGAAGGATTTAGGCTTTTAGTTAAAAATTAGACCTAAAAACATATTATAAGTATAAAATTAGCAAAACAATTAAAAATGTTTTGCTAATTTTGTTTCATACGATTGGATATGAAAAATACTTTTTTGGCCGCTATCGCCGTTTCATTATTAGCAATTTCATGCAATAAAGATGAAAAACCTACTTATTTAAAAGAAGAAGCGGGTGTTCAACAGCCTGCTGTGGCAGTCAATTCTGCTTCTAAAACTTCTCTGATGGATCAGGCAGGCGTACAGACCAATCCAAATCCGGCTTCTGTAAGTGCGGCTCCGGGAATTAAAAACCCTCCGCATGGACAGCCTGGCCACAGATGTGATATTCCGGTAGGACAGCCTCTTAATGTAAGCCCCACAGCTATACAGACTGCTCCAGGTCAGAATCCCAATAATGCTATTAAAATAGATGCCAATTCTGTATCACCAGGAAAGGTTGTGATCAACAATAATGCAAATCAGGCTAAAACTCCTCCGGGAATGAATCCTCCCCACGGACAGCCTGGTCACAGATGCGATATCCCGGTAGGACAGCCCTTAAACAGTAAACCGGCGCCAGCCCCTACACCACAGCCTGTTCAAAGCGCAGCGCAAAATGTTCCGGGACCTGTAACAGCCGCTCCGCCAACAGGTGAAAAACCTAAACTGAACCCTGCACATGGAGAACCCTGGCACAACTGTGCTTTAAAAGTTGGTGATCCTTTGTCATAATTTTTGTATTTTTGCAGAGATGAGGCTGTTTCACATTCTTACAGTTATTTTTTGTCTAGGAATTTTTTTAGTTCCTAAAGACAGCTTCTATTCGCAATCTATGCAGGATACCTGCTGCAAAACCAAGTCTGAAAAAAGCGACTGCTGCAAAAATCACCCTTCAAAAGAGAACAAAGACAGCCAAACCAAGTCTTCCTGCAATGATGACTGCTGCTCAACCTGCGTTGCGTGCTATACTTATATAGAAACTCCGTTTTCAAAAAATTTACATTTTGAGCCGGCTTATTACAAAGCGAATAAGAATCCACAGTTCCAATATTCGCCACCTCATTTATCAGACCGTTTAAAAGAGATCTGGCAACCGCCTAAACTAGGTTAATTATTACCTCATTGAGTCCGTTAAACATTTTAATGGATCGTTTTTAATTAATCAAAACTTTTAAACAAAATGAAATTATATATTTCCAAGTTTATTCTTGGTGTTATGATCCTGTCTGTACACTTTATATCAGCTCAAAACCTTTTAAAAAGCCAGTTTAAAGTCAAAGGAAACTGCGAAATGTGCCAGTCCAGAATAGAAGCTGCTGCCAAAAAAGCAGGCGCCAAAACCGCTGTTTACTCTGTTGATCTGCAGACTTTGACCCTGGAAACTGACAGCAAAGTTTCTACAGACGAGATTTTAAAGAAAGTAGCCGATGCCGGTCACGATAATGAAAAATTCAAATCACCGGATACTATTTATACAAGTCTTCCGGGATGCTGCCATTACGAAAGGGATCTTCAGCCTTCCCACGCAGAAGCCCATGAGCATCACGCTAAAAAAGAAAATGAGTTTTACGTAAAAGGAAACTGTGCCTCCTGTAAAGCCAGAATCGAAAAAGCAGCCAGGTCAGCGGGTGCAGATTCAGCAGAATGGAGTGCAGAAAAGCAGACGGTCACTTTAAATTTTGATCCTTCTAAAACCTCATCGGATAAGATTTTAAAAGCTATTGCCGATGCAGGTCATGACAACGAGAAATATAAAACGTCCGATGCTGTTTACAAAAACCTTCCGGGATGTTGCCTGTACGACAGGGATATCGCTTTTGGAGAAGCCAACCCGAAAGTTCATTTCGAAGAAGAAACAAAGCATGACGATCATCAGGATCATGAGGCGACAACCGTCAATGATCATCATGAACTACACGAAAAAAATATTGAAGGGGTAACAGTTACCGGTTCTAAAGCAGCAACAGCATTAAGTAAAAAAGAAGCAGGTCTTGTTTTTAATATTGATAAAAAAGAGTTATTAAAAGCAGCCTGTTGCAACCTTTCAGAAAGCTTTGAAACCAATGCAACCGTAGACGTTTCCTTCAGCAATGCCGTTACGGGAACCAAACAGCTGAAAATGCTCGGTCTGGATCAGAAATACACCAGTTTAACGAAGGAACTTTTACCGGAGATCAGAGGTTTAGCCTCGGCCTACGGATTAAATTTCATTCCCGGAAGGTGGATCGAAAGCATTCAGCTGACAAAAGGCGGAAGTACAGTAACGAACGGCTACGAAAGCATCACGGGACAGATCAATACCGAACTTCTGAAAAATGCCAAGGAACCTGAAACTTCTTTAAATATTTTTGCTGATTTCAACGGAAGAGCGGAAGCCAATATTACCAGCGTTTCTCCTATCAATGATCAATGGTCTCAAACCTTTTTACTGCACGGGAACGGAACATTCGGAGATACGGATATGAACCATGATACTTTCCTGGACAGACCGAAAGGAACGCAGATTAATGCAGCCTATCTCCTTAATTATAATGACCTGGAAAAATCGGGATTCGGGTCTCATTTCGGAATCAATTTTATCCGGGATGAGAGAACAGCCGGACAGGTAGGTTTTGATAAGAAGCTGGGTCAGGATGAACAGCCTGCTTACGGTGTAGGCATTGATATTTCAAGATTCCAGGTCTGGAATAAAACAGGGTATGTTTTTAAAGGAAAACCTTATCAGAGCTTAGGCTGGATGAACCAGTATGTGTACCATCAGCAGGACAGCTTTTTCGGACTGAGAAATTATGCAGGGAAACAACATACGTATTATTCAAATTTAATCTTTGAAAGCATTATCGGGAATACCAATCATAAGTACAAGGCCGGAGCCAGCTTTCTATATGACGGCTATGAGGAAACGTATTTAACAGATGATATGAAGAGAAATGAGATCGTTCCGGGAATTTTTGCAGAATATACATTAACAGGATTAAAATATACTTTGGTAGCAGGAGCCAGAGCTGATTTTCATAATCTTGCAGGAACTCAGTTTACCCCGAGAGTTAATTTTAAATATGATTTCACACCGCAGACGATCTTAAGGCTTTCTGCGGGCAGAGGATTCAGAACGGCTAATGTTTTTGCGGAAAATCAACAGTATTTTGCATCGAACAGAAGTATTCAGATTCTTCAGAACGGTGGAAATATTTATGGATTAAGACCTGAAATCGCGTGGAATTATGGAGCCAGCTTACAGCAGGAGTTCAAACTTTTCGGAAGGAAATCTTCAATCGTTGCTGATTTTTTCAGAACAGATTTCCAGGACCAGGTGCTTGTTGATCTTGACCGTTCTCCGCAACAGCTTACTTTTTATAATTTAGAAGGAAAATCTTTTGCGAACTCTTTCCAGACGCAGTGGGATTTTACACCTTTCAAAAATTTTGATGTAAGGCTGGCTTATAAATATTATGATGTTCAGGCAGATTATATTGATGGCAGGAGAGAAGTTCCTTTTATGGCCAAACACAGAGGTTTTGTAAACCTTGCCTATGCAACAAACAAAAATGATAAGGGCGGATTCTGGAGTTTTGATACCACCCTGAATTGGGTAGGTAAACAAAGACTTCCTGATACTTCAGATAATCCTGCTGAGTTCCAGCTTCCGGTATATTCTGATTCTTACGCTGTGCTGAATGCACAGATCTCCAGGAATTTTAATAAAAAGATCAGAGCTTATTTAGGCGGTGAGAACCTTACTTCTTATTATCAGAAAAATGCCATTGTTGATTTCAGAAATCCTTTTGGAAATTATTTTGATGGCGGGATGGTGTATGCCCCTATTATGAAGGCTAATTTTTATGCAGGGCTGGATGTGACCTTCTAAATATTCTTAATATTGAGGAGTGCAAAATTAACAGGTTGATTCATGAATATTATCAACTAACAACTATAAGGAGACTGTTTTTGAAACAGTCTTTTTTTATTAAGCTGCAATATTTGAGCACCTTATTTTAAGAACGATATGACCGGTTAAATTCATGTTCCCAAAAAGCATTACTTCTATAGATAAACATCTATGATTCATCGATATATATCGATCCCTTTTATTAGAATTTTATTTTAGAAAGCTGTTACTTTGTATCAGTAAAATTAACCCAGTAAGAATTTATTCCAACGGGAAATTTTACAAGGAACAAAAATGATGAAACAAAATATCGATGTACAGATAACTTCAAAAACTTTTTGAAAACTTAAAAACACAAATAGGAAAAAAATTAATTTGGTTGAGAGGTTATTTGATACAAATAAAGAAGACTGTTTTTGCAAACAGTCTTTTTTTATTTTTGCCGATAATTATCTTCCGAAATCGTCTTGTACTCTCACAATATCATCTTCATCTGAAGGGTTTGAAGCATCGGTATGCTGCCAGATCTCTGCAACCACACCCCAGCCGTCTAAACCTATCAGCCTGTGTCTTTCTCCCTGCTGAAGCTTGATCTGATCTTTCGGATGGTATTCTTTCAGTTCACCCTCTTCATCAGTATTGCTTGTTTTGATTCCAACTGTTCCTTCCACTACCTGCCAGATTTCGGCTCTGCGGTGATGGTACTGCCAGCTTAAACGGGCATTGGGAGCAACCAAAAGGATTTTAGGACTCAGCTTTCCTCCTATTTTCAGACTTTCTACATTGATTCCGTCAAAATACTGATTGGCAAAATCCTGGGCCTGATTTTCGTCGATCACGAAAAAACCACCCCAAGGTCTTGTATCGTCTTTGGATGCAATACTAAACCCCTGGGCTTCCAGCATTTTTTCTACCTTTTCGAATATTTCTGTTTTCTCTGCACTCATAATTTATTCCTGTTCTAAAATTATTTTCAAATATAAAGTTTGTTGATCATTATTCCTTGGACATTGAATAAGGAAAGTCTTTTTCATCAGAGCCTCTTTCTTTATTAGGCTTGCTATCCATCTGGAATTCCAACACAGCACCGTTCATCAGTTCTTTATGGCTGAGCCAGTTTTTCGCATAAGACCGAAGGTTTACGTTCAAGGATTTAACATATAGATTTTCCGCGCTGTTTTCCGGAGCTTTTATTTCAATTTCCTTGCCATTCTCTAAATGGATCACTGCTTCTTTGAAAAGTGGTGCTCCCAAAACATATTGATCCGTTGCCGGCGTTACCGGATAGAATCCTAAAGCTGAGAATACATACCACGCAGAAGTCTGCCCGTTATCTTCATCCCCGCAATAGCCATCCGGTGTTGCGTAGTACAGCTTATCCATAACTTGTCTCGTCCAATACTGTGTTTTGTATGGCGCTCCGGCGTAGTTGTACAAATAGATCATATGCTGGATAGGCTGATTTCCGTGAGCATACTGTCCCATGTTCATGATCTGCATTTCACGGATCTCGTGGATTACACTTCCATAATAGCTGTCGTCAAAAACCGGCGGAAGTGAGAAAACCTCATCCAGTTTGGTTTCAAATTTCTTTTTGCCTCCCATCAATTTAGACAAACCATCGATATCCTGGAACACTGACCAGGTATAATGCCAGCTGTTTCCTTCCGTAAATGCGTCTCCCCATTTGAACGGATTGAATGGCGACTGGAACTTTCCGTCTTTGTTTTTCCCACGCATCAGGCCGGATTCGGGATCGAAAACATTTTTATAATTGTAGGCTCTTTTTTTATAAATATCAATTTCAGAAGAAGGTTTCCCTAATGCTTTTCCTAACTGGTAGATTGCAAAATCATCATACGCATATTCCAGAGTTCTGGCTGCATTTTCATTAATTTTCACATCGTAAGGAACGTAGCCTAAAGTATTGTAGTATTCCACCCCTCTACGGCCTACCGCATCAATCGGTCCTTCGTTATTGGCTCCATGCTTCACTGCCTGCCAAAGGGTTTCCACATCATATCCGCGAAGCCCTTTGATGTATGCATCTGCTACTACCGAAGCCGAATTGTTCCCGATCATAATGTCAGAATATCCCGGGCTGCTCCACTCCGGAAGAAATCCTCCTTCCTTGAATGTATTGACCAAACCTTCCTGCATTTCTACATTAATGCTTGGATATACCAGGTTCAGAAAAGGATACAGGGCACGAAAAGTATCCCAAAAACCTGTTCCTGCAAACATTTTCCCGTCCAGAATTTTTCCGTTGTAAGGACTCCAGTGCTTTACTTTATTCTGTGCATCGATCTCGTATAATTTCTGAGGGAAGAACAATGTTCTGTACAGAGAGGAATAAAATGTTCTTATCTGCTGATCGGTTCCGCCTTTTACTTCAATTCTGCTTAAGGTTTTATTCCATATATTTTTGGCATCTGTTTTTACCTGTTCAAAGTTTCTGCTTCCAATTTCTCTCTTCAGGTTCAGTTCTGCCTGTTCGAAACTGATGAATGAGGAAGCTGTTCTTGCGTAAACGCTTTCTTTATTTTTTAACTTAAATCCAACAATTGCTCCGGCATGCTCACTTGTAATTTCTAACTGATTCTTTACAAAAACACTGTCTTTCCATGTAGTTGTCAGATCAAAATCTTTATCAAACTGAATGATAAAGTAGTTTTTGAAATTATTGTATTTGCCTCTGGAATATTTCGTCGTATAACCCAGGATTTTTCTTTCTTTGGGAAGGATCTTAATGTAAGAACCTTTGTTTAAAGCATCAATCACCACATATGCACTGTCTGTTTTAGGGAAATCAAACTTGAAGAAAGCAGCTCTTTCCGTTGGGGTAAGCTCTGTTGTTACATTGATATCAGCGAGATAAACACTGTAGCTATAAGGCTTTGCATTCTCGGCTTTATGGCTGAACCAGCTTGCCCGTTCTTCCTCCTTAAATTTTAGTTTACCAACTCCCGGCATAATGGCAAAAGCACCATAATCATTCATCCAGGGTGATGGCTGATGGGTCTGCTTAAAGCCTTTTATCTTATCCGCATCATAGGTATAAGCCCATCCGTCACCCATTTTTCCGGTTTGCGGAGTCCAGAGATTCATTCCCCATGGCAAGCCTATGGCAGGATAAGTATTCCCGTTGGACAAAGATGGTTTGGATTGGGTTCCCATCAGAGGATTCACATAGTCCGCAGGTGATATTTCCTGACCGAATGTAAAAATATTGAGTAGAATAAAAAAACTTGAAAATAAAAACTTCATGATATCATTTTGTTAAGTTGATTCGGGCTTTTTTCAAGGAATACCCTGCAGCACCGAGAATAGCAGCATCTTCAAAAATAGCGGAAATTTTAATAGGAAGGCTGATTTTATGTTCGTCCAGATGCTGATTTAACCTCTTTTTAAAGTACGGATAAACTTTTGCAATATTACCTCCTATAACCAACACCTCCGGACTATAATCTTTGACATATTTCACAATGAATTCCGCAAAGGAATCTGCGTAATCGTCAAACATTTTGGTCTGAATATCTTCAGGTTTATCCAATAAGTCTTTCGTTCCTGATATTTCGCCTCCTGTTAGAGCTTTATAATGATTTACGAACCACCGTGTTGCCAGATAATCTTCACAGATAGACTCTTTGAAAGGTGAATCCCACAGATCTTCATCCGCTGCTTCTTTTCCGTTATAAAAAGCGGTTCCCAGCCCTGTCCCAAGGGTTACTCCAAAAACCCTTTTATAATTCTGCACACACCCTCCAAAAACTTCTCCTTCAAGGAAAGCCCCGGCATCATTAACAAAATGAATCTGATCCTTAGAAATTGAAAGCCTTTTTGCCAGTTCTTCTTTAATATTGATCTGATAAATATCGATAAATTTTCCCTGCTGCATCAGCGAAATTCCGTTTTCATAATCAAAAGGACCGGGCATGGCTATACCGATCAGAAGGTCTTTTTTAACCAAATCAGCAGCCACTTTTTCAATGGCTGAAATCCAGGCAGAAAAAATGACTTCCTTTGGTCCGAAAGAATCTACATGCTCTCTTACATAAGTAGAAGCAATGATTTTACGTTTTTCAGGATCAACCTGAGCCATGGTAATATGCGAGCCTCCAATGTCTATTCCTACAATATTCTGCATCATACTTTTGCTTTATTTTTCTCTGTAATAATTCTTTCTCTTAAAAGTGACAGACAGGAAAGTATGTATACTCCCCGCCTGCCATCCTAAAATCCCCTAATTTTATTTTTACTTTTTATACGCCTGATGAGGATTATTTTTATTCTATAATCACTTTTCCAGAAGATTGAATCTTACCATCTTTTGAATGTATTGTATAGATATAGGTTCCTGCAGATAAATTCTGACTGCTGATCACCATATCATTTCTATCAATTTTTTTATTTGTTATTAGTTTTCCTGCCACATCATATAACGTGATTTCACTGGCAGATTTATCTTTAATAGTAAAATTAATATCATTTCCTTTTTTAATCGGGTTTGGATATGCATAATTCATGTTGCTCTTTCCTGAAGCAATATCTTTTGTTGATAGTGCTGCAGCACACGCTACATCTGTTCTCCAGTTGGCAGCCGACATATTGGTGAGGGTTGCAAAGTGTGTATTTACAGTAGCATCCAAAGCTCCGTTTCCGCTGCCTTCGTCCATTTTCCAATTGGCTTCCAGACTTGGCGAGTTGGCAGGAATATTACAGTTATTCGCAAGGATTTCTGCGGGTGTCAATGCTCTTTTCCATATCCTGAATTCATCCAGGAATCCATTGAGAGTACGGGCATTTTCATAATTTCTGCCCAGATAAAGAATCCCGTTGGCCGTGAAATTTCCCGAAGCTGTTGCGCTGGCATCAAGAACACCGTTGATGTAGATCTTCATAGTAGATCCGTCGTAGGTTGCTGCAATGTGATTCCATGTGTTGGTAGTCAGCCCTGTAACGCTGTTTAGTTTGACCTGAGCAGATCCGAAACTTAAGATAAACTGCAGCTTATTATTGGCTAAATTTCCATCTCCAAATCGCAGGATTGCAGAATTACTATCTCCTACTTCAATTCCAATTACTGATGATATATAGGGAAAACTGGGTTTGAAGGCATTTACTTTTACCCATCCTTCGAAAGTCAAAGCATTTCCGCTAAGGTTAAACTGTCCTGCATTCAGGTATTGGGTGCTTCCATTGAACGAAAGTGATCTTGCGCCGGGACTCTGAACAGGAGCAAATCCACTGTTGAATGCTGACTCTCCCGAATATACGCTGGTGGTTGTTCCTCCACATACGGCCTGTACTTTCCAGACATAGTTAGTATTTTCAGTTAAAGCCGGCAACGTATAAGAATTGGTTGTAATATTCTGAACATCCGTCCAGGTTGTTGCTGCAGCTGTTTTATACTGTAAGTTATAGCCGGAAGCACTTGCTACCGCATCCCATGATACTTTGGTAGTTGTTCCCAAAAAGCTTTCAGACTTCATCCCAGACGGTGTTCCACATGTACTGCCTGAATTAAAGCGGGGAGCAAACAGATAGGTACTTTTTATGGTTGCTGAACAGTTAGACTGTATTCTCCAGTCATAATCCGTATTCAGGGTCAGGTTATTAACTATAATATTGTTTCCGGAATAATTACCTGCAATGTTTGTCCAGGTGGTTGAATTGGCTGGTTTGTAATCAATATTATAGGTTTGGGAGGCATTGCCTGCCCAGTTTAATTTAGCTGAAGTTCCTGTGGTATTTGTTACTTCGAGCCCTAAAGGCGGATCACATGCATCCCCTTGAGTCCAGGAATAAAGCGGACCGCTAAGCAGCGTATTTTCGTTATAAAGAATATTTGATCCCGTACTCAGGTAGCTGGCATTGTTAGCGCCATTAAGATCGTACCACATAAATACTCCATAACCATCATTGATTGTATTGGTCGCAAGAGTGGAAAGTGTGGCAGCTGAAGTTGACTGAGGATTAGTGTTCTGTATCCAGGTAGCTGCAGCTGAAAGCTTGGAATTATTAAGTGGCGGCACTACAGGAGCACTATACGTTCCATAATACGGATTCCAGCTGTAATTGATATAATTTCCTGCTGCATCGCCGTTGTAGCTTTGCCTTGATGTCGCCGGTCCTAAATAATAAAATGTGATCAGCTTATCCGGCATTGCTGCCTTTAACTCCTGCAAAAGCATTACAAAAGAACTGCTGTTGGGCTGTCCTGTCCCGTTATTTCCATATCCTGCATATTCATCATCCAGATCAATACCATCCAGACCATAGGTGTAAACGGTATGGGCAAGCTGCCGTGCAAAATCCCGCGCAGCCTCACGGTTCGGGAAGTTTGAAATTCCGGCTCCCTGATGGTTTCCTAAAATATCCAGCAACACTTTAATGCCTTTTTGCTGCAAAGGTCTTACATAAGTGTTCACATCGTTCAGTACTTTGGTAACATTATTATTGTTGGAAATGTAGGCTCTGTTTTTAGAAACATCATAATTAATATTGGCAGCAAAAATAATTGCCACATCAAAAAGCTGCCTGTTGGTATTCTGCAGCGTATAAGATCCTACATTCAGCATATTGTTGTTATTCACCTCTACATAGCAAATTCCTACAGGATTAAGCTGCTGCGCATGAAGCACAGATGCCACCTGGGTGACGAGTGCGAACAAAGCAGTAAAAATGGAGTTTTTTTTCATATAATTTTAATTTTTATGGCTGGTAAAATCATTGGGCCTAAGCCCAATGACTGTTTTTTATTTTACAATTAGTTTTTCTGTCTGTTTTAAACCTCCATTCCGGGATTCAAACTGAATGATATAAGTGCCGCCCGAAAGCTTCGACAGGTTGTACTGGTGATCTCCAGACTGCAGCATCTGGGCTTCTACAACGCCTCCATTAAAATTATAAACCGTTAATTTCCCTCTGCTGTATTCTTCAGGAACAGAAAGGGTAAACGGTGAAGATGTACTGACAGGATTGGGATACAGTTTAATCTGCTTTTTAGCGGCTACCAAATCCAGATCCGCTGCCTTTTGATTTTTAGACGAGATTCTTTGAGTTCCTGCCGGACATGGTATATCTGTTCCCCAGTTGGAAGCATCTACACCTGTCAATGTTAATGTAACTCCGTTTCCTGAACTGTCCTGAACGGATGAACCGCTGCCCTCATTGAATTTCCAATAGGCTGCAAGGGAAGTTGCCGGAAGGGTCACATTACACATATTCTGGCTGATCTCTGTCTGACTTAATGCTCTTTTCCAAACTCTGACCTCGTCTACTTTACCATTAAAGTTTCTGGATGTACTGTATAAATACCCTACATTGAAAGCTCCGCTGGAAGAAACACTTCCTGTCTGGGATTTAGTCGCATCAAGAACCCCATTGATATAGATTTTCATTGCAGAGCCATCATAAGTTGCAGCAACGTGGTACCATGTATTGGCATTTAATGCCGTAGTGGCGGTCAGTTTTTGCTGTACATTATTGATACTTACCACAAACTGAAGCTTGTTATTGGCAATATTGGCATCTCCCAAACGCAGGAAAGCTGAATTGCTGTCGCTTACTTCCGTACCCATAACCGATGAAATATAAGGAGATGCAGATTTGAAAGATGATGGCTTTATCCATCCTTCCAGAGATAACGCTGATCCGCTCAAAGTAAGGTTCCCAGCTGCACCTGATTCACTGCTTCCGTCCAGGGAAAGAGAAGTAGAACCTGAAGGAGCCGTTCCTGTTCCGCTGTTAAATCTCGGGGCAAAAATATAAGTGCTTTTTACGCTGCAGTTCGTTCTGATTCTCCAGTCATATTCCGTATTGGCGGTTAAGCCTGATATTGTTACTGAAGTAGCAGAAATGGATGTTCCGGCATTGGTCCAGGTGGCAGAAGAAGCCAGTTTATAATCTACATCATACGTATTGGTTCCTACTGCCGACCAGTTCAGTTTCGCACTGGTTCCGGTAAGGCTGCTGGTAAATAATCCTATCGGGGCATCACAATTGGTTCCCTGTGTCCATGACTGCAAAGGAGTGCTTAAAGTTGTCTGTTCTCCGTATAATGTTTGTGTTCCTGCTGAAAGCTGTGATGTTTCATTGGTTCCATGAAGGTCGTACCACATAAATACTCCGTATCCGCCATTTTTTGTCTGGGTAGCCAGACTGGTTGTGGTAGAATTGGAAGTATTCCCCATCCATACAGCCGCCGGAGAAATCTGTGCATTGGTAAGAGGCGGTACATTAGGTGCGGAAAAAGTTCCGTATGTTGCGTTCCAGCTGTGATTGACATAGTCCCCTACTCTAAGTCCGTTCCAGGAAAGCCTTGAAGCAGCAGGACCATAATAATAAAAAGTGATCATTTTATTCGGCAGTAAGGCCTTTAATTCCTGTACAAGCATAACAAAAGAGCTGGCATTGGGCTGGCCGGTACCGTTTTGTCCGTAATCTGAATACTCATCATCAAAATCAATTCCGTCTAATCCATAAGTATTTACAGTGTGGGCAAGCTGCTGGGCAAAGTCTCTGGCTGCTTCACGGGTAGGAAAATTACAGAGACCTGCTCCCTGGTGGTTTCCCAAGATAGTTAATACCACCTTCATCCCTTTCGCCTGAAGCGGTTTTATGTAGGTATCTGCATTGGTCAGTACTTTCGTAACGTTGTTATTGCAGTACAGGTAAGGTCTGCTTCTTGCGGTGTCGTAATTGATATTGGCTGCAAAAATATTGACGACATTAAATAAATATCTGCCCGATGTCTGCAACTTATACGATCCCGCATTCAGGATGTTGTTGTTGTTTACTTCCACATAGCATATTCCCGTAGGATTAAGCTGCTGTGCATTCAGCACAGGCATTGCATGAATGATCATTACGATCAAAATAGTAATGGCTTTTTTCATAATGTTTTTTTTAAGTTATTTTGATGTATTTATATGTATTCATTTCTCCTGAAAAAGGAAAAAAATGATCAATTACGGCCAGAGAATTCTGTAAGGCAACGCCTCAATGAATTCTTTGTAAAACACTGCAACTAAAAAAACGGGAATAAAAGTTATGCTGGCACCTGCTGCAAATATCAATTCTAAGTCAGTAAATCCTGATTCTCGTTAAAGGTTTTCCATAACAGTTCACCAAATAATGTATTTGCCCATGCAAACCATTCTCTTGTGAATTTCTTGTCGTTATCCTTATGGAAGGATTCATGCATAAAGCCGGTTCCTCCATGGGTTTTCTGTAAAGTCTCTATACACCATCTGATCTCTTTTTTGTCATTGGAAGTAAGAGCTTTCATAATAATACTCATTGGCCAGATCATATCAAGGCCAATGTGTGGGCCTCCGATTCCTTCTGCCAGCTTTCCTTTGAAAAAGAAAGGGTTATCTTTTGACCAGACATAATTTCTGGTATTCATATAAACCGGATCATCAGCTTTTACGGCACCCAGGTAAGGAAGCCCCAAAAGGCTCGGGCAGTTAGCATCATCCATTAAGTTATAGCTGCCAAATCCGTTTGTTTCGAAGGCATAGATCTTTCCGTATTCCGGATGGTCATAGATTCCATATTTTTTGATGGCTGCATCTACCTCATCAGCAAGGCTGTTTAACTGCTGAGCCAGTGCTGTTTCATTTTTGATCTTTGAAACCATTTCTGCCGCCTGGCGCAAGCTTACTACAGCAAATAAATTGGAAGGAATCAGGAAAGCATAGATGGTAGCATCATCACTTGGACGGAACATAGAATTGATCAATCCAACAGGATTTGTTGGATAGCCGTAGCCTCCCATCGGAATTCCATCTGTAGCCCATGCTGTCGTACGTTCAAATTTGTATGGACCTAAGTCTTTTTTTCTCTGTTGCTCTACGAAAGTCTGTAAAGTCAGCTTGATTCCCTGTAACCAGCTGTTATCAAATGGTTTTGTATCTCCTGTTGTTTTCCAGAAGTGGTAAGCCAGACGGATGGGATAGCACAATGAATCTATCTCCCATTTTCTTTCGTGGGTTCCGGGTTTCATATCGGTATGATCATACTCTTTCCATTTGCTTATTTTGTTCTCATCGTTATAAAAAGCATTGGCATAGGGATCTTTCAGAATAAATTCTGTCTGTTTGTGAATCACTCCAGAGATCAGCTTGTGGAGTTTTTCGTCTTTCTTTGAGAACTGCAGGTAAGGGAAAACCTGTGCAGAACTGTCGCGGAGCCACATGGCATCTATATCTCCTGTAATAACATAAGTATCCGGAGTTCCATTGATTTCTTTATAAAAAACAGTAGTATCTAAAGTATTGGGAAAGCAGTTTTCGAAAAGCCATGACAGTTCTTTATTCTTCACTTTCTTTTTAAAAGCTGCAATGGCACTTTCTACCGCCTCACTCGTAAAATGTCTTTTATCTTTTGGAACACGGACCACAGGAAAATCTTCCCTGCTTAACGTTTTTGCGAAAACATTCTGAGTAAACAGTAATCCTGCTCCGGCAATTGCACTTGTTTTAATAAACTTTCTCCTTTCCATTATACTTTTTGTTTCGTTATTTTTATTGATCTATTTTACAGGCTTGCTTCCCATTACAAATTTCAGTTCACCGCCATTCATAATATCACTGTGGTTAATTTCCCAGCTTTTGAATTCTTTTCCGTTCAGGAACATTTTCTGAACATATATGTTTTTATCCGAAATTTTATCAGCTATTACCGTGAATGTTTTTCCATTCTCCAGTTTTAAGGATACCTTCGGAAACTGTGGTGCACCAATGGCATATACAGGTTTTCCGGGGGTCACCGGATAAAATCCTAAGGAAGAGAAAATATACCATGCAGACATCTGACCGCAGTCTTCATTATTAACAATACCATCCGGTTTTGCTGCGTACATATTATCGCGGATGAATTTGACCATTTTCTGGGTTTTGTAAGGAGCTCCTGCGTAGTTATACAGGTAAGGAACATGATGTCCCGGCTCGTCACCAAATCCCAGAGAACCAATGAATCCTGAAATATCTACATGCTGCTCGCCGATCATTTTAAGTTCTTCGGTAAAAGTTTTATCCAGTTTTTCTTCAAATCCTTTTTTGCCTCCGTATAAATTCATCATTTCATCGATCTGATGGGGAACGAAGAAATCATATGCCCATATGTTCCCGGAAACCCAGTGTGGCTGTAGCTTTTTCCAGTCATTTAAGGTGAAATCCGGCAGGAATTCTCCGTTTTTCTGTTTAGGCCAGAAGTGATTATTTTTTTTATTGAATGTATTAAGGAAGTTCATAGAACGCTTTCTGTACACCTCTGCTTCTTCTTTTTTACCAAGTTTTTCGGCAAGCTGCTGAATGCACCAGTCATCATACGCATATTCAAGTGTTGCAGAAACTGAAGCTCCGTTTTCGGACGGTGTATAGCCTGATTTGATATAATCATTAAGGCCTCCGCCGCCATCGCTGCTGCTCATTTTGTCCGTTAAAGAAGCATCTTTCATTGCTGCAAATGCTTTCTCCTGATCGATTCCCGGCACACCTTTGGAAATAGCATCCCAAATAACCGAAACACTGTGGTACCCAAGCATACAGAAATTATCGTATCCGCATAATTCCCAGATTGGCATGTGGTCTTTTCGGTCCGTGTATCTGCTGATCAGCGAGTTGGCAAATTCTTTTGTATGTTTCTGATCCATAATGGTCAATAATGGATGCGTCGCTCTGAATCCGTCCCAATAGGAATAGGTACTGTAATTGGTAAACCATTTGGTATTCATATTTTCCTGAGCAGCCACATAATCTCCGTTGGTATCCATATAGAGGTTAGGCGCGATGAAGGTATGGTATACTCCGGTGTAGAAGATTTTTCTCTGACCGTCTGTGCCTCCGGTTACCTGAAATCTGTTGATCAGATCCCTCCATGTCTTCTGAGCAGTTTCTTTTGCTTTTGCAAAATCTACATTCTTAGCTTCGGCATCAAAGTTTTCCTGGGCACCTTCAGTACTTACAGGAGATAAGGAAACTTTTACTTCAATGCTTTCATTCTCCTCAGTTGAAAATCTTACGAAAGCTTTGGCATCTTTAGCAAGAGCTATTTTTTCGTTCTCTTTTATTTTTCCTTCAGAATAGGTTCCATAGGATTTAAATGGCTTTGAAAATTCCATCACAAAATAAGCAAACCTTTTTCCTCCCCAGCCATTGCTGTAGCAGTAGCCTTTGATTTTATTATTCCCTTCTATACTTACCAGCGTATGATAAATATTTCCGAAGATTTTATTGGTAGGATCTATGATAATATTGGACTCATCGCTTTTTGGAAAAGTGTATTTATGAAAGCCTACTCTTGGAGAAGCCGTCAACTCAGCCTTAATTCCATAGCTGTCTAAGATTACAGAATAATATCCCGGCGATGAAGTTTCTTTTTCGTGACTGAATGTAGAACGGTAACCACTTTCCGGTTTATCCTCGGATCCTGGAAGCATTTTTATTTTTCCAACGGTTGGCATGACTAAAATATCTCCCAGATCTGCCCAGCCTGTTCCGCTGAGATGATTATGACTGAATCCCATAATGGTTTTACTGCTGTAATGATACCCTGAACACCAGTCCCAATCACCGCTTTTGGTATTCTGATCCGGACTGAGCTGGATCATTCCAAAGGGTGTAGTTGCTCCGGGAAATGTATGGCCGTGCCCTCCTGTTCCGATGAAAGGATCTACCCATGAAAGAACGTCATCCTTCCGTTGCTGGGCATTTCCGGCATAAGAAAACAGGATCATTGATAAAAATATAAGCAGTTCTTTTTTCATAATCATAATAGGAAAATCTTAAAAATTTCTCAAGATAGGAGTTTATTTAACAATATAAAAACCATAGCCATGATTTCAACAAACGTATAAACAAAGGCAAACGGCATATTTCTCGGATTTTTAATCCGTTTAAAGCGAATTCTTTTTCATAAAATCAATAATTTCCGAAATATATCCAAACGCAATGGCTACAACTGTATCGGCTGCTCCATAATAGACTGTTACTTTATCTCCTTCCGAAAGGGCAGCACACGGGAAAATCACATTAGGGATATCTCCCGTAAGCTCATACAATTCTGCCGGGGCCAACAGGTAAGGTTTTGTTCTGTATAATACTTTTGACGGATCTTCAAGGTCCAGCAGTGATGCTCCCATAGAATAACGGAACCCTCTGCAGGTATTGATCACACCGTGATAAAAAAGCAGCCATCCCTCTTCTGTTTTAATAGGAACAGGACCCGCCCCAATTTTGGTGCACTGCCACGCGCTGTCTTCAAACGGCGCTACCTTCATTACACAACGGTGTTCACCCCAATATTTCATATCCGGACTGTAGCTGATGTAGATATCTCCGAAAGGAGTATGACCATTATCACTCGGCCTGCTCAGCATTGCATATTTACCATTGATTTTTTCAGGAAAAAGAACTCCGTTCCTGTTGAAGGGCAGGAATGCATTTTCACACTGAAAGAATTCCTTAAAATCAAAAGTATACGCAATTCCTATTGTCGGGCCATGATATCCGTTGCACCATGTGATCCAGTAACGGTCTTCTATAAAGGCAACACGGGGATCATATTTATAGTCGGATTCTATCATTTCGGTATTTCCGGCTTTCATATCAATAGGATCATGGCTGATCTCCCAATTGATCCCGTCTTTACTGAAACCTGCAAAAATATTCATCTGCACTGCTTTGTTATCGCAACGGAAAACTCCTGCGAATCCATCTTCAAAAGGAACCACCGCACTGTTAAAAATGCTGTTGGACGTAGGTATTGCATATCTGCTGATGATCGGATTTGCAGAGTAACGCCACATGATATCACGGCTGTTTTCCGGACGATCCTGCCAAGGGATCTTTGCTGGTTGAAATGTCATAAAGTATTTTTACTTTTTTATTTAATGTATTTAATAAAATGATTTAGTGTTCTTTTAGTTTTTCAGGATATGAGAAAGGAACCAGAAGGGTTACTATAAAAGCCGGTATGGTGGCTATCAGAACCCATATGAAGAACATTTTGTATCCTATCCAGTCGCTGATCATCCCGCTGAACATTCCGGGAATCATCACACCGAGGTTCATGATTCCGGTTGCAAAAGCATAATGCGCCGTTTTGTGCTCTCCAGGTGCGATCTGCTGCATGATATAAAGCATTAGCCCTACAAATCCGAATCCGTAGCCAAAATATTCGACTACAACTGCAATACCTACCGGAAGCAGTTCTGCCGGCTGGAAATATGCCAGTAAAGCATAGACTATAAATGGAATATTAAAGGCTGAGCATAACCAGATTAAAGATTTTTTTAACCCGCGGGCAGCGATAAAGTAACCTGCCAACACAGATCCTAAAATAAAGGCTGCGGAACCATAAGTTCCATAAATAAGCCCGATATCAGATGTAGATAACCCTAATCCTCCTGATGTTCTCGGGGCCTTGAAAAACAAGGGTGCAATCTTTATGGCAAATCCTTCTGCAAAACGGTACAGGATAATGAACAGTACCGCCCACATGATATTCTTTTTTTTGAAGAAAGAAGTGATGACTTCTAACAGTTCTTTACGGACATTTCCTGCTTTTCTGGTTTCTTTTTCCTGTTTATTTTCTTTGGGCAAAACCGCATAATGATACAGAGCCAGAGCAAGGAACAGAAGACCATAAATTCCCATGATCATCATCCAGGCATTCGTGATTCCTTTTGTTTTCTCCAAAACTCCTGCAAAATATACCAGAACTCCACTGCTGATGATTTTAGCCAGATTATAGAAAGCTCCCTGCCATCCTATATATTTTGCCTGCTCCTTGTTGGTCAAAAAATTGATATAGGTACCATCTGCAGCAATATCATGTGTTGCCCCGCAAAAGGCAACGACTGCAAAAAGAGCAATACTGTATTTGAAAAAATCAGGCATCGGCAGGCTTAGCGCAATCAAAGCGAACAGGATTCCTATGGCAAACTGAGTGGCAACAACAAAGAATTTTTTTGTTTTATAGATCTCAAGAAAAGGGCTCCAGAGAGGTTTTAATGTCCAGGAAAACATAATCAGAGCTGTCCAGAATGTGATCTTAGAATCTGAAATTCCCATGTCTTTGTACATAATCCCGGAGACCGCATTAATGGTTACAAAGGGAACTCCCATTGCAAAATATAATGTTGATATCCAAAGAATCGGTTTTACCGAACGAATTTCAGAGCTGTTGTTTCCCATATTCAAATAAAATAGTAAAGAAAAGAAGGCCTCTCAAAAGCATCATTCCGAATTGAAACGAAACTAAAATTGAAGAATCTTTAAAACAAGTGTTTATCCGATATTTCTCCGGCCGAAATGAAAAAATTAAATCTAACTCTTGAGACGGCCTCTTATCTTTATAATTGATCTGCTTAAAATTATTACTTTTTATCCCACCATAATTTGGTTCCGCCAGTATCGGGGCCTCCAAGTAATTGAACAGCTTGTGCATAGTTCAAAGTACTGTTACGGTATTTTGATGGAATAGGGATTCTTCTGATCATCGCATCAGTGCTTATCGTTCCCTGGCTATCATTCAATACATTTTTGAAGATGATCGGGTAGCCCGTTCTTCTCTGTTCTGCCCATGCTTCTGCACCATCAGGATAAAGCGCAATCCATTTCTGGGTCATAATTCTTTCTAATTTTCTTTCAAAAGAATCTGTGGCATTCCATTTTATAGTAATTGTACTTAGCTGTGGGTTTCCCGCCAAAATATCGTTAGAATGATTTTTAGGATCTATATAAGGTGCTTCTGTAGAGGTAGAATTATTTACATAGGCATCATAGCCTGCAGCTTTCCCCCATTCTTCTAAAGATACAGAAATTCCCTTGTTATAATTAGTTCCGGCATCTCCGGCTCCTGCATAACCTCTGATGGCGGCTTCTGCTTTAAGAAACCATGCTTCAGCAGCAGTAAAAATTTTGTTTTTACCATTGGAGCCAGAAAAGTAATCTCCATTAGCTGAGATCGCAGCTGCCTTTGAGTAACTTCCGTAACCCGGACTCAAATCCACACCCTGTCTTACTCCCACATATTGGTTTAATACTCCTGCATCGGTTGCAGGCTGTGCATATAAGGAAATTCTCGGATCATTATAACCATTCATGTACGCCATCAAAGGAGCTCCGATTTTACAATCACCCCAAGAATAAATAATATCAAACAATGGAGAAGCCTTTCCATAAGAAACCAAAGCATTTTCTGAAGTGTCATCGATTAATCCGGCAGATGACGCAAGCGCTTCTTCTGCATATTGCTTTGCTTTTGCAGGATCTGCATAGCTGATTCTGATGGCATATCTCAGTTTCAGAGAGTTGGCCAGCTTTGCCCAATTAGCAGTATTCCCTCCAAAAACCAGGTCTGATTTAGAAATTACCGCTTTATCTTCTACTCCAATTGGTTTTTGTAATGCAACAATCGCTGCATTGAGATCGGTAACGAAATGATTATAGGCATCTTGCTGGGAGTCAAAATCTGTAATACCATTTGCGCCGGGTGTTTCAAATTTGCTGTAAATTACCGGCCCGTGAGCATCTGAAACTTTTTGTGCCGCCAAAATTCTTGAAATATTAAGAACTGCTAAAGATTGAGAAAAATCTATTCCCGGATAATATTTCGGAGCATTTAATTTGAAATTTTTGTATTGCTGATTAACATCTTCCAATTGATTGAGCATAATTCTTTCGTTCCAGCCATCCATCATAAAATATGTGGTATTATTTATTCCTCCATTATAACGTGTTGCTGTACTGAAAAAACCACTGTACATATCTGCATTCAAATTAGTTTGCAATTGATAAATCCAGTTTTGAGGATTTTGCAAATTGCTCTGTATCTGTCTTAAAGGATTGGTAAGCAATGCGAAGTCTGCCAAAAGCTGTTCGTCATAAACCCCATTGTATTCAGAATCTATTTCTTCAAAATTGCCGGTACAGTTCAATAAGGGTAAAAGTCCTATTGTACCTAACATTAATATTTTAAAATATTTATTTTTCATTATTATTGTATTAAAAGTTTGCTTTTACTGAGAAACCTATCGAACGGGTAACCGGCATACCAAGAATATCTACCCCAACTCCACCCGGATTTACACCGGACACCTGCTCCGGATCGAATGGTGCTTTGTTGTATAGGAAGAATAAATTGGTACCGATTAAGCTTAGCGTTGCATCTTTGAAATATTTCCCGTTTATACTAAATTGATAAGAAATAGAAGCCTGTCTTAATCTTACATTTGTTGCATTATACATATACGCTTCATTAATGCCTCCTGAACCTCCGACTACGTCATAATAAGCTCTTGCATCTGTTTTCCCTGTGTACGCCGTTCCATTTGCATAGGCTGCATTTGCAATAGAAACGCCTCCATTGTCTCGGGCATCAGCAGAAACCTGGCTTACTCCTTTTTTGTCATTCAAAGCCTGTGTAATCCCCAGTACTTTACCCCCGAATTTACCATCAATCAGGAAATTAATATTTACTTTCCCGATATTAAATGTGTTATTAAAGCCTAACATAAATTTAGGATTTGGATTTCCTAAATACGTTTGTCGGTCTGAAGCCAATTGCGGAACTCCGTCTGCAGTCACAACAATCCTTCCTTGTGCATCTCTCAAGAAAGCAGTTCCGTAAATATCTCCGAACGAACCACCTACTTTAATTCCGTTGTAGCCACCACCAGTCAAGAAAAACGGTTTTACATCACCACTTCCTGTATAGAAACCGATTGGGAATACTTCTTTTATTTTATTTTTATTTGCCGAAGCATTTACAGCAACCGTCCAACCAAATTTCTTAGAATCCAATACTTTGTAAGACAAGCTGGATTCGAAACCTGTATTCTGAATTTTTCCTGCACTGATGTCAATTCCTGCCAGATTTGTACCATATATACTGCCTCCTGTACTTACATTTTTCAGATATTGATTGGATACATTTGAATTATAATACGTAAAATCGAAACTCAATCTATTGTTAAACAACCTGAATTCTGTTCCTGCTTCAAACGTTTTGTTCATTTCCGGTTTTGGAAACAGATAGGCAAATTGCGGAAAGTTTACAATATCAACAGGTGCTGAGCTATAAGATCCCGTAATTACACCACCATTAAAAATAGGTTGTGGGTTGGTAGATGTAGGATCTAAAGCATTCCCCACAGTTGCGTATGATGCTCTTACTTTCCAAAAGTTAATAGCTTCAGGAAGCTTGAAAACATCGCTTAAAATAGAGTTAAGACCTGCGGAATAATAATCAAAATTATTTTTAGGAGCTTTTGATAATGTGGAAGACCAATCGACTCTGTATGTAAGATCTAAATACAATAATCTTTTGTATCCAAAATTGGCACTCGCAAAAACCGACTGATCTTGACGATGTGGGGTATCAATTTTGTAGCCATTCCCCTCACCATTCCAGGCAAGGTTATTTAAAGTAAAAAGATTTGCAGTAAATAATCTGTTGTTTTCTATATTGGTAATTGTATATTTAAGATCAGAAATGCTTGTTCCAACCGTAAAATCAAAACTTAAATTATCACTGATTTTTGGACTCCCCGCTAAAATAAAGTCACTATAAGTTGTGGTTTTCTCAATGGTGTTTTTTGATAACTTTCCATTGATACCACTCACAGTATTATTAGAAAACGCATAAATATTACGCTGGGTGTCAGAATTATAATAATTATAATTTCCTCTTAATTTGGCAGTTAACCAACTGTTTAAGGCATAACTTAAACTTGCAGATCCGTAGAAATTTTTATTTTTGGTCGTAACAGGGTTTTTGTTGAGAATCCAATAAGGATTTTGGGTTTCACTATCCTCAAAACCACCATCCGGCCTTATTGCCCACCAGTTTTGTGCAGGTAAAAAACGGGTATTGTTAAAATAGGTATAGTTATCTCCGCTGAATTGATCAAAATCGATTCCTCTTGGCAACCAATATAAATTACTAATTGGCGAGAAGTAAGAACCCGGTGTTAATCTATTTTTAGAATTCTGCAAAGAAGCCATTACGTTGGCATCCAATGTCAGTTTATCGTCAAGAAATTTACTGGAATTTCTATAGTTAATATTATATTGATCAAATGTAGAAGTTGGGATTACGCCGGTATTATTGGTACTACCCAAAGAGAAAAAATTAGTTGTTTTTTCATTCCCTGCCTGGAAGCTCAAACTGTTGATCCTTGTAATTCCTGTATCGAAAAAATTTTTCACATAGTCTTTAGAAGCTCCTTTTGCGCCCCAGCTATCATAAGTACCTGTAGCTCCGGTAGCCGCATTATAAGGGGTTGACTGTAAATAACTGTTTTGTAATTTTGGTAAATTGTAAACATCATCGAAAGTAATACTGGATGAAAACGTAATACTGCTTCTTCCTGCAGCTCCTTTTTTCGTTACAATCAAAACTGCACCATTACTTCCTTGTGATCCATACAAGGCCGCCGCAGAAGCACCCTTCAGGAAGTTGATACTTTCTATATCTTCAGGATTTATTGTACTTAAAACATCTCCAGTGTCTGGCATTCCTGAAAAATAATCTACGTTTGGACCACCTGTTCCTGTAATACCTGTATTGTTTACGATAGGAACTCCATCAATAACATACAAAGGCTGGCTATTTCTTGTGGATTTGTCACCCCTCATGGTGATTCTTACGGAACCTCCGACACCACCATTGGTTTTATTAATCTGTACATTGGAAACTTTCCCGTTAATAGAGTTTAAAAGATTGGGCGTTTTTACTTCCGTAAGCTCATTTCCTCCTATTTGCTGACTAGAGTACGTTAAAGATCGTGCCTGCCTTTTAATCCCCAAAGAGGTCACCACCACTTCTTCAATTTTGGTTGTTTTAGCAGTATCTGCCTTTTTTGTTTCCTGTGCGTAGGCAGATAAAGAAATAGCTAATAAAACCGGTATAACAGTTTTTCTCATAAGGTTAGTTTTATTAAGATTTATTTGAGAATCAACTACATTGCCTTAAATATTGTTTAGATTTTAAAACAGGATTTATCTTCATTTTTCTGCAACATTATATCCTATTCGCATCAAATAATTAAAGTTTTGTTAAGATTTAATTCATATTAGCAAATCTAAATTTTGTTCCCAGTCAGATATAATGCTATTTTATCATAAAACGATATTATTTTTTCATACGTTTTTTCAAAACCGAAATTATACACTGATTTACAGCACGATAAACAGATTCCAGACTTATTATTTATAAGTAATATATAGTGCTTTTTCAGCATATTTTGATTAAAATACATCTGATTAGCGCCAAAAAATCCGGATACAACTATCCGGATCTTATGATTAAAATGTATTTAAATTATATAAAAGATTACTCGATTTTTTTCACCCCTTTAAAAAGCTCTTTAAATTCTGTAGGGGTTGTTTTTTTAATAGACTTGAAAACTTTATTGAAATTGGCAATATTATTAAAACCTGCTTCAAATGCAGTCTCAAAAACCGTCAGATTTTTCTCCATGAGCCATCTTGCCGCATAGCTGATCCTGATTTCATTCAGATAATTCACAAAGGTTTTGCCTGTTCTTTTCTTAATGAACCTGTTGAAGGTTACGCTGCTCATATTGATAAGTGATGCAGCATCATGGAGTGTTATTTTACTTTCAAAATTCTTATGGACAAAATCATGAACAATCTTCATTTTATCGTTATCGGCAAAGGTTTCAAGCTCTATACTGTAAGAGGATAACAATGTTTTGTCTTCGGCAATGGCCAGTTCATTAAGAATTTTCATGATCTCAATAAAAGATTCAAAACTGTTCATTTTGGATAAGTTGAAGAAAGAGTCTTTAAGCTTTTCTGCCGTTTCCTGAGAAAACAGTATGCCCCGTATTGAATCCTTCATGAGATTACTGATAGGTTTCAGGATATTTTTATCCATCATGGACTGATTAAAAAAATCCTGATTGAACTGCACCGTGATTTCATGGGTTTTCCTGTTTTTGCACTTATGATTGGCCCAGCAGTGCGGCAGATTGGGACCTACCAACACCAGTTCGATATCGCCAATTTCTCCTGTGTGATCACCGATCATCCGGCGGTATCCCTTTCCTTTGCTGATAAAATTGATCTCGATCTCCGGATGATAATGATACGGAAAATCAAAAGAAGCCTTTATCCGGTCAAACACAAGAAAGCTGTCCTCGGGAGATAATGGAGTTATTTCTCTCAAAATATTTTCTAGCTTGCTCATCTAATCTTTGAAAAAATTAAAGTTATTATTCAATACAGAACTTTTTACAAATTTGATAAAAAACCAATCAATTAATATATAATTTTTATTTTTTCTTTACTTTTAATAAAAAAAGTAAAGTAGAATTTAAATTAGTATCTATTATAAATAACAATAATGCTTTTAAAATAATAGATTTATCTGTTGATAATGCCAAAACTCCTTTTTGTATCTTTAGCTAATTATATGCGGCAGACGGTTATTTTTTTGAAGCCACTATAAAAACCTGAAGCCATCAGCGGAACTCAATTCAATATGACATTAAAATACTTTTTAATTCAGGAACTATAAATGTAGTATAGATTTTATCATGATAAAGTTTCAAAAATTATTTATCGGGAAAAAAGTGCAATATTTAAGGCTTTTTATCCATTGAATCCGGTTTACAACCACTCTATCTTTGTATCATCAAAACAACATATTAAAAAACAACAAAAAACAAACATTATGAGACGTAACGCAACAGCCGTTTGGAACGGTAACATTAAAGAAGGTAAAGGACATTTAACTACTCAAAGCACCACTTTAAACGAAACACAGTATTCTTTCAACAGCCGTTTCGCAGACGGAGTGGGAACCAATCCTGAAGAATTATTGGCGGCAGCACATGCAGGATGTTTCACGATGAAACTAAGTGCAGAACTATCCCAGGCAGGTTTTACTCCTGAGGAACTAAAAACAACCTCTGTGATCACCCTTGATCCAAGCGTAGGAAAAATCACAAAATCTGAGCTGACTTTAACAGCAAAAGTTCCGGGGCTTTCAGAAGAAGAATTCCAGAAATATGCTAAAATAGCAGAAGAAGGTTGCCCGGTAAGCGCAGCTTTCAATTTTGAAATTACTTTGAATGCTACTTTAGCTTAATAAGCTTTAAATTTCTTTATTTAAACCATTAAGACTTTTTTAAGAATGAAGGAAGCTAAGAGAATATCAAATGATATTTTTAAGGATATTCCCTTATAACTCTTTGATAGATATTATCTTCTAAAAAAAATCTTAATGGTTTAATTATTCACAGAAAATCAGTGATTTTCAAAAAAATTCTGTGGTCTTCCCCAACATAATAATTTTAAACTTTAAAATAAAACTTAAATACTTAAAAGCTTTTGTGACTTTTGTGGTAAAAAACTGTCCTAAAATAAAAATATACCAATCGGTATATTTTTGTATATTTGTACCGGATTAAATATTTAAAATGTCAAAAGCAGAAAAGACCAAACAGTTTATCATTGAGAAAACAGCTTCTTTGTTCAATACCAAAGGCTATATGTCCACGTCTTTATCTGACATCACTGAAGCTACAGGCCTTACCAAGGGAAGCATCTACGGAAACTTTGATAATAAAGATGAAGTAGCTCTTGAAGTCTATAAGTACAATTCCAGTCTTCTGGCCAAAAGTATGGCCAGATCTTTAGGAGATGAATTTCCAACTACGCTTGATAAATTAA
Source organism: Chryseobacterium sp. UF-81 (assembly GCF_058245105.1). Classification (NCBI taxonomy): domain Bacteria; kingdom Pseudomonadati; phylum Bacteroidota; class Flavobacteriia; order Flavobacteriales; family Weeksellaceae; genus Chryseobacterium; species Chryseobacterium sp. UF-81. The sequence continues at coordinate 48,002 of NZ_JBSIBX010000002.1, read as the reverse complement.
ATGCTTTTGTCAATTTTTATCGTAAAAACTGGAAAGCCGTCTTTGAAAACGGAGGCTGTCCTCTGATGAATGCAGCCACCGAAGCCGATGATACTTTTCCCAGTCTCAAAAAACAGGTTACGCAGTCTTTTGAAGGCTGGATCAATAAAATATCAAATATTATTAAAGATGGGCAGGAAACCCGGGAAATACATCCGGATATAGATGCTGATCAATACGGATCGCTCTTTATCATGCTCGTTGAGGGCGGAATACTTCTTTCTAAAACAACGGAAGATGAAAAATATTTACACCTGGCCCTCGACAGGATACTATTCATGATCGATAAAGAGCTAAAAACACTTCCATCATAAAACTTTTCAATATGGAAACAAAAAAAGTGGCAATTGTAGGATACAGCAGAATTCCTTTTGCCAGAATTAACACAGCTTATGCAGACCTGGATAATCAGGAGCTTCTGGAAGCTGCTCTTAACGGACTGATCAACAAATATCGCCTACAGGGAAAACTTCTGGGCGAAGTAGCCGGCGGTGCAGTTATCAAACACATTTCTGAAAGTAACCTCATCAGAGAAACCGTGATGAATACTGCGCTTGATCCCGCTACTCCTGCATGTGATCTCCAGCAGGCCTGCGATACAGGAATTGAAGCAGCCGTATATATTGGAAATAAGATTGCATTGGGACAGATCGAAAGTGGTATCGCCTGTGGCGTTGAAGCCATGAGCAACATTCCGTTTGAATCGGCACCGAGATTAAGAAAAGCCCTGCTGAAAGCCAACAAAGAAAAATCAGTATTTGGAAAACTAAAACAGCTGTTAAGTCCAACACTGAAAGACTGGATGCCGATTCCCTACAGAGGACAGGAGCCCAAAACCGGTCTGGTGATGGGCGGACATACGGAGATCACAGCTAAATATTACAAAATTTCCCGCGAAGAACAGGATGAATTAGCGTTCAAAAGTCACAGAAACATGGCCAAAGCTTATGATGAAGGATTTTTTGATGATATGATTATTCCCGCCTTCGGATTAGATAAAGACAATAACCTCCGAAGAGACACCAGTCTTGAAAAACTATCCCAACTGAAGCCTGCTTTTGATAAAGAGAACGGAACTCTGACAGCCGGAAATTCTACACCTTTTACAGATGGAGCTTCTGCCATACTTCTGGCCAGTGAAGAATGGGCCAATGCCCATGGACTTCCTGTTTTAACCTACATTACATTCTCAGAGGTAGCAGGAATTGAATATGTTGAAAACAGACACAATTTACTTCTCGCTCCCGTTTTCGCAGCAGACAGAATGCTTAAAAAAGCAGGAATGAGCCTGGAAGATTTCGATTATTATGAAATTCATGAAGCTTTTGCCGCACAGGTTCTTGCTACAATCAAAATCTGGGAAAATGATGACCTGGCTAAAGAATTCGGTCTGGAAAAGGCATTGGGCAAAATCGACAGGGATAAGTTGAATGTAAAAGGCGGAAGCCTCGCAGCAGCGCATCCTTTTGCGGCTACAGGCGGAAGAATTATCGGGACATTGGCAAAGCTGCTTCATGAAAAGGGAAGCGGAAAAGGGTTTATCTCCATTTGTGCCGCACGCGGACAGGGAGTAACTATGATTTTAGAAAAGTAAAACAGAAAATATGGACAGATTAGCACAACTGCAGCAATTCACCGGAAAAGAATTTGACGAGTCACCATCACCGTTTATGAAATGGCTCAATCCCATTGTAGTTTCTGCAGAAGAAGGACATCTGGAATTCAGATATACCGTGAGACCGGAATGGCTTAATCCGGTTGGCAATCTGCATGGCGGTGTAACGGCAGCTATCATTGACGACATTATTGGAGCCACGATGTTCTCCCTGAATGAAAATTCTTTCATAACGACCATCAATAATGTGATCGATTATTTTTCAACTGCAAAAGAAAATGATAATATTGTAGCCGAAACGAAAATTATAAAAAGAGGCAGGCAGTTTGTCAATGCACAATGCGAAATATGGAACGCAGACAAAACAAGGCTGATTGCCAGGGGAACCTCTAATCTATTCAAAATTAATAACTAGATATGAAAAGAGTTGTCATTACAGGACTGGGCGCAGTGACGCCTTTGGGGAACAATGTCGAAGATTTTTGGCAAAACAGTATTAACGGAGTCAGTGGAGCTGGCTTAATCACCCATTTTGACTCAGAAAAATTTAAAGTGCACTTTGCCTGTGAGGTGAAAAATTTTGATCCGAAAGTGTACCTGACCCACAATGAAATAAAAAGGAGCGACTTATTTTCACAATATGCTATGTATGCTTCCACTGAAGCAGTCCGGGATTCAGGGCTTGAACTGGAAAAAATGGATCCGTTTGACACAGGCGTGATCTGGGGAACCGGGCAGGGCGGAATGATCACATTTGAAACTGAGGTTATGAATTTCGCAGAGGGAGACGGAACGCCAAAATTCAATCCTTTCTTTGTTCCTAAATTTATCGCCAATATGGCTTCGGGAATGATCTCCATGAAATTCGGGCTGAAGGGAATCAATTATACCACTATTTCAGCCTGTGCAACAGGGAATACGGCTTTGATGGACGCGTTCAACTATATCCGTCTTGGAAAAGCAAAAGTAATCATCAGCGGGGGTTCTGAAGCAGCAATCACACCGGCTTCTATAGGTGGGTTTTCAATCATGAAAGCAATGTCTACCAGAAATGATGATTTTGCCACAGCAAGCCGTCCTTATGATGTAGACCGAGACGGTTTTGTAATGGGTGAAGGTGCCGGTGCTTTAATCCTTGAAGAATATGAGCACGCCAAAGCAAGAGGAGCTAAAATTTATGCTGAACTGGCCGGTGCTGCCATGACCGCCGATGCTTATCATATGACGGCACCTCATCCGGAAGGGATCAGTGCCATTAAGGCCATGCAGCTGGCGATGAAAGAAGCAGGGGCCAATATTGAAGACCTTGATTACCTTAACCCTCATGCGACTTCCACTCCGCTTGGAGATCTGGTAGAGCTGAAAGCGATCAGTAAATTATTCGGCGGAAATAAAAAACTTGATATCAGTGCTACGAAATCCATGACAGGTCATCTACTGGGTGCCGCCGGTGCTGCGGAAGCAATCCTTTCTATCAAGGCTGTGGAAAAAGGAATTATTCCTCCTACCATCAATCTCCATCAAATTGATGAAAGCATTCCGAAAGATATCAATATCGTTTTTGGAGAAGCTAAAGAAAAGGAGATCAATTTTGCCTTAAGCAATGCCTTTGGATTTGGAGGGCATAATGCGACTCTGGTTTTCAAGAAATTCAGATAAAAAAATAAAAAAAGCAGTCAAAACAGACTGCTTTTATTTTATCAATTAATTTAAAGACATTTTCAAATAGTTTCCTACTTCGCATCAGCAATAAAATAGTCCTCTGCGTGATCGGCAATCGGAATATAAAGCCTCTCCCATTTTTCACATCCTATCATATCCCAACTGTGGCCTTCTCCTTGAGTATCTTCAGCCAGAAGGATAATTCCGGGCTCAATAAGAAATGTAGAGCCATTGCTCACTTTGAATCTTATACTTCCTTTTAAGGTTACTACATACTGCCTTCTTGGAGCCGGATGAGTCACTTTCTCCCACTCTTCAACTGTAGTACTTATCCAAAAAGTGGTTGTATTCATAGGCTTTAAGGTCGGAATTCTCCCTTTTTCGAAAGTACTCGTTCCATCGGGATTATTCATCAGCCTAAAAGCAGAAATAAATTCTGAAGTATCCTCCATTCTCAGATGCTTATGACTTTAACCATTCTGATGAGGAAAGATAATTCTGATCGGGATAATAAATAAAAAGACAGTTTCTGCCCTTTATCGTATTGATGATCGGCTGTGTCAATGCTTTCGGCACTGCAGGGCATCCCCAGCTTCTTCCGATTCTTTTGTGCATTGATGCAAACTCATCGCTCACATAATCTGCTCCGTGCATTACGATAGCTCTTCTGTAGGCAGCATCATTAAATCCTTTGTCCATCCCAAGCAATTTCAAAGAATATCCGTTGTCTCCCTGGTAAGTGGCATCCGTGATATAAAATCCTAAGCTGCTCTGCAGCGAACTTTCCGTATTAGAAAAATTCGTCGCAAATTCTTCGCCTGTGTTTTTTCCGTGTGCTACCAGTGAATTGAACAGTACCTTTTTCTCATTGGTATCAATTACCCAAAGTCTTTTTGTATTCGAAGACATAGAAAAATCGCAGATAGTCAATAAATGCGAGTCCTGATTCAGCAATCCTGCTTTTTTTAAATTTTCAAAACCTGTTAATGCTTTTGCGAAAACTTCGTAATTCAGTTCATGTTCAGGTTCAAATGGAATTGATTTGTACAATTCTTCTGATGAAGATGCTGTACCAGCGGTCTTCTCAGATTTCGTGTCTGCTACTTTTACAATTTTTGCTGTATTGACATTCCCAACCTTTGCTGCCTTTTCCGGCGAAAGATAGAATGAAGTCGTGACCATATAAACCAGGCCTAATACACTATAAATTCCTTTCATTCAATAATATTAAATTCCAAATTAGTGAGGCAAAATTATAAAAACATAATTACCAGACACTTATAAGTCCACAAAGTTTAACTGAATTTAAGAAACTTTAACGTCCTGATTTTGTGAATTAAAGCTGTATATTTTGGCTAATCCGGAACAAATTCCAGGCTTACAGAATTCATACAATACCGCAGTCCCGTAGGTTTCGGACCGTCATCAAAAACATGTCCGAGATGGGAGTCACACCGTTTGCAGAGCACTTCCACTCTTTCCATTCCATACGCCGTGTCTCTCTTGTAATAAACACCTTCTTTGTCTGCCTCGAAAAAGCTTGGCCATCCGCAGCTGCTCGCAAATTTTGAGGTAGAACGGAAAAGATGATTCCCGCAGACCGCACAGTAATAATCACCCATTTCATCAAATTCATTATACTTTCCCGTAAAAGCCCTTTCTGTAGCAGCTTCTCTGGCAATAGCATATAATTCCGGAGCAAGGAGTTTTTTCCATTCCTCATTGGAAATGTTAAGTTTTGCAGTATCAGTTCTGGAATAGTATGGATTGTTTTTTGCTTGGTTTTCCATAGAATTATTTTAAATATTTTTGATAATATGTGTAAAAATAGAACCACAAAGCTTTTTAAACACTTAAGTTATTTTAAGTTAAAATACATCACGCACTGGAAGTTCACTTAAGTCTTTATGAAAATCTCTGATTTTCTACTGATGTGATCTTACTATATTCAGAAGTGTAAAACTTTTAAAACTAAAGTTTTCTAAAGTGTTTAAATAACTTAAAAGCTTTTGTGACTTTCGTGGTTAGAATAAATCATAAGTTCACAACCAAATTTAGTAAATTTGAGAATATGAATGACGAAGCGAAAAGAAAACAACTAAGAAAATATAAAATGTTTGCCACCGGACTATTTGTGCTGATGGCCGTTATTTTTATAGCTACTACCCTACTTCAGAAGTCAAATCCATCTCACTGGCTTGGGTATGTAAGGGCTTTTTCCGAGGCCGCAATGGTTGGGGCTCTGGCAGATTGGTTTGCTGTAACGGCTCTTTTCAGGCATCCGCTTGGGCTTCCTATTCCGCATACGAATCTCATCGAAAACAGTAAGCAGAGGCTGGGTGACAATCTCGGCAGCTTTGTGGTGAGTAATTTTCTTTCGCCTCAGAATATCCGCCCTTATATCCAGAAGCTTAAAATTTCACATTTCGTCGGAGAATGGCTTGGCAAAGAAAAAAGCCAGGAAATCCTGATCAGGAATCTTTCTGATATTGTTCTGGATATTCTCAATAAGCTTGATGACACTTCTGTGAGCCAGTTTATCAGCAAGAAAGTTTCCGAAATGACGGATGATATCAAGCTTAATAAAGTAGTGGGAAACGGCATCAGCTATATTCTCGAAAAAAATGACCACCAGAGAATTGTCACCAACCTTTCCAGGCAGATCAAAGATTATATCATCGAAAATGATGAAATGATCAAAGACCGCGTACAGAAAGGAAGCTATTCATTCATCCCCTCTTTCGTCGATAATAAAATTGCAGATAAAATTGCCAGCGGACTTTCAGATTTTTTCCGGGAAATAGAAGAAAATCCTGACCATGAAATCCGAAACCTGATTACCCAGAAGATCCAGGATTTTTCTACTGACCTGAAGGAAGATCCGAAATGGGATGATGAATTTAAAACCATCAAAAACGGTCTTCTGAAAAATGATAAGCTTGATGAATATTCCAATGATATCTGGATTTCCATTAAGAAAACTTTGATGAAGGAATTACAGGACGAGCAATCTTCTTTAAAAAATTATCTCATTAAAAATCTTAATGAATTTTCTGAAAATTTAAAAACGGATGAAAATCTCCAGAATAAGATAGATCACTGGGTAAGGGTGACCGCTTATAAATACATCCTTAAAAACACTCATCAGTTCGGAAACCTCATCAGTTCCACCGTAGGAAACTGGCAGGGCAAAGAGCTAAGCGAAAAACTGGAGCTGGAAGTAGGAAAAGACCTGCAGTTTATCCGGGTCAACGGAACACTCGTTGGTGGACTGGTCGGGCTGATTATCTACACCATCGCCAATTTTTTCCTCTGAAAACTATCAAAACCAACCATGAAAAAACTATTAATTACTGTACTCCTCCCACTCTTTATGCTCTGTTGCTGTCAGAAAGTTGAATTAAAAACAGTAACAGATTCTTCACAGATTTTCAAAGGAGAAATTTCGGGAGTTCCCTTTACCATGCAGCTTAATTATACTGGAATTGTTGACTGTAACCAGTACCAGCATTTTGTAGACGGATGGTATTATTACGACAAATATCAGAAGAAAATTACTTTATCCGGAATTTATGATTATGGCAAGCTATACCTTTACCATTTCGGAAGTAAGCAAAAGCAAAGTTTTAAAATACTTCAGAACAAGATTACATCTCCTCAGCTGATCGAAAAAACGGATAGTATAGCCCAAACTCTAAAACCTAAGGAAAGCTTTGACTTTACAAATGAAAATCTACATACAAATATTACCGGAAACGTTCATTTGAAAGATAAAACTTATGCTGTAAAATTATTTACCGTTGACAATACAATTTATAGGTTTAATAATTACCTCATCCTCCCTGATAATAAGAAAATAAACACCTATGATTTCATAGACCGGCATGGCGGGAACGAAATGATATCCTATAAATCTGACAATACAGGAAACAGAGTTCTTTTATATTTTGAACGTATGTCTAATTTCAACGCATGTGGAAGATGCGGCGCAAGCGAGGGTGAAAAAGGATATAGAATTCTATACTTTACAAAAGACTGGAATTATAAAAATTATGAAGAATTTATTACCGAAAGCTGCCTGGAAAACATCTATGACACTACTGAAACAAATTCTAAAGACCGAAAGACCTTAAAATATAAGATCAATAAAACCACAACTTCACCGGCCTACACTCTTATAGTTGATGTAAAAAATGCATCGGTGACAAAATCAAAATAAAAAAGATAGCTTTTAAACTCTCTTATATTCTTATCTTGGTAATCTGCTGGCTCTTTTCAGAAGTTCCTTATTGATCTCATTGATCAGTTCCGGGCCTTCATAAATAAATCCGGTGTATAACTGGATCAGTGTGGCTCCCGCATCCAGCTTCTCGATAGCATCTTTTGCGCTATGGATTCCTCCTACCCCAATTATTGGGAAAGCTCTGTTGCTTTTATCGGAAAGATATTTGATCATTTTTGTGCTCCTTTCCCGGATAGGTTTTCCACTCAATCCGCCATTTCCTATCTGTTCCAAAACTTCAGGAGATGTTTTCAGGCCTTCCCGGTTGACAGAGGTATTGGAAACAATGACTCCGTCAATTTTTGTTTCTGCAATCAGTTCTACAATTTCATCTAACTGGTTGTTATTAAGATCTGGAGCAATTTTCAGCAATATAGGTTTCTGTACAGATTTTGACTGATTGATTTTTTTTACTTCTGTAATCAGCTCACGCAGGTATTCCACATCTTCCAGCTTGGCGTGGCTTCCTACATTCGGACAGCTCACATTCAGTACAAAGTAATCAACATGAGGGTGAAGACCTTCAAAACAGTCCAGATAATCCTGTGTGTAGTTTTCCGGGCTTGTATTGGTGTTTTTTCCAATGTTTCCACCGATGATTATTTTTCCTTTGTTGTATTTCAGCTTTTCGATCGCTGCTTCAAGACCATCATTATTAAACCCCATCCTGTTGATAATTCCTCCATCTTCAATTAACCGGAACAGTCTTTTTTTAGGATTTCCTGCCTGAGCTTTTGGTGTTACGGTCCCGATTTCTACAAATCCGAAACCCAGATCTCCCAGCTCATTGAACAAGACGGCATTTTTATCAAAACCGGCAGCCAGTCCTACAGGATTTTTAAATTTCAGTCCGAAAACTTCTCTTTCCAGACGTTTGTCTTCAATAGGTTTTGGAAAAAACATTTTAGTAAGAAATCCAAAATTTTTAAGCATTGAAAATGTAAAATGATGAACTTCCTCGGGATCAAATTTGAAGAGAATGGGTCTGATGATACTTTTGTACATTGAAAAAAAGTTTTACAAAAATACTCAATTTAAAATTAATGTCCCGGTTAACCTATGATATTTTATGAAAAAATGTATTATAAACATCATCTATAAAATAATTATCCGTGTGATCTGCAAAATCAGCGAGATATTTTTTGACATAAAGATTATTTCACAAAGCGTGGTTAAGACAATTAATATTATGAATAAGAGGGAGGATAAAAACTACTGTTATCCATGTCAAGGTTTAAAACCTTGACATGGATATTTCCTGGAAACTTTGCGCTATAACATAGAAAGTTTTATTAATCTTTGAGTTTAATTTTAGAATACGAACTCAAATCAAAATTCAAAATATCCCCTACTCTTTTGAACTCTTCATCTATAGTGGCATTTACCGTAATTCTTTCGTTAGAAACAGGATGATTAAAAATCAATTGATGAGCGTGAAGTGTCATTTTCGTTATCTCAAATGTTTCCAGCCACAATTTATTCTGTTTATTGCACCCGTGTTTACGACAGCCTAAAATCGGGTGTAGAATATGTTTAAAATGTTTTCTCAACTGATGAAATCGTCCCGTTTCAGGAATAGCTTCCACTAAACAATATCTGGAAGTCTGATGTTTTAAAAAAGGTAAATCTATTTCCGAAGTCTGCAAACGGTGATAATAAGTGACCGCATTCTGCCTGACCTCATCTTCATTAATTAAATCATAATCGATCGTTTCTTCTTCTTTCGTCCATCCACGAAGAATGGCTATGTATTTTTTTTCGACTTCCCGAGATGCAAACTGATCGCTCATCATTCTCAATGTTTCTTTATCTAAAGTGAACAGCAGAACACCCGAAGTTTTTCGGTCTAAACGATGTACAGGAAAAACTTTTTGACCTATTTGCTTTCTCAACTCCTGAATAGCATAGGTATCTGCCTCCCCGGAATAAAAAGATTTATGAACCAGTAATCCGCTGGGTTTGTTGATGGCAATAAGATGTTCGTCGCGATAAAGAATTTCTAACATGGGACAAAAGTAGAGATTTTATACTGATTTAGCCCTGATGGCAGCGGCATCCTTTTGCAAAGCAAAAGATACAGCGGACAGCAGGTTCCCGGCTCCTTAAAATTGCATGAACTTCGCTGTTATCTGCTTTATTTTTCATTCCCATGCAAGCTTTATTATTAATAGTGTAAGTTTAAGAAAGGCAAAAGGAATTAACAAGTTGATTTGATGAAGCAGATGTTTGTTTGTTATAGTATGGTTTTAATTGAAAAATTGGATGAATAGCTCTTTTTTCGGTTAATACACTCTTTTTTTACTGAATTCCATGATTTTGGAATCCAAATTCATATTTTTGCACATCAGACGTAAAAAAATTATGGCAAAGCAAGAAGATGTTTTCAAGAAAGTGATTTCTCACGCTAAAGAATATGGTTTTATTTTTCCTTCCAGTGAGATCTATGACGGTTTATCCGCTGTTTATGATTATGGACAGAACGGTGCCGAATTAAAAAACAATATCAAACAGTATTGGTGGAAAGCTATGGTACAGCTTAACGAAAATATTGTCGGCATTGATTCGGCGATCCTTATGCATCCTACCACATGGAAGGCATCAGGCCACGTAGACGCTTTCAACGATCCATTGATTGATAATAAGGATTCTAAAAAACGTTTCAGAGCAGATGTTCTGGTAGAAGACTACTGCGCTAAAATTGAAGATAAAGAGAATAAAGAAATTGAAAAAGCTGCCAAAAGATTCGGTGAGTCTTTTGACAAGGAACAGTTTGTTGCTACAAATCCAAAAGTTTTGGAATACAGGGCAAAAAGAGAAGCTATTCTTTCAAGATTGGCAAAATCTCTTGAAAATGAAGATCTTGCAGATGTAAAATCTTTAATCGAAGAATTAGAGATTGCTGATCCTGATACGGGTTCTAAAAACTGGACGGAAGTAAGACAGTTCAACCTGATGTTCGGAACGAAATTAGGAGCTTCTGCAGATTCTGCGATGGATCTTTATCTGAGACCGGAAACAGCTCAGGGTATCTTTGTTAACTTCCTGAATGTACAGAAAACTTCACGTCACAGACTTCCTTTTGGTATTGCTCAAATTGGTAAAGCATTCAGAAATGAGATTGTTGCCAGACAGTTTATCTTCAGAATGCGTGAATTCGAACAAATGGAAATGCAGTTTTTTGTAGCCCCTGGAACTGAACTGGAATTCTATGAGCAGTGGAAAACAAAACGTCTGAACTGGCACTTAGCTCTTGGATTAGGTAATGAAAATTACAGATTCCATGATCATGAGAAATTGGCTCACTATGCCAATGCTGCAGCTGATATTGAATTTAACTTCCCATTCGGATTTAAGGAACTGGAAGGAATTCACTCCAGAACTGATTTCGATTTAAAAGCTCATGAGAAATTTTCAGGAAGAAAACTTCAGTTCTTCGATCCTGAGAGAAATGAAAACTATGTCCCTTATGTTGTAGAAACATCGGTAGGTTTAGACAGGTTATTCCTTTCCATATTTTCTCATTGCCTGAAAGACGAAGTATTGGAAGATGGTTCCGAAAGAACGGTTCTATCTTTACCTCCGGCTTTGGCACCGATTAAAGCGGCCATTCTTCCGTTAATGAAAAAAGACGGTCTTGCTGAATACGCTGAACAGATCTTCAATGATCTGAAATATGATTTCAACTTATTCTACGAGGAAAAGGATGCCATCGGAAAACGCTACAGAAGACAGGATGCGATCGGTACTCCTTATTGTATCACCATCGACCACGATTCTCTAACGGATCATACGGTAACGATAAGAGACCGAGATACAATGCAGCAGGAAAGAGTTCCTGTTTCTGAATTAAGAAGGATCATTGACGAAAAAACGAATTTCAGAAATTTACTTTCTAAACTATAGATTAAAAGCTCCGTTAATCGGGGCTTTTTGTTTCTCATCTATAACATAAACATCTGCGTTATCTGCTAGATCTGCGAGCTTTTAAAATTCTCTCCCATATCTAGCAGATAACGCAGATTTCTTTTCTTGGTATTTAAATTATTACATTCTTGTTTACTCGAGTTTTTATAAAGAAAATTAACTGTATCGGTGTATTCCTTAATTTATTATTTTTACCAAAATATGCATGATGAAAAAAATATATCTTCTGTTGTCTGGATTGTTCCAAACTCCGATACAGAAATTCAACGAAAAGAAAAATCCAATACAATTTGTTTGGAACAACTGAAATATTTCTCCATTTAATTACTATTTTAAACAAAAAATTTTATCCATGAAAAAAATATATTTTCTGCTCTTTGGATTATTCCAGACGTTATCCTATTCCCAGACCCAAGACCTTACCACACTGGCAGCCGGCGATCATATAGGCATGAATGCCCTGTTCGATGATAAAGATAACCTTTATGGCTATGTCTCTCTTTATTCTTACGGAAAAGCAGGTGATAAGACTAAGAAATTCGAATATGTAATCCTGGATAAAAACCTTAATCCTGTTGCCAATAAAGAGTTTGAAGGAGATATTACAGCCGGTTCTTACCTTGGTTATGTTGACTTTAAGGGTCAGATCATTCTAAAACCTTCTATGATGGATTATTCCCTGGTAAAAAGCAGAGAGATCTTCACACCGGTTTCTATGGTGATCGATCCGAAAACCAATACGATTAAAAGAAAAGTTTATTATGACTATTTAGAGGATGGTACGTTCAGGGAGATCAACGAGCCTAAAAACTGGAAAGCACAGCGTAAGGAAAACCGTGAAGAGAAAAAAGAAAAGGGCTATAATTATGTTTCCGCTGTAGGAGAAGTAAAAGAAGGAGGTTATTTTGCTGTAGAATACAAAGACTACGGAAAATATGTGAACAATAACAGCATCATTAAATTTGATGACAACAAAAAGGAGCTCTGGAGATATAAATACAATACTGAAGGGAACAAAAAGGTATTTTCCACTTTATCTGTACTGGAAAGAGATGAGAATTATATGTACTGCATCATGAAAAAGGCAGATGATGATAAAAAATCTTTCAGCCTGGTTGTGATCGACATGAAAACCGGAAAAGAAGCCGCCAATAAACCTATCACAGGGCTTTCTGACACGACTATTGACCTCATCGACAGTTTCTCCCTGGGATACGGCAGCAGCCTTGACAATGATAAAACATTTGATGATAAAATTGTTTTACTGGGAAGAAATTTTGCCAAGTATGATTTTATAGGCTACGCCAGGATGATGGTGAATAAATCTGATTTTACCGTAGATACAAAAGAGATCAATTTCAAGCCGGACTTCGCATCCTTTCTTCCGAAGATCAATGCCAACGGCATGGTAGAAAGCGGCTATATGCTTCAGACCAAGGATATGTATTTTATGAACGACGGAAGCGTTGGCATCCTTACCGAAAAATACAAACCTGCCGGCCAGTACAATGCGCCTAAAACTACCGATCTCGTTTATATTTACACGGATAAAGATTTCAAGATCAAAAATGTAAAGGTTTTTGAAAAAGAAAAAACGAAATGGGTAAACAGCGATTATCTTTTCTCCCAATACCTCAACGGAGGGAAAGATGTTGTTTTCTTTTACCGTGATTATCAGAAAGATGAAGTTACCAGACAGAAAAAATGGAATCTTTTCATCAACACGGTTATTGACGGAAAGTTCAAACAGGAAATCATTCCTATTTCTGAGAAAGACAATTACGCCGTTACACCATATGTTGGGAAAGAAGGTTATATTCTTCTCAGAGAATACAATGAAAAGGAAAAATTCAACAAGATCCGTTTAGAAAAGCTGAACTATTAAAAAAAACAAGAATCCTGATGATGCATCAGGATTCTTTTATTGGGTAGCTGCCCTGGTAAAAGTCTGCTATATTTTTTATATCATCAAGACTCAGATTCCACATAAAGCTCAGGAACTGCTGATAACTTTCGCTTTGGTTTTTAGGCTCTATCCTGTCCAGATAACGGTTCAGATTATAGTTTTTCCGGGCTTCATATATTTTAGAAAAACATTTTCCCAGCCAGCCTTTATAATACTTTTCCTCTTCAGCATCCTGCAGGAACTGCATGGATACATAAATTCCCAGTCCGTAATCTTCGGAATGGAAATAATTGGGAAGGATTTCCATCCTGGCCATTTTCTTTAATGCTGTAAAGGTCTCAGAGGCTTTTTCCGGTTCTGAAGATATTTTCAGCTCTGTGAATGTTTGCTTGAGCTTTTCGATTCTTCTGGACATTTCGGGGTGTGATGCCAGGGAATCTTTATCCAGCTTTTCTTTGTAAAAATTATAATTGTACAGTGAGAAATCCTCTTTTTTCATCCACTTTTCGTTGAAAGCCTGGCTGGGAAGATCAAAAAGCTTTTTATATGTCTCCACTTTTAATTCACGGGGAGAGATCGTATCGAAATTCTGCAGCCGCTGAAGGGCATTGACGAATTCAGCTTTCTTGAAATCACTGCTCCTAAAGATCACATAACCCAGCGAATCGGCCTTCATTTCCTGCTTTCTTCTTTCCACTCCTTTTTTATAAGCACGGTTTTTAAGGATGTCAAAGGCTTTCTGGTTTTGGCTCTGGCTGCGTTTCACTGTTGTCTCCTTCAGATTTTGCACAGTCGTTTTATCCAGCTGATCCTGCTCAATAATGTTTAAAAATGTCTTCAGCGAGTGTTCATCTATTTTATGCCCTAATTCGTGGGTGATCACTGCTGCAATCTGGTCTTCACTGTTCAGCCAGTTGTACAAGCCCATATTGATCACGAAAGTACCGTCTGCAAGACAGTAAGCATTGGGAGTGTTATCTCTTGCCACTAAGATTTTCAGATCCTGGGGAATGCTCGGATTGTTTTTTTTGAGGCGCTGAATCAGGCTTTTTATTTCGGTTTCAAATTCAGACTTGAAAATAAAATCTTTGTTTTTTACCTGCTTCTCAAAATCAGCTCCGAATTCCTTGTAAATTTTAGATAATTCCGAACCTGTCTTTCCGGAATACTGCGATCTTAATTTTTTAATAAAAACCTCATTATTTCCGGCAAAGCTTTTCAAAAATTCTTTTCTCTGCAAATAGTCTGCGGTGTCGATCATTTTATAGGTCTGGGCAGTTCCCATCACTGAAAAAATGAAAAACACGAATACAATAAGTTTTCTGGTCATATTTTTCATCATTAATCGCAAAAATAGTTTATTTACCGTTTCTTTCTCATTTTCTTATCAAAATTATTCTAAATTTGTTTGAGACTGATACTCATCACCATATGAAGGTATTAAAATATGTAATAGGCGGAGCAGCCATAGGGGCCGCCGCAGTTTATCTTTTGGGATACGACTATTTATTCAGCGGAATTTCCAAAACATATTTCAGGGGAAGATCAAGCGCCTATATTGACGACGGAATACTTTTTCCCGGAAACCTCATCGCTACTGACGAGCCTGAATTGTGGACAGAAGATGCCCAATACAACCATAAGGAACTGCCTGACAATATAATTGAAAATTTAAAGCATTCCAAAACAGCCGCATTTGTTGTCATAAAAAATGGCAAGATCCTTCATGAGCAGTATTGGGACGGCTATAACCAGCTTTCACCTACCAATTCTTTTTCTATGGCAAAGGCTGTTACCGTCATGCTGCTAGGAAAAGCTTTGGAAGAAGGTATCATTAAAGATATTGATGAAAAACTTTCTGATTTTTATCCTGAATTTAAAGAAAAACAATTCGGAAGCAATGTTACGCTTAAAAATTTAGCCCAAATGGAAGCAGGGCTCGACTGGGATGAGAATTACAATAATCCTTTTCTGCCGAATGCAAAAGCCTATTATGGGAAAAATCTGGTTAAAGCAGTTTTTTCAAGAAGGTTTAAAGAAGAACCCGGCACCCGGTATGAATACCAGAGCGGCTCTACCCAGCTCCTCGGATTTGCTTTAAAAAAAGCCCTGAACCAGACTTTAGCAAGTTATTTATCCGAAAAATTCTGGATCCCGATGGGAATGGAACAGAATGCTTCATGGAGCACAGATAATTACGGGATGGAAAAAACATACTGCTGCATCCACTCCAATGCAAGAGATTATGCAAAACTGGGACAACTCTTTCTAGATGACGGGAAGGTGAGAAATCATCAGGTCCTTAACAGGGATTTTATTGAGCAGATGAGAACACCTACGGAAAAGTCTGAAGAGATTTATGGAATGGGCCTCTGGATCAATCATGACAATCCTATTAAGCACTATTACTTTCTGGGACTGCAGGGACAATATATCATTATGGTTCCCGAGCACAATATGGTTATTGTAAGAACCGGAAGCTACAGCAATAATCCTAAAAACGACAGGGGAAGACCGGATCAGGTAAGATTCCTTGTCAACGAGACCGTATCATTATTTCAGTAAAAGCTATGGAAAATTATCATGTAAAAGTCGATGAGTACATTGAGAAATCTCCGGATTTTGCAAAACCCATTTTAAATTATCTCAGGGAAACCATCCATGAATGCTGTCCTGAAGCAGAAGAGGCCATAAAATGGAAGTTTCCCACCTTCATGTATAAAGGAAAAATACTTTGCTCTATCACTTCTTTCAAACAGTATTGCAGCCTCGGATTCTGGCTGCATCAGGAGATGAAAACTTTAAAGGAAATAGAAACAACAGCCGAAAGAAGTTCGATGTTCAGTTTAGGCAAGCTCACCAAAATGGAAGACCTGCCTTCAAAACCTCAGCTTAAAAAGGCGATTAAAGAGGCGATGGAACTTACAGACATGGGGGTTACCATGAAAAAAGCGGCACCATCCAAAGTGGAAACGGAAATTCCTGATTATTTTCAGGATGCCCTGAATAAAAATAAAGATGCCTTAGCCGTTTTTGAGAAAAAAACGCCTTCTTTCAGGAAAGAATATATCAGTTGGATTACAGAAGCTAAAACTGAAACGACCAGAAATAAAAGAATGGAACAGTCTTTGGAATGGATAGCCGAAGGTAAATCCAGAAACTGGAAATACGAAAAAAAGTAAACACAACAGAAACACATGGGAAAAAAAATTATATTCTTTCTCTTCCTCATATTTTCACATTCCATATTCTCGCAACACTTTGATTTTGAGAGACAGTACAAATATGCACGGTCACTGACATCTAAAAACCCGGACAGTTCGGAAATTGTCCTGAATATCATTATAGATTCTGCACAGCGAAAAAATCAACCGAATTATATTGCCAAAGCTTATTATCTGAAATCATTCAACAGCTATTTAAGATCGGATGCCAAAGGAAGTCTTGATTTTGCGGAAAAAGCGCTGAAAATCTCCACAGAAAACAATTATGCCCCTGGCAAAGCACTTGCCTACAGGATGCAGGGAACACAGTATGCAAAACTCGGACTGTTAAAAGAAGCTTCAGAAAGCCTGAATAAAGGTTTGTCCGAAATAAAAAATGAAAATACGGATGAAGGACATGAGCTGAAGGGAATGATCTACAATTCTTTTCTGATCCTTTTTAATCAGAATGAATATCAAAAGAAAGAATTTTACTCTAAAAATGCCATCCGTGAATATCTGCAGATCAGAAATATTCCGAGAAGAAACGAACTTCTGGTTTCTGCGTACACCAATCTGGGTTATAATTTATCTGAAATAAAAAAGTTTGATGAAGCCCAGTCTTTTTTTGTGAAAGCTCTTGCCCTGGTTGGGAATGATAATTATTATCTGAGATCCAATATCCTTCATGATATCGGGTTCTCATATTCACAGCAGAATAAACAGGACAGTGCTGTTTCATATTTTAAAAAGGCTCTAAAAATTGCCAGTCAATATGGTTTTACAGAAAAGAAAATAGAGATTACAAAAAACCTTCAGGAAGCCTATACAAAATTGAAAGATCCTGAAAATGTCAAGAAATATAAATTAGAAAATCTTGAATTAAAAGACAGTGTTGCTTACAATCAGAAAATGGCCGTCAATAAAACTCTTACCCAAAAGGAAGAGAATTACGACAGCCAACTGGTTAAAAGCGATAGCCTCTCAAAAGGCCTGGTTGTAGCCTGTATCATGATGCTTCTCGTTTTGGGAGCGGTTATTTTTAATATGATCAGCCTCCAAAAAAAACACAAAAAAACAGTAACCCAAATTTATCAGCAGGGAATTACTCCCGTTGCATATGAAGAAGATTCTCAGGAAACTGAGGATCAATCGGGAAACAGTCCGGCCGATGTAAAAATTTCCTTAGAAACAGAAGAACATATTTTATCAGGCTTAAAAGCCTTTGAAGAGAACTTTGACTTTAACAGTAAAAATATTTCACGCTATAATCTATCTAATACCCTGAATGTAAATACAAAGTATCTGTCTGCAGTGATCAAAAAACACAAAAATTTCAATTTCAACCAATACATCAATTACCTGAGGATCAATTATATCATTAATAAGCTAAAGAGCGAACCTCAGTATCGTAAATACAAAATAAACCATCTTGCAGAAATTACAGGATACTCTTCCCACAGTGCTTTCTCTCTTGAATTTAAAAAAATTACGGGAATGCACCCCTCTGCTTTTATCAAAGCCCTTGATGAAATTTCTTAATTACTGCTCTGCTATAGTAAGATTGTTATATCCTCCTGTATTATTCAGCGAGAAACCTGCTGTAGCTAACCCGTTTAGATTAAACCAGATATAGGGCATCAAACGCTGTCCGGCAGTCATATAAAAGGAAGCCGTACAGTTACTTCCGGCATCAATATTCCCGTTACTGTTTGAAGACATCGTATTGACACATTTTACCGTGTTCACAATATTTGTAGCAAGCACCCCTGTTGTATTGTCATACAGCTGCCAGATTGCCTCTATCTGGATTGGGTTTAAAGGATCTACTGTGTAATTGATGGCCAGAGGAGCCAGATCTGTAGTAAAAGTTGCCACATAAACACCATTCCGGGGTGCTGTAAAAATACCTGTAGAAGCATTGAAGTTGCTTCCGGAATTACTTTCAAAAGCTTTCGTCCAGCCTACCAGATAATTACTTGCACGGTTCTGCAGTCCCGTAGTTGTAGCTGCAGCTGGAGAAACCAGCTTTACCGTATTATCCGTTTTTGCAGCAATAACAATGACTTTATTGACAGCCGGCTGGGCAGTAAGTAAGGGAAGCCATTCATTTCCATTGGAATATTCCATTCCGGTATTATAACGAACCGCACCTTCGTCTGCTGCTGCTGCCGTAAGGGAAGAGGTTCCAAAACCAATAGCTCCGTTCCCGGAATTTCGGGCATCCACTTTTACAGCCGGACTGTGTGTTCCCACTCCTATTCTTCCTGCACTTGTAATTAAAATATCATTACTCTGCTGGGCAGGTGTAAATGCAGTTCCTGATACGGGATTGTCTTTCTGACCATCAGTATGGAGAATCCCTATGGGGTTAGGTGTATTAATTCCGACTTGTGAAAATGTAAAATTGAAGCTTAACGCTAAAATTATTAATAAATATCTTTTTTTCATCATTCCTGTTTTTATAATCCGAAAATACTTAAAGAAGTCAGTGAACCGTCTGTATCCAATGTTTTCGCAGTTCCTAAAGCCTGGTTAAGACTTACCGTGATATTGTCTCCCTGGTTAAGGTTAAAAATACCCGAACAACCTCCTGCAACCCGGTTAGAAAGGCTATTCGTTCCAGGATAGCTTCCTACACACTTGAAGACTTTATTGGTCGCTGAAGAGGTAGAATTGGTCTGAATCAGGGTTTCATAGCGAGAATCATTGGCAATAGTCCCTGAAGCTAATGAAAATGTGAAAGAGACAATATATACTCCGGTTTTGGATGCTACAAAAACTCCTGTTCCTGAATTAAAATTCCCGTTGACATCCGTTTTTGTCGTCCAGTTAGTGACAGCTGCCTGTGTTCCGCTGATAAAGCTCTGTGCCGAAAAGTTTTCTGCATCCACGAAATCATTGGGGGCTTTATGCGCCAATGCAACCCATGAGGTCCCATTGGAGTAGCTTAGATCCGATGTTCCGGAGTTGTACCTCATCGCCCCTGCTTTTGCCGCAGAAGCTGTCTGTGATGTCCCGCCAATACCTAAGGCATTCAGGCGTTCACCGGACCGTAAATCCAATCTTGTTTTAGGTGATTTTGTTCCTGCTCCCATATTTCCTGAAGAAGTAACGACTACATCATCATAATAGCTTGCCGGAACTGCCGGAGCCGTATTTTTCTGCCCGTCTACATGAAGTATGGCTTCGGGAGTGGACATATTGATTCCTATCTGCGCGTTAATAAACAGACTTCCGCCCATCATTAAAGCAATTGCTAATCTTTTTTTCATATCAAGTGTGTTATTGTTCTACAATGGAAAGGTTCACAAAACCGTATTCATTACTTGCCGGAGTAATATCCGTCCTCAGGCTTAGACTGCCGTTATATACCGACTGGTAAATGTGAGGCTGAAAAGTATCCCCTTTATTAAGCTGAACTCCGGCAACGCATGACCCTGCAACCTGCGCCTGCTTTGCAGTATTCGAAAAAGATTTTACACATTTTTTAACGACAGTGCTGCCGTTTACAACGTATCTTGCTTCGGAAAAATACCCTGAAACAATGGGGATGCGTACAAAATCATACGTAAAAGAAATTAAGTAAACACCTGTTCTGGGTGCTGTGAAGACTCCTGTTCCCGGAGTGAAATTAGCCGTAGGATCGGAAATTTCTGTCCATGCGGAGATTCCTGTAGAAACCTGATAAGGAATTTTAACGGCAAAATTGGCTGCCTGAAGATTAGCTACTACAACAGCTTTTGTTGGTGAAGAAATCAGATCTTGCCATACAATTCCGTCTGAATACTGCATTTTCCCACCATTCAGCGGATTATATCTCATCGCTCCTGAACCTGCCACAGATGCTGTCTGGATAGTTTCTCCTATCCCGATAGAGTTATCCGTATTATTAGCAGACCGGGCATCTATTTTTACGGCAGGGGCGAGAGTTCCCACTCCTATTTCACCGTTGGCTGTGAATGCCACATCATTGGCTGCCTGCGCAGCAGTTGGGGCTCCTGAAGCTGAATTGTCTTTGGCTCCATCGGCATGCAGTAAAGCTTGAGGACTTGATGTATTAATGCCAACTTGCGCGTTCATAATATTCATCAAAAAGCATCCTCCAGCCACTACACTTTTCATCAATGTGTTTGTTGTTTTTTTCATGTAATTTGTGGTTTTTAGAATGGTAAAATTCTTTTGCAAAGATAGATTGAAGTGGATCACCTGTACAACACACAAAAAAGCAGATAAAACTAAGTGACTGAAAACATACAACTTACATGCATTTAATCAATATCAAAATTCGGAATTTTAATAAAATTATGGAAATAAGGATCAAAAAAATCTGCATTTTTCTAACCGGGAAGTATACGCATCAGAGTTTTAATATCTAGTGAAATCTAAAGTTGGCTTCAGGAAGCGTATTGTTTTTTAAGAACGCTTCATATTCCGGGGAAAGCTGAGCCCGGCCAAATGTATTTTCCCCGCTCATGCTTCCGAGACGTACTTTGTCTTTTCCAAATTTTTTATTCATAGCATCCATTGCTTTCATGACAGGGAGATGCTGGTTTTGGGTATCTTCTTCAAAAAGGCTGATGAGTCTTTCATTTTCAGGAACGAAATCATTAACGATGACTCCCGCTTTTTTGTAGTGGAATCCGTCCCGGTAAATGGCATCAAAAAGTTCATTCACCACTCTGCCGATCAAGATAGATGAATTGGTGGGATTGGGAAGAATCTCTGTTATTGCCTTTTTATATTCGGGAAGATCTTTTCTGAAACAGTTGGTCTGGACAAAAACGGTAACCATCCTGCAGCAGGTATTTTGCTTGCGGAGTCTTTCGGAACAATACATTCCAAAGGTTTCTACACGTTCACGGACGTCTTCTTTTCTGGTGAGCATTTCCATAAAGCTTCTGGTAACTGCAATTGACTTTTTAGGAGATGGGGAGTCCAGTTCCAGCTGGCGGATTCCTTTCAGCTCATTGATCATTCTCACCCCGTGAATTCCCATGATTTTCCGAACCCACATTTCAGGTTTCTGAAGAAGATCCCAGGCTTTGTAAACACCACTGTCCTCCATTTTGGCTGTAAGCTTCCGTCCTATTCCCCATACATCACCTATGTTGAGCCACTTCAGGGCTTTTCCAATTTTTTCAGGAGTGTCAAGAGTATAAACGCCGTCAAACTGATCCGGGAATTCTTTTACAATTCTGTTGGCTACTTTGCACAGTGTTTTGGTGGGTGCAATACCTATACTTACGGGAATATTTTCCTGCTTCTTGATTTCATTTCTGATCTTAAGACAGTAATCATGGAGATCTACATATTTAAAGCCTGAAAGCTCTAAAAACAGTTCATCGATGCTGTAAACCTCATATTCCAGAACGTATGATCTTGAAATATCAATAACACGCTGGCTTTTGTAATTATAGAGTTCAAATTTTGCTGAAAAACTTTTTACATCATGCTGCTTGAAAAGGTCTTTATATTTGAATGCGGGAGCTGCCATAGGAATACCAAGGTCTTTAGCTTCCTTGCTTCTGGACACCACGCATCCGTCGTTATTGGAAAGTACCACAACAGGTTTCCCCTCAAGAGACGGATCCAGAGTTCTCTCGCAGGAAACAAAAAAGTTGTTGCAATCTACTAAAGCATACATGACGGGTACTGATAATTTTAATGTAAAATTACATTTTTAAAAATAATTATCCTGTTTTATTTTAAAATTAACATTACATTTAATACCCTGAATATGACACAGTTAATTCATTTCAAACACGTCATGTTTTGTCGCATTAGCGTTATAATTTGTGCGCCCCTGAATTCAAGCTCTCAGATGTGCATTTCAATAAAAATGATTTGTTTGTGTCACCATTCAGTCTTATTATTTACGCTGTTTTTCTCTTCCCATGTTTTAATTTAAGGTAAGAAATTGTATAAAAATCTTTATATTTAATTAAACACGTCAAGTTCCGTCGCCCTTAACCTATATTTTTGTTTCATAGATAAATAATAATGAATCATGGATAAAGTAACATCAGAAAGAATCAATAAGCTCCATCCTTCTGTAAGAGATGAAGTAAGACAAATCATAAAAGAATGCGACGATGCCCTTACCGGAAGAGCTAAAGTAAGAATCACCCAAGGCCTGAGATCTTTTGAAGAGCAGGAAAAACTATACGCCATCGGAAGAATTACATCAGGAAAAAAAGTAACAAATGCTAAAGCCGGTCAGAGCATCCATAATTACGGACTTGCTGTTGATATCTGCCTGATGATTGACGGTAAGGTTGCAAGCTGGGACACCGTTAAAGATTGGGATAATGACAGGGTGGCCGACTGGTACGAATGTGTGAAAATTTTTGCAAAACACGGCTGGGACTGGGGCGGAAACTGGAAAACCTTCAAAGACCTTCCCCACTTCGAAAAAAAGAATATTCATACTAAAAAAGGACTGGTGAAAACGAGCTGGCGAATACTATCCAAGATGCCAAAGGATAAACAAAATTATATACTGTTTTAATTCCCTTTTATTTGAAAATAATTATAACACGACAAGTTCTGTCGCTTCCCCGGCCTACCTTTGTTTTGTAAGAAAATGTTAGTTAACTGAGATCTCAAATACTAAAACCAACATCTGCTTTTAAAGGCAGAAAGTTGGTTTTAGTTGTCTCAGGACCTTAATTTTTCTTTTAAAACCAACAAAACATCACATGAAAAAGACAACCATTCTTTCTTTGGACGGGGGCGGAATAAGAGGTATTATTACCTGTATTATTCTCCGCTACATAGAGGAACAGCTTCAGTATCATGATAACCCGGGTGCCAAACTTGGTGATTATTTTGATCTGGTTGCAGGAAGCAGTACAGGAGGACTGATTGCTTCTATTATTCTATGTCCCGATGAACACCGAAAGGCGAAATATTCTATCCAGAAAGGGCTAGAATTATACGCTGAAAAGGGGGGCGACATCTTTCAGGTTTCTTTTTGGGAAAAGCTGGTCAATCCGTTTGGCCTGCTTAATGAAAAAATTTCTCAGGATGCACTTGAAAAAAATCTGAATGACTTTTTTGGACAGCTTGAACTTAAAGAATTTATAAAACCTTGTTTAATAACCAGTTATGATATTGAAAACAGAAGAGCAAAACTTTTTAATTCGTGGGAGGCTAATCTGAGTACGGATAACTTTTATGTAAAAGATATCTGCAGGGCAACAGCAGCAGCTCCTACTTATTTCAGTCCGGTGCAGATCAAATCGATGTACGGACAGATCTTCAGCCTGATTGATGGTGGCATGTTTGCTAATAATCCTGCTCTTTGCGCTTATGCGGAAGCCCGAAAAATTCCTTTTGCAGAAGTATTAAAGAATCATCAGAAGGCTAATCATCCCGGCGTAAATGATATGATTATCGTTTCTATCGGAACAGGTATTGAGGCCAAGCCCTATTCTTTCAGAAAACTTCAAAAATCGGGAAAAATAGGCTGGGTAAATCCAATCATAGATATATTAATGTCTGCGAATGCAGAAACTGTAGATTATCAGCTTTGCCAGATGTTTCAGACCTTAGGCCAGCGAAATCAGAAAAATTATTACCGTCTGAATCCTTCGTTGAAAAATGCATCTCCGGCGATGGACAATGTCAGAAGATCAAACATTGAAAACCTGATTCAGGCAGGATTAAGCTATATTGATGATAACAGAGAAATTCTGAACCAAATTGTACAGAAATTGATCAAAAATAAAATATAAGCTTTTTACCTTATAAAGGACCCATATAAGTCAAATAGCTAATATTTAAAAAATGTAAAAAGTTTTTAAAACACGTCAAGTTTTGTCGTCTTCTCCCCCTACTTTTGGAGTATAAACAAAGACACAAAAAACAATCATTAAAATTTTAAAAAGCCTTTGAATTCAACATTTATTAATGCTGGACAGCCAGAAATATGTTCAAAACATAACCTCAACCTTAAAACACAAAACATGCAAACACCAGATCACAATCCAGATATCCTTTTCGATGAAGATCTCTATACTATTGAGTGGAGCGATATCGAACATGCTGAGATGGACTACGAAAACTATCTCAATGACATTGAAAGTTTTTTCAGGGAAGACTTTGAGAATGCTATTCCTGAAGAAAATATATACTAAATACATTATAACACGACAAGTTCTGACGCTGTCCGGAATTACCTTTGAAACACCAAATCAAAACATCTAGCAGTATCCAATAATCATTCAAATACACCTTTGAATCTATCATTCACAAAATGCCGGACAGCCAGAACTATGTCTCAAAACCTGTAAACAATATGAAAATGTAACCGTAAGGTGGAAATACAGTCTGCAACCACAAAAAAATGAAGACTAAAAACATGAAGAGATTCTACTAAAAAGACTCTTCAATAACAATCTATTAATTAATCAAATTACACAATTTATTATGAAAACAAAAGAAGATTTAAAACTCTTATTCGAAAACGGCGACAAGCCTACACAGGAAGATTTCTGGGCTCTACTGGATTCTTACTGGCACAAGGATGAAAAAATTCCTGAAACCTCTATTGATTTAGTAGAAAAGGTAATTCCTGTCATTACTGATGGAGTACTTGCAGGACATTCGATTTCTGTATCTATTCCTGAAAATATAAAAAAAATCAAACAAGGTGCTTTTCAATATTCAGGGATGAACTATCAAATTATCGAGGTTAATTTTAATGAGGGACTTGAGGAAATTGGATTAGGAGCATTTGGATCACAAAATATAAAAAAGATTAAGACTCCATCAACGTTAAAAATTATTGGTGACGCTGCTTTTAATGGCCAAGTCAATCTTATAAATGGATCGGATTCTTTGGAAGAAATTATTCTCAATGAAGGCTTAATTACTATTGGAGTAGCTGCATTTCAATGTTTCGGAGCAACTGTTATTGAAGACTTGCATATTCCAAGCACAGTAACATCTGTCGGACAAAATGCATTCGCCCTTCCTTCACTAAAAACAGTTTCAGCTCCGGCTGGTCTGGATCTAAGTAATGCCGGGATTCCTGCAACAGCAACAATCACTTATAGATAAAATATTATGAAAACAAAAGAAGATTTAAAACTCTTATTCGAAGACGGAGACAAGCCTGTACAGGAAGATTTCTGGACTTTACTGGACTCTTACTGGCACAAGGATGAGAAAATAGACATGACTAAAATTGCAGGTCTGGAAAATGGATTTCCCCGACGGAATGATTTTCATGCAGAAATAGATGAAAACGGAAATGCCACATTAGCACCTCTCCAGGTTATAAATATATTTATAAAGCAGGGTACTCTGCATATTCCTGCACAATTTGCACTAGGAAGCGGAATATCAAACGTATTCCTTGCTGACAGTGTTCTAACTATTGGCGGGGAGGCTTTCAGTAGTAACCAACTAAAATCTCTGACTATTCCAGGAAGTGTTACCACGATCAATGAACGAGCTTTTTCATCTAATCTACTGGAAACAATAACAATTCCAGCGAATGTAAAAGAAATTAAAGATTATGCTTTTGCCTACAACAAGCTTCGCTCAATATATATTGTGGCCGGGGTTTCAATGATCGGGCCCAATGCCTTCAATTATAATCCAGATGTAAATACAGTTATACTTGATAACAATACGCAATACTATTCTAATTCATTTGATGCTAATACAAGAGTCATTGGAGGAACTCTTATCAGCGAATCTTAAATAAATCACAAAATGAAAACAAAACAAGAACTAAAAAAATATTTCGAAAACGGAGATATCCCAGTACAGGAAGAATTCTGGGAATGGCAGGAATCTTACTGGCACAAGGATGAAAAACTTCCTTTGGGCAATATTGATTATGACTTTTCTCAAAAGGCAGATGCCAATGCATCCAATATAAGCCCGCAAAATGCCCAGCTTTGGAAAGATAAAATAGAAACACAAACATCAATTCAGAATCCGGAATTGAATGGAAATATTCTAACGGTATTTTATACAGGAGAAAACGGTACTCAACAAAGTAAAACGGTAGATCTTAGCGGTTTGATAACCAATGACATCCGTATTGAACATGCGGAATACGATGCTTCTCAGAATATCATTACCATTACTCAGAGCGACGGATCTTCGTTTCCTATCAATCTTTCAGAATTTAGTATTGTTCCAACGACCAATATAGACGGAAGTGTTTCGCTGGTTCAGGAAGGTACCGAAAAAGTAAAAATACATAAAGTTGGGATTTCCGGAAGCTATAATGATCTGAGTGATAAGCCGGCTTTCACAGAAAATGATACATTACAATCAGTCATAGACAGAGGTAATTCCTCCACCAAAGCTATTGTTTTTAATGCAGATCAGGGAAGAGCCGGAGAATTGAACTTTAATAAGACTCTTTACTCTCATTACTTTGGTAATATTAACCAATCACAGACCGGTTACTACAATATGTCTATTGGTTACAATGCTTTGCCAAAAGTAACTACAGGCGGAAATAATCTAGCATTCGGCTCTTATTCTTTCTCTGAATTAACGTCAGGTAAATGGAATACAGCAGTGGGCGTATCAAGTGGTTCTAAATTAACGACAGGTGAATACAACGTATTCATTGGCACATCATCAGGTGAAAACGCAACAACAAGCAGCCAAAATACAATGGTTGGTGATGAAGCAGGAAATCGGACCACCACAGGATTTAAGAATACTTTTTTAGGTGTGGGAGCGGGTTATTACAATACTACGGGTAACCTTAATACTTTGCTAGGCTGGAAAGCAAACAATCAATCAAATTTGGGTGATAGAAACATTATGATTGGGGTTTCAGCTGGTTCAGGTGTTACCGGCAATAACAATGTTTTGATTGGCACCGGCGTAGGAATGAATGACGGAGCCATCAATAATAAATTAATCATCCATGGTAATCAAACATTAACAGGATATTCAAATACTGCTGAAGGAAATTTTGGAAGTTTCCAACAAGGTCAATTGAACAGAGCTTTAATTACAGGTGATTTTGTAGATCGTTGGGTGAGAATGAATGCCGGATTTCTACAGATTGGATCACCTGCTTCAAACGCTGATGATATTACTATAACACCTACAACAGGGATAACAGCAGCAAAATTATATACCCCTGCAAGTAATAACGACTATGTGCAACGTGGCTGGATATTTAACAATTACTATAACCAGACTCAAATTAATTCACTATTGAGCAGAACTTACCATGTCATGGGATCCGTTGCCAATTTTGGAGCTTTACCTACAACAGGTCAAACAATAGGTGATGTATGGAATTTACTTGATACAGGTGAAAACTATGTATGGGTTGACAACCTGAACAATACCGGTATTCCCGGCTGGGATAAGCTTTCGGGTATGGTTGATGCTTCAGGCTTTATACCAAGAACAGGAACCGCTGCAGGACAGCCTATAACTGGTGATCTTGTTCTTGACAATTCAAATGGAAACAGAGAGATAAAAGGGGCTGTACAGGGATCATACATTTCATTCTTCGATGATGGAGTAATTGAAATAAACAACACTCCCAACGCAGGCAGCAATGTAGGTATATCAGGTATCGACTTTAACGGAGTATACCCGGGCGCATCTTTTGGAATGACTGGTTCATACTATTATGGAGATATGTATACAGACAATTCTTTTATCCAAAAGAAATATGCTGATAAACAGCACTCGTATACTACAACAGAAGAATTAACAGGGGGAACATGGATCAATGGTAAGCCGGTTTACAAAAAAACCTTGTATTTAGACCAGATCCCGAGAACAGGCGAGATTGATTTCAAAATCGAATTCCCTGATATTGAAACCATTATTTCCAATGAGATGTTCACAGACTGGCAGGCAATAGATGCCTCTTTTGCAGGTAACCAATGGCGAGCAAAAGCTTATATCACTGTCGAAAGACGAATGGCAAAAATTGAGCTGGTAAATGAGCCTGATTATGATTATTCTGTCATTAATTCATTTACCCTGACTCTCGAATACACAAAACAATAAATCATTAAACAAAATATTAAAATGGCAACAAACAATACACCTCCAAAAACCGCATTTACTGTAGGAGGATCCTTAATAGGAGAAGGTATTATTAACTATAAAGCAACAGAAGGTATGAACCCAACAAATAATGTATCACAGACTCTTTTCAGATTTGTGAGTTTAAGAAATCCGCAATTAACGGAAACAAAAGACAAAAATTTAGGATTTATCCACAGGCCAAAAGGCATCACTGGTATTTTTGATACTGCGGTTGCCGGAAGACCTGCCAAGGCTACCAAGTTTGGAGAAATGAAAAGAGCGGCAAGCGGATTCAGCAATCTGGGATTTGAATCAGAAAAGAAAATTGAGGAAGGAGTATTCGGAGATCTTCTTGTTATCGGGCGAAAGCTTTCTAAAAAAGAAACATTGGGCAGCAATGATCTGACTTACGTTACAGATTATTATAAAAACCTTATTGATGCCAATAAAGAGCTTAATGCCGAAGGAATTCAAACATTTTCCCTTCTTTGGAATAATTTCATTTATCTGATCGTTACTCAAGGAGACTTCTACATTAAAGAAGCAATCAGTCATATCCTGATGGCCATTCAGCTTGGTTTTGCCAACAACCAGGATCTTACAGATCAGGAAATCATCAAGATAAATGGTGAAAAACCATTAGAAAAAGCGATGAATGGAAAAGTAATATTACCAACATCGTTATTTTCAGAGGATTATTCGGAAACATCTTTTGCAGCCTCTTCCAAAGCTGCTGAAGAACCATCCACACCAGTTCTGGGCGCAAAAACTCTTCAAAGATTAGAATCTGAAGCAAGAACCTCGCTGACAGCCAACAAAGCAATCCACAGAAAAGAAGGCCTGGACAAGTTAAATACAGAATTGGAAAAACTTCAGAAAAAATATCATAAAGCCCGTTTCCAGGCATACCAAGACGGTTATTCCAGATACATGGACGAAAACAGGGAGCGTATAGAGCTCTATGACAGAAAGCTGGCCGAGGTAGAAAGTAAAATCACTCCGGAGACTCCGGAAGAAGAAAAAGAACGTCTGTATAACAGCTTAAAGGAATACGAAGTTCCGTCTTTTGTATTTTCATACAGAAATGAAATCGATTTAGAAGATCTACAAGCAAAACTTTCTCCGGAATCTTTCGACCTTTTTGTTGAGCTTTTCTCAGAATTTGATGCAGAAAAAGTATCTGAAGTTCCTGCCACAGAAAAAGTTCAGTTTCTCTCTGCCAGCACATTAATGATTGGTGACCAGACCATTGTCCTTGATGATGAAATACAAAGCTATGCTGATGCTTTGCTTGTTGTACAAAACAATATTTCTTCATCAATGGAGACCGCTCTGCAAAACAGTCCTCTTCTTGAGCAGCAGTATGCAAACATTGGAGGAGCTTCAGTTCCCCTTACACAAAATACTTCCAGAACTCCTATGGCATATAGCTTATATGCACACAACTCTTTCAGGCTGGCAGGAAGCAGAGGATTTGTTAATTTCTCTTTTGAGGTAGAAGATGTTTCATGGAGTGTTGCCAATGCTAAGATCATTGCCACCACAGATGCCGCCGGAACCTTTGAGGAAAACTATAGCAATCTTCAGGTCATCGATAATAAAATCACATTACCGACATGTTTAGTAGATAAGTTCCGAAACAGCTTCAGCTTCAGAATAGAAGTCATTTTTGATAACGGAAGTCAGGCATACGGAGATATTGCCACGCAATACCCAAAAGAAGACTTAAACTTATCCGGAATGCTTACCCTGAAACGTGCTGTAGTTGAAAATCCGGGTGAACCAGAACCAGTGATCATCCAGAAACGCAAAAATTTCGGGATCAAAAGGCTCGGAGTTGCCGATTATCTGAAAGTAGTCCAGAGCCTTCATGCTTATGTTCCGGGAGAGGTGTCCAATATTGAGAATGTCATGGCAAGCGAATTGAGACACAAATCTTCTGTTGCCAGAGATTATTCCGAAATTACAGATACCACATCCAAGTCTGAAGAAACCGAGAAGATTTCTGACACTTCAAAAACTTCCAGAACAGATATGCAAACTGAGGTTGCGAAAGAAATTGATAAGCAACAAAGTATTACTGCCTATACAAGATTCAGCTATGGGAATGATAGTGCCATGAAGTTTGAAATCGGGGCAGACTATGCCAATAATACCGCTCAACACGACAGCACAAGACAGGCCGTGATGAAATCTCAGGAGATTACAGAAAGAGCTATGGAAAGAGTTCTTACTAAGATTTCCGAAGAAAGAGTTCAGAAAATTATCAAAGAATATACGGAAACCAATGTCCATGAGTTTGACAACAGAGGAAAAGCTCTTACAACCAATCTACCACCACAGCACATCACAGGAGTGTACAGATGGGTGGATAAAAAGATGAAAAACCAGATCTACAACTATGGTAAACGTACCATGTTTGAATTTATGGTTCCTGAGCCTTCAAGATTACACCGTCTGGCTCTTACTGTTGCCAAGGCCCAAGTGCTTACTGCTCCCGTAGATCCTAGAAAAGCCCCTGAACCGTGGTATATGCCGGATCCAAAGTCTGCAACGATAGTACAAATCCAGCATTGGGCACAGATTTACGGAGTAAATTTAGAAGCTTTTCCAGAGGCTACCAAGCAAGTTATATATAATGCTGCGAGCGTTCCTCAAACCAATGATGATTTTGGAATAGATAATTGGCAGATTGGCATACCAGACAATTATGCCGGAAAAAATGCAAGTTTTAGCTGCAGATCATCCCGAAACAGAGGTGGCGGATGGGATGGCTCCCGTTATTCCGAAGTATTCTGTTCCAATTTAAAAGGAGATATGGTTGGCCGATCTGAGCGTGGTGATATTAATTTTGACGAAGGATCATCCGGCCTCAATTTAACTGGCCCTGTATCTTTTCAGGTGAGAGGACATAATGTTAAAAATTACAACATAAAGGTAACTATAAATTGTGAGCTGAGTGATGCATACATCAACAACTGGAAAACAGAAAGCTTCAATGCAATTATTAAAGCGTATGAAGAAGCTTATGCAAAATTCCAGGAGGAGCAGGCAAGATTAGATGCAGAACAGAAAGAAAAAGAGGCGCAGGCTAAAGAAAGACAAGATCATTTCTACCGTTATATGGAGCATGATGTCTTAAAGCATAACTGTATTGCATACCTGCTGCAGGATTACCTTACTACATTAGGGCAGGCAACGACAAACGGAGCCGATGATAAGACAACCATGGATAATTTCCAGGTATATCTGAATGAAAATCTGGATAAATATACCGCCCTTGCCAAGTTCATGGAACAGGCATTTGAATGGGAAATCATGGATTATACCTTCTATCCGTACTATTGGGCCAACCGTAAGAGCTGGCAGGAATTCTATCTGAGCGAAAGTATGGATCCTTTATTCAGAAGCTTCCTACAGGCAGGGATGGCAAGAATTATCGTTACCGTAAAACCAGGCTTTGAAAACGCCGTACAGTTCTTCCTGGAAACAGGTCTTATCTGGAATGGCGGTGAAGTTCCGGTAATCGGAGACCCAATGTACATGAGTATTGTCGACGAAATGAGACAACCAACCGGAGAACCTCAAGGTAAATACTGGATTACCAGACTGCCTACTACACTTACTATTCTTCAGGACAAGTCTACGGGACTTCCGGTGGATCAGCCATTGCCGATTTTCCCGGAAACTGATCCGAAAAATTGTGAGAATCCTTCGGAACTGGAGTTTGAAACAAATTTTGAGCAGAGAGATATACAATTAAGCCATAGTACGGATCCTACAACACTACCAAGTACTATTATAAAACCAATATAATATCATAAAATACTCATTTGAAAGTGGTAGTTTTTATCTACCACTTTCTTTTTCCAATTAATATTAATTTATAAAATTTACAAAGATGAAAACAGGAAATATAGGTATAAGAAATCTTGCCGATATTGGCGTCTCAGATATTGATGTGTATGGGACAAATAAAAGAAAATATGATGCATTTGGTAGAACAGAAAAAGTAAAATTGCGTATTGGAGTTTTTTTTGATGGAACAGGAAATAATAGGTATAACTCGGATGATGTTTATTACAATCCCAAATATAATCCTAATTACAAATCTAAACCGTATAACCACCCATTACAAGAAGATAAAGTACCCGAAATTAAAGACTTTAAAAGTTTTGTTATAGAATCTGGAAGCAGTTATTGGAATTCTTATTCCAACATAGCTCTGCTTCATGATTTATATGAAGAGAAGAGAGGTTTTGATACAAAAACAAATTTAGAGTATCAGAATCTGCAATTAAAATTTTATATAGAGGGTATCGGTACTTTACAACACAAAGAAGATACTACAATAATGGGATATGTAGGTTCAGGAATAGGAGAAGGTGAAAGAGGTGTAATTACAAGAGTAAATGAGGCTTGTAAAAATATCGCAGACGAAATCCAAAAATTATTTTTGGCTAGACGAAAAGCATCCAGTAAGCCTTTAGAAATTATTTCTATCCAATTTGATGTGTTTGGTTTCAGTAGGGGTGCAGCAGCGGCAAGGCACTTTTGTAATGAAGTCTTGAAAACAAGTAGAGAAGAGATAAAAGACAGATTTGGAAAACTAAATGACAGAGCTGTAAGGAGACAAAGCAATAAAAAGAACATCAAGGTTAATACTTTTCAGGCTGAAATGATTCAATCCAAAGCTGATGCTACAAAAAAAGAAAAAGACAATCTGACAGTTCCACAACAGTATGCAGTACTCCCGACTGATACAATTTTTACAGGAGGGGTTTTAGGAAGCCTATTAAAACAAAAAAAAATCAGGTTTCCTAAACATCAGGTGAGTATTGAATTTTTAGGAATATTTGATACCGTTATTTCACAAATGCTGGAAAGAAAAGGAATAATAGATAAAGCAAGAAATCCTATTACAGAAATTAAAACAGCAACACTCAATCCTGTTTTAGGGGTATTGACAAACGCGGTTGCATTAATAAAAAAAGTGAATCCTAATCTCTCAAATCCTAATATTAAAAGAGTATTACACATAAAAGCTCAAACTGAATGGAGAGATAATTTTCCGGTAACGCCGGTAGGAGAATTTCATGGTATATGTTCCAAAGAAATTTCTGTACTGGGTGCGCATTCTGATATAGGAGGAGCCTATTGGCAAACAGAAAAGGAGCTTCATACCTTACATTTTTTTAATTTGGCAGGAGATGCCCCCACAGCGGAAAAGCAAAAGCTGGAGCAACAAAAAGAGGTGTTACGTAATTGGTATATTTCCAAAAAACTATGTAATGCAGATCAGCTGTATTGGGAAGTAATGCATGAGGTACATTCCTTTGAAGGATTAGGAGGAGATGGGGATGCAGAAAAAGATGAACTGCTGCCGGAAAGTTTTATGGGAACAGCTACCCAAAAAACAGTAGGAAATTGGACCTATATATTAAAAGGCTCCCACCACAAGCTTCTCTCCAGACGCCCATTGAACAATAAACTGTCTTTGGTATATATGAATGTAATGAAGTACATTGCTCTTAATTATGCTGATGTACCATTTACACGTCCTATAAGCAAAGCAACACATCCTGAAGAATATAAATATCCTGAGGATTATAAGATTAAAGATGATGAAGTATATGAACTGAAAGGTGAAAATGCTCCCAAACCTCAGAATAATAAAAAAACTGATCTCGAAAAGTATCAAAACCTGATTATAAAAATTGCAGAACACGAATGGACAAATAAAGAAGGAAAAGAAATTACCTATACTAATTTAATAGATAAGAACGATAACTACCCTGTTTATTCGGATATGTATAAATATATCATGAATAATTTTGTACATTTATCTGCGAATTTTGATTCACCTCTACTGGAAATGTTAGAGAATTATAATTTCGCCTATGCAAACGTACCTCATTTTAAAGATGAAAAAGAATTTAAAGACCCACCTTATGAAAGACAATCCTACAGTCCTGAACTGGCTGTCTATGATACTCTTCCTTAGCGTATTGATGTCTTCATGTCAGAAAACAAAATATCAATGGGAGCCTGGGATTTCGGCTCCCAAATATTATCCTGTCGGAGGAAATATAAGCTTTGGTAATGCGGGAAATGGAAGTAATATTGCATTTGATAGTGGTTGGGGTAATGAATATGGAGGAGTAGTTTCAGGAGATAAGTATAAAGAAATTCCAAAAGAAGTATATATAGATTATTATAGTGTTGTTGATTCAAAAGATTTTAAAGGAAAGGTTCTTCTCGATCAAAAGAAAATATTGGACTTATTTCGAAAATATAACATCAATGATACCAATTTTGCTCATTTGGTAGTTGGAATGGCTCCCGGAGGGTGGATCAGAGTCTGGTTTACGACAGTTGATAAACAGATTGAAGTAGCAAAAGCTCAGTTAAAAGGATATAAAAATGATAATGTAGGAATTGGATTAAAAACAAAAGATTTTGAAACATGGGGAAGTACCTATACCTACTGGCAACATCATGGTGTTCCTTATGAAGCATGGGCAAATAATGAAAAAGAATATGATATGTACTTTGATTTTAATAGACCCAATAAAAGAGAAATAGGCTATAGTTATGTTTCGGAAGATGGCACTTTTAGACAAGGAATTGGAATAGAGAAAAGATTTTATCAGAAACTACCCGTGGAAATGGAATTATCTTGGTCTACAAAATCAGGCGAGACATATTGTTGTAAGATTATTATGCCAAAAAGTTTGAAAAAGTTTATAACCCAAAAAAAATTAAATAAGATTGACATAAAACTGGAGATAGAAAATGATTTGGAACATGCTGTTTTATATTTGATCTCTAGTGGAATAAAAGAAAAAATGCTTCGTTTTAAAAATAGAAAACCAACTTTAGAAGAAAGTGAGAATAGAGATTATGACTATACACAAGAGGTAGAGTACTTTATTCCTTAATTCCTATAACGAAAGAATATAAAGACCCTCTCTATGAAAGGCAAACTTACAACCCTGAACTTTCTGGGTATGATATTTCTTAGCATCCTGTTATCTTCATGTCAGAAAACAAAATATCCTTGGGAGTCGGGAATTTCGGCTCCTAGATAATTATCACGTAGGAGAAAAGAATTAAGGTTGATAATGCAGGAAATGTACAACTGCATTAAAAAAAAATAACCCCTTTTTCATTAAGCAAAATATTTCTATGACTATTATTTTTTAACATTAATAAAATTATAGAAAAAATGCGAACTCACTTCAGCTTTATATTACTTGGACTTTTATTATTTATTAGTTGTTCTAAGGAACGAAAGTTTTTAAATCAGCACCATATAACTCTTGTTGCTCATTTCACCGACGGAAATGAAGTTCTTACAAATGAGGCAGAAACCTTTGAAAAGAATCATAATATAAAATTTCAACAAGCAAATAAAATTTATGAAGCTTTTCGATCTAATAATGAAAAAGATCAAATAAAAGCAAAAGATTCTTTTAAATTTTATCCTACTTTAATTATTGATGAATATTATGTTTATTCTTTCAAAAATTTGAAGGCAGGAAAAATAGCTGTATTTGGTATTGGAGTTAATGCTAGCACTGGAGAGCCGAAAAACTTTACTGAGGAAATTTGGCTCCATGAAAAGAATATTCTAAAAAAATAAGTTAAACGCTCAATTTCTTGAACGGTATTTTATTCTAAACACTATATTCTACAAGCCTGGATCTAAAGTAGATATTAGTAAAATCCACTTATTGAATTTTTTTTTTAAGTACCACAAAAAAATAAAACACGACATGTTTTGTCGCATTAACCCTATATATTTGTCTTATAAAATTTTACCATGAAACGCAGCATGGCTGCTCTATAAAATACAGACGAATGAAAAAAGATTTTTATCTGACAAGATATGCCTTAATTATCAAAAGATTAGAAAGTTCACCAGCCACCTATTCCCAGTTGGAGGACTATCTTTTAAACTCTTTTGAATTTCAGGATGCGGGGATCAAAAGCTACTCGATCCGTACGCTGCAGAGGGATATTCGTGAGATTTCCGATCTTTTTAACCTTTCCATTCACAACAAGAAAAAAGGAGATAACAGGTATTATATTGAGAGCCGCCCCATCATGGAAGTGGATGAATACAATCAAAAATTACTGGAATCCTTCCAGGTAAGCAACGCGCTGAATCTTCATCCGGATTTTTCAGATTTTATCTTTTTTGAAAGCAGAAAACCTACATCCTACTCTTAAAGCTAGGTCAGATAAGCATATTACCCGTTTAAAGATGGATGGGTTACTTGCAACGCCTAGTGATATAATAAGAGCTGGGCAATAGGATCTCATGGAGAAATAAGAGCTCTTGATAAACTTTTGACCGTAATAGACCCTGAAGCAAAATTAGGGGATGCTGTATTTCAAGACATTATTGGATATAATCGTTTTTTATGACAGGAAGCGAATAAGATACAGCCGCTATGCGTGCACTGCTATTATCTTACACATGGGATTAGGTTTATAGGCTTTAAGTATATTTGTATAACAATAAAAAATTTAATTTATGGCACTAAAAATTAATTATAAGGATTCAAATTTAACCATTTCAAGATTAGATGGTGGAGGTATACCAATTTATAATTATAATGGAGCTCCTTTTACAGGGATTGTATTTGAAAATTATGATACTGGAAATCTTTTTAAAGAAGAGGAATATGACAAAGGTTATCAGGAAGGATGGGTCCGTTACTTTCATAAAAATGGTAAAAAATCACAAGAATATAAAGCCCACAATAACGATGTCATCCCTAATACCCTTAAGGAATGGGATGAAAATGGAAATCTTATTTGGGAATCTAAAAGTTAAATCCAAACTGCTCAATTGCTGAGCGGTTTTATTATATAACATCGATTTTAATAGAGCCTAAAAGGATAAAAGATGGTGATGACATGGGGCCGAAAAAGTAGTATTTTTACTGGTAACAACGATAGTTTTTATAAGAATCCAAAAGAACCCAATAAAAGATTATGGAGACGATATCCAAAAAAATAACTTTGAAAACAGTATTGATTGTATTTGTTTCTGTAGCTATTTCCTTTATAATGGAATATTTATTCTTTTACTTAAGTAATACCTTTTTTTTAGACTATTATCAGACTTTTTTTAAAAACTTTATAATTGAACCTTTTTATTTTGCATTAATAGTAACCATTTATACTATTATTAATCAAAGCATTTTTAAAATCAATAAATCCAGACTTTTCTATTATTTATTATTTGGAAGTTATTTTTTATTGCAGATAGCTTTACAAGCCATAGGAATGGCTTTTGTGATTATAATTCCTGCTATACACTTTATTTTATTTTATTTTATTTACGATCAATTCATCTTGCAGAAAAATGTTTTACGCTCTTATATATTTTCAATTTTGACTATAATAATAGTCAACCTTATTTATAATATTTTTATTGCGGATTATGGCCATTTCTTTTTTGCATCATTTTACTCATTTATAGGAATTTTTCATTTTTTCTATCTTATTTTTAATCAAAAAGAACTCTCTAAAATTGAAGAGAAAATATAAAATAAGGTCCGCTTTAAACCGCGGTCTTTTTTATATATTGTCAAAACCTTCAACTATGCAACCAATCTTCACTAAGCAATCGTTAAAACAAAACTAGTATTAAGCAATACAATTATTCTTTCTTTGATTTTTTATTTAACAATATCATCAGAAAGGGTAAATGATTTTTGATAGAAACAATATTAGAAACAGAAAAATAATAATCAGGAGACCGCTTTCAGAAGTGGTCTTTTTTATATCCTCAAAACTTATCCACAAAAAAATAAAACACGACATGTTTTGTCGCATTAACCCTATATATTTGTCTTATAAAATTTTACCATGAAACGCAGCATGGCTGCTCTATAAAATACAGACGAATGAAAAAAGATTTTTATCTGACAAGATATGCCTTAATTATCAAAAGATTAGAAAGTTCACCAGCCACCTATTCCCAGTTGGAGGACTATCTTTTAAACTCTTTTGAATTTCAGGATGCGGGGATCAAAAGCTACTCGATCCGTACGCTGCAGAGGGATATTCGTGAGATTTCCGATCTTTTTAACCTTTCCATTCACAACAAGAAGAAAGGAGATAACAGGTATTATATTGAGAGCCGCCCGATCATGGAAGTGGATGAATACAATCAAAAATTACTGGAATCCTTCCAGGTAAGCAACGCCCTGAATCTTCATCCGGATTTTTCAGATTTTATCTTTTTTGAAAGCAGGAAGCCTACAGGAATAGAACATTTTTATGATCTTTTCTTTGCCATCCGTAATAAAAGAGTGGTTAGTTTTGAGCATTATAACTACAAGAATAAAGTGATGACTTCAAGGAAAGTACATCCCCTGGCTTTAAAAGAATCCAAAGACAGATGGTATCTCATCGCCATTGATACTAAAGATAAAACCTTAAAGTCATTCGGGTTAGACAGGGTCAATTATCTGGATGTGAGCGACAGCAAATTCCGTGAAAAGTATAACTACAATTTCAGAGAACATTTCAAAAATGCTTTTGGGGTGATGAATCTTGCAGAACAAAACCCTCAGAAGATCATTATGAAATGCAGCAGGCATCAGGGAGAGTATATCAGAAGTTTTCCGCTTCATCAGTCTCAGAAAGAAACTAAAGAAACACCGGAAGAGATCTATTTTGAATTCTTCCTCCACCCTACCTATGATTTTATGCAGGAAATCCTTTCTTACGGTAAAGAAGTCACAGTTCTGGAACCGAAATGTTTAGTTGATGACATCCGTACTCATCTTCAGGAATCTCTGAACCGTTATCTTGAAAGCTGATATCAAAGGATAAAGTTCTCATTTTTTTAATTATATTTACATAAATATACTCCTTTGAAAGCTTTATTTCTTTGCCTGTTCTGCCTTACTTACTCTTTCTGTTTTTCGCAGCAGAAGGAAGAATTCCGGCAGGTTAAAAACTATTATAACCACCACAGGAATATGCTGAATACTGAGTTTAAAAAGAAGTTTGACACAGAGCAGGATTCTTTCAAAAAAGCCAATATAAAACTTGATTTTATGCTTTTCATGAAAAAGATGGACAGCATTGAAAACGTAGCCATGATAGGAGCTTTGTTAAAAGTAAGAAATCTGGAAGACCTGCAGTCTCTGAAGAGTCCAAAAGGCATATCGGAAAACAACATTGAGAAATCTGCTGTTTTTGAAAAATCTGCTGACTATCCTGGCGGATTCAATACATTGAGACAGGAAGTTGCCCACCTTTTTTATACCGGAGGTGTTTATACTGAAACCAAAACAGTAAAGACCAATGTGGGTTTTATTGTTGAAAAAGACGGAAGCATCAGTAATGTACACGCACAGGGAGATAATTTCACCTTTAACAGGCAGGCTGAAATTGCGCTGTATTCCGTTTCGGAGAAATTTTCTCCGGCAGTTAGCAAAGGCGATCCGGTAAGGTATTACCTCAAACTTCCTTTAACCTTAACTATTGAAGATTAAATGTTTACCGACGAATATTATATGAAAATGGCTCTGCAGGAAGCAGAAGCCGCGCTGGAAAAAGATGAGGTTCCCATCGGATGCGTCATCGTTTCCAATAACCGCATCATTGCAAGAGCCCACAACCTCACAGAAACTTTAAACGATGTAACTGCCCATGCAGAAATGCAGGCCATCACTTCTGCTGCCAATTTTTTGGGTGGCAAATACCTGATTAACTGTACCCTTTATGTAACCCTTGAACCTTGTGTAATGTGCTCCGGAGCCTTAGCGTGGTCACAGATCTCTAAAGTCGTAATTGGGGCCAGAGATGAACAAAGAGGATTTATCAACAAGCACCTTTCCCTGCATCCCAAAACAGAAATGGTAACCGGAGTAATGGAAAATGAATGCTCAACGATCGTTAAAGAATTCTTTAAAAACAAAAGATAGATTTTAAAATTTGATGCCCGCTTCCACGAAAGGCTAAATCATTATTTATTTTTTAAAATGGAATACATCATGACATCAATATATTTACCATCTTTTTTAAGATGCTGTTTTAGCAGAGCTTCTTTTTCCATCCCTGTTTTCTCCATAATTCTTCCGGATGCCGGATTGTGTAGAAAATAAGTTGCGTAAATTTTATTAATCTCCAGTTCCTTAAACCCAAAATCAATTAAAGCTGTAGCGGCTTCGGTAACGTAGCCTTTATTCCAGAAAGGTTTTCCCATCCAATACCCCAGCTCGGCCTTATCATCTTCCCTGTCGTGAAGACCAATGGCCCCTAAAATCTGTCCTTCTTTATTTCGGACTGCAAAAGTATATCCTGTATTGTTTTCAAAAGATTCCCGGGACATTTTCATCCAGAATTCGGCATGTTCCCTGGTATAAGGATAGGGAATATTGGATGTGACCTCTGAGAAAATTTTATCCTGAAGGTATTCAGTTACCAAAGGAAGATCTTCTTCCTTCAGTTGTGAAAGAACTAATCTTTCCGTTTCTATTGCCGGGAATTCTTTTAATTTTCTCATAATACGTTTTTAGTTTATTGGAGTTTTTCCTATAAATCTTTTCCTAAAAAATAAAGTCCTTTCAGCGTATGGAGCCTGTCCATCACATGAATTTTCTCTGTTAGCGGCTTATAAACGTGGGAAACACCACCTGTTGCCACCACAAAACAGTCGTCGTTCACCTCATCGTTGATACGGTCTATAAAACCTTCTACCATTCCCAGAAATCCATATACCATACCGCTTTGCATACAGGTTACCGTGTCCAGGCCTAGTACGGATTTAGGTTTTTTCAGTTCAATATCAGGAAGCTGGGCGGTTTGGCTGATCAATGAATTTAAAGAGGTTACAATTCCGGGGGCAATGATTACTCCCAATGTTTCTCCGGTTTCCGTTACACAGCTTGCCGTAAGAGCCGTTCCAAAATCAATGATGATCTTCTTCCGGTTGGGGTAAAGATTATGGGCAGCCACAAGATTGGCATAAATATCAGTTCCCATCTGTTTGGATTTCGCCTGAACTCCTGAAGGCGTAGACCGGTCTACAATCACAGGCTGAAGCCCATGGATCTTTTTAATCGCCGAACCCATCACTTTGGTAAGCTGGGGAACTACGGATCCTATAATGACTTTACTGATGTCTTCCGGTTCTACTTTATAGGTCTGGTAAAGCATGAGGATCTGTACATACAGCTCATCTACCGTTCTGTACGGCTTCGTATTGATGACCCATGAAATATCACAGTTGTCTCCATTGAAAAGTCCGAATCTGATGTTGCTGTTCCCTACGTTGATTACAATTGAATTCATTTATTTTTTAAGCTAGTCTGGGTTAAAAAACAGTTGTAAAAATAAGCCTTTATCCTCAAAAATAAGCAATATCTATATTATTTAACCTGAATTCAGGACAAGAAGATACAGAAAAGCAATTGTGTTTTTATAGCAAAAGCAAATAAAGCAGATTTCTCATCTATTAATAAGAAAAACCTGAGTCTGAAATTTAGAAGATTGGAAACATTTAATTATCTTTAAAACTGAAAATATTTTTATCCTGCTTCCATGAAAAAATTAATGCTGATTGTAATCTTTTGTTTTGGCCTGAACACTTTTGCCCAGAGCGGAAACCAGGTAAAAGATATATTCCTTAAAATAAAGCAGGAATCGAAGATTGACCGAAACGACAGGGCTGTTTATGATCTTCTTGACGAATTTTATAATAAAAACCTGCAGGCAGAAAATGATGAAATGACTCCGGAAACGGTTCAGAAAATTGAAAAAATGGCCTCCAATCCCGATACAAAAAATCTCCATGTCCTGTTGCTTTTCCTGATGTACCAGCAACACATCAGCCGTACTTCCATGGTTGGTAAAGCACCTGATACAGAATTTCAGATAGAAGCCATGAAGCTTCTGGAAAATGAGACCCGGGAGCTTTATGGGAAGGTTCCTGTTATCATTTATATCTATAAAGCTGAAGCTCTGGACGGAGGCGGAAAAAAGGAAGAAGCTAAAACCACTGTGGATCAGGGATTAAAAGAATATCCGGATTCGGTTCCTTTAAAAGTATACAGCTATCTCAATACAAAAGATGAGGTTTTAAGAAATGACCTTGTAAAGAATCATGCTAATCACTGGATGGTGCTGCAGTTTGGTATAAAATAAAGATATTTAGATTTCAGATCTCAGATATGAGAGGGTTTCCGGTAGTGATGTGGTTGTGAATGGTGAATTTTGCTCCGCAAGTGAATCGTGCAGGTTTCTAAAGATATGTGATTTCGGACATCAGGCTTCAAATTGAGATACTTAGTGAAGACTTCATAAAAAATAAACACCCACAGAAAGCTCTGTGAGTGTTTATTTGTATTGTACTTAATCTATTGCTTTACTTCTACAATATTATCATCCGTATTTACATCGGCCATTCTCTGGCTGAAATCTATTCCCAAAACAGATATCTGGGCTTTTGTGTAAGGAATCGTCAGCGTATATTCTTTCTGAGTCCAGGGCCAGTAAGGCATTGTCTTGAAATCACCGTAAATATCCTTCTCCTTCCATGTATGGGTCATATTTAAAGGAATCTGATAAGTGAGGATCTTTTTATCTGCAGTCATTACATTGAAATCAACAGGCATAGGAACCTGTCCGTTATTAACCAAAGTAATGGTTGTAGATTTTGCATCGTACTTCACATCTTTGATTCCGTAATCAATGGTTTTTGTTGTATTGATCCAATAGTTGTGGAACCATTTCAGATCCATTCCTGAAACTTTCTGGGCAATATGAAGAAAATCCCTGTCAGACGGATGTTTCATATGCCATTGATCGTAATACTGCTTTAAGGTTTCCGCAAGCTTATGCTCACCCATGATATAGCCTAGCTGTACGAGATATAGTTCACCTTTTACATAGGAAGCATAGGTATAAGCAGTTCCATTATCGTGGTGATCCCCTAACCATACGGCAGGTTCTTCAATTCCTTTTTTAATGAAACCTCTGTAAGCGTTTACAGTATTGGCAAAAGGATTAGGAAGTTCTTCCGGAAACAGGTGATACATTACATAACCCTCTGCATAGCTGGTAAATCCTTCATCCATCCACGGACGGACGGATTCATTGGTGGCCAGCATCTGCTGATACCATGAGTGCGCGCCTTCATGAGCCATTAAGCCCATCAATCCTTTGATATCTTTGGCCTCGCCCAGGATCATGGTACACATTCCGTATTCCATACCGCCGTCACCACCCTGGATAAAAGCGTAGGTAGGATAGACGTATTTTCCGAAATTGCTGTTCATTAGCTGGAAATATTTGGTAACATAAGGCTGGGCTTCTTCCCAAACCTTTGTTTTCTCATTCTGCTGATACACGAAAAACACTTTTGGCCCTTCCGGAACGTCAAAACTCTTTACAACATAGTCTCTGTCTGCGCTCCATGCGAAATCCAGCATATTTTTTGCGGTCCATCTCCAGGTTGCTTTCTTATCTTTTTCAGCTTTTATTTTTGCGTTTGTATCGTAGCCTTTAACTTCCGCCGGGTTCTCAAGAATCCCTCCTGCTCCAATTACATAATCTTTGTTGATCTTGATTGTAACATCAAAATCTGAGAATGGGGCATGGAATTCTCTTCCGATATAGTCAAAGGTTGC
This sequence comes from Chryseobacterium sp. UF-81, assembly GCF_058245105.1. Taxonomy (NCBI): domain Bacteria; kingdom Pseudomonadati; phylum Bacteroidota; class Flavobacteriia; order Flavobacteriales; family Weeksellaceae; genus Chryseobacterium; species Chryseobacterium sp. UF-81. The sequence goes on along the minus strand of NZ_JBSIBX010000002.1, from coordinate 3,673 downwards.
CCAGCCATCATAATCGTACTCTGCAATTTTCGGGTACCACTGCGTCATGGTCATGTCAACTCCCTCCCTGTTGTTTCTTCCGCTTCTTCTGATCTGCTGAGGAATTACGGCATCCCACTCCATCGTGAAAGTTGTTGATGAATTAGGCTTAACCGGCTCTGCCAGATAGACCTTCATGATCGTTTCCTGGATCTCAAACTTCACATCTTTTCCGTTCTGTTTAAGCCAGTGAATATTTTGTGCTCCTTCCTGATCTTTCGGAATAGATGCCAATCTTGAAACTCCATCCTTTTGCAATCTTGAATCTCCATTTTTACCCTGGCCTGCCACTCTTTGATCCATCATGGAATTTGGTTTAAAAGCATTCCAATACAGATGGAAATACACCACATTGAGCTCGTCTGGCGAATTGTTTGTGTATTCTAAAGTCTGATTCCCCTGATAAGTAAATTTCTCAGCATTTACATCAATATTCATCTTGTACTTCGCACTTTGCTGATAGTAAGCTCCTTGCTGAGCCTGAAATTGAGAAATGATAAACGCAAAAATGATTGCAACCGATTTTTTCATTTAAAATTTATTTTTTTTAAAGATAGGTAATTTGCGTAAAAGCTTAAAATATGTGACTATTTTACAGGCTTTACGATTTTTAGATTGATTCTAATTCTGATTGTTAAGTTTACTCTCAGCTTTTGCGGGATATATTTATTCTCTTTCGTATTTTTTTCCGACTGAACTCAATTCCGCAAATAAATCACTTGAGAAATCTTTAATAAAAATACTTTTTACTATTTTTTTATTTCCTTTGAAACTTTCAAATTCAGTTTTATCAGTTTTCATACTATAGAAATCATTATTTACCGTATAATCTCCCGTCAGTAAGTTATACGTTTTATTACAGTGTCCACCGGGAGTTCTGTAACTATAATCATAGCCAATCAGTTGAATATCTTTTACTTTCTGATTAAATCTTAATTTTAAGCCATGTCCATAAACCCCGGTTCCTTCCTGATAAACAAGGAATTCAAGGACATCATTTTTATATTTTAATGGGATAACAAAAACACCGTTGAATACATCAAAATCAATATAGAAGGTCTTCTTCTTTGAGGAAAGATAGATTATCAGATACTTTTTGGCAGCATGTAATTCGTAATCCGATTGATAAATCACCGTTATAACATCTTCTTTTTTATCCTTATCAAAATCTGCAACAATTCTTTTCATTTCTTTTCCATTGGACGGGCTTTCTTTGAACTCCGAAAAGCCTTTTGGAATTTTGAGTTGGGAAGAGCAGTAATAAGGCAGCAGTAAAAAGAAAAAATATATTTTCATCATTTATCCTAATTATTATTTGGTCAGCAGTTTTTTAATCAGAGTGATCTGTCCCAAGTGATAATAGGCATGTTCAATCATTCCATCGATGTTTCTTCTGTAGGTCCCGTATTTTTCATCTACGAAAATCTCATCAAGTTTACTGTCAGCCATCTGTTCAACTAATAATGCAAACTTTTCTGAATCTGTCCAAAGCCTATTTAAAAGCGCTTCCCATTGCTCCGCAGATTCAATAGGCGGAAGACCAAAACTGAATTGATCTTTTATTTCGAGTTCACCGTCTTCCAATACATTAACAATTCCGGCTATATAATAATGGATATGAAAAGTAAGCATAGCAATTGTATTTAAAGAATCTATTTTAGCAATAGCTTGTTCCCATGTTACCTCTGAAAGTTTGTCGTTAAAATTGGTATTGGCGATCCAGTAACCATCAAGCAAGACTTCCCTGAATCTTTTTGATAACTGTATAGTTGAACTCATTGTTTAAAATTTATGTTTTTTAAAGATAATTAATTTATTTTTTTGATTTCTTACAGACAAATTAATACTCAATTCTAAATACAGTCATTCATGTCTTGTGAGCCATGTCAAGGTTTAAAACCTTGACATGGCTGATTCTAGAATTTGAATGGAAAAGCATTTAAAAAAAGATTAAACAGGCAACTTACAGATCCGTATCTCCAATCATCTTAATTTTCTTATTTTCGTAGCTTGAAAAAAGTTTTTGCAATGTTGACAGTAGAAAAAATAGGAGGGACTTCCATGTCTCAGTTTCAGGATGTTCTTTACAATATAATTATTGGAAAAAGAAAAGAGGGAGAATTTTACAACAGAGTTTTTGTAGTCTCCGCCTATAATAATGTAACAAACTGGCTATTAGAACATAAAAAAACAGGTGAACCCGGTGTATATCAAAAGTTTCTGAACGGTGAAGATTATAAGGCTGACCTGGATAAGGTATGCCAAAAACTGATTTCGATTAATGAAGGATTGGAAAATATTGGTCTTCAGCTTTCTGAAGCCAATGCATTTATAACAAACAGAGTGGAGCAGGCAAAAACAATGCTTAGCAGCCTGAGTAAGGTTTTGGCATCAGGATATGTAAATGCCCACGATATTCATCTTGCAGCAAGGGAAATTTTAGCTTCAATTGGGGAAGCCCATTCTGCGTGGAACTCTACTAATATCATTAACAGTAAAGGAATTCACGCAAAATTTGTGGATTTATGCGGGTTTGATGATAACGAAGCCCTTACTATTGATGAAAGAATTACAAAAGAATTCAACGGAATAGATTTTAAAAATATAATTTGTGTAGCCACAGGATACACTAAAGGAACTGAAGGAATTATGAGGGTTTTTGACCGTGGATACTCCGAAGTTACCTTCAGTAAGGTCGCTGTAGATATAAAGGCTGATGAGGCAGTTATCCATAAAGAATATCATTTATCAAGCGCAGATCCTAATATCGTGGGTGTAGAAAACTGTGTTCCAGTGGGACTTACCAATTACATCATTGCAGACCAGCTGGCTGATATCGGTATGGAAGCGATTCACCCAAAAGCAGCAAAACCATTAGAACTCTCCGGAATTAATATCCGTATTAAAAATACATTCGACCCGGATCATATCGGCACCTTGATATCAAAGAATTATGTATCTCCTGACGCCCGTGTTGAGATTGTGTCCGGATCAAAAAAAATGCTGGCTATAGAAATTCATGATCCGCTTATGGTAAGTGAAGTGGGTTATGATGCCCGAATCATGACCTATTTTCAAAAGTATAATATAAGTTATGTATTGAAATCCACAAACGCCAACTCAATAACGATGGTGATTTGGGAAAGTAATACCGCGGAAAAGCTTTTGGAGGAACTTAAACAGAATTTTTATCAGGTAACGGGAGTTCCGGTTGCATTAGTCTGTGCAATGGGAACCAATATTGCTACACCCGGATTTTTATATCGTGCGACAAAAGCTCTGTATGAGAATCATATTAACATAGAATGCTATGCACAATCCATCATGCAGGTCAACATGCAGTTTGTAGTAAAAAGGGAGCATTATGAGAAAGCTATTATAGCTTTGAACCAAGCGTTATGCAATTAAGTATTTTCTGAGAACATATAAAATTAGTCCTAAAGCAGAGTTGTTTTAAGGCTTTAAGCACGATTTTTTGTGAAATCTGTGCAATCTACGGGAAGTCTAAAATAAAAAACCTCAAATGTAAAATACACTTGAGGTTTTTATATGATTTAATGTCTAGTCCTGAAATATCGATACACAAAAAAAGAATCGTTATGGAAGAACATTTAGAACCCCGTTATGTCAAGCG